>NZ_AP029048.1:323345-646691 GCF_040371545.1 Synechococcus sp. M16CYN
GAAGTTCCCATAGAGCGCTACCTCAAGGGGGTAGTGCCCAACGAAATTGGAGCCTCATCACCAATAGCAGCATTGCAAGCCCAGGCAGTGCTTGCCCGTACGTGGGCTTTGGCTAATTGCCACCGCTTCCAAACCGATGGCTATCATCTTTGCAGCGACACCCAGTGCCAGGTATACAGTGACCCGCGTTTGGCGGGAGTAAATGTACAGCGGGCAATTGCAGCTACAAGCGGACATTTCTTAAGTAGAGAAGGCCAACCCATCAATGCTGTTTATCATGCTACAAATGGCGGCATAATAGCGGCGGGCTCTGAAGCCTGGGCCATGCAACCCCAGTCTTACTTGAGAGCAGCTGCTGACGGCGATAGCCGTTGGCAAGAGCGCCACCGCGTGCCGTTGCAACGGCCTCAGCAGGTATCTTCCTTATTGCTGGATAGTCTAGGCGCCTATGGAGCACAACATCCGTCGTTTCGTTGGAGTCGAATCTTAACTGCTGACGAAATCCGCCAATCCATTGGTGCTTCTGTTGAACTATTGAGATCGCCATTGCAGTTGAACGTTCTACGACGAGGCGAGAGCGGCCGCGTCTTGGCCTTGCAGATTGCTGGCGCTAATGGGGCGAAGCCTGTGGTACTAGAGCTGGACCATATTCGACGCACGCTTCGCCGTTTGCCCAGCACGCTGTTTGTAATTGAGCCACAGGGCACTGAACGTTGGCTGATACGTGGTGGTGGATTCGGTCATGGTGCAGGTTTGTCCCAGGCGGGGGCTATTGACCTGGCACGGCAAGGATGGTCTACAGAACAGATACTGCATCACTATTATCCCGGGACTGTTTACGGCCCGCTACCTGCTGTGGTGCGGTCCCCTTAGAGTCCTGCCCACCCAAACCGGTGCATGACCTCAAACGCTGCAACTAATGATCACCGCAGGGTGAAGTCTGCAGGATTTCTGTTCGCCTGCGGCTGCGCTGGAGCATCACCCCATTGGCTGGACTCAGCTCGTTCTCTTTGGCCTGCCATCAGTCTTGCTCTGTTACTCGGCGGATATGCTCTGAGAACAGTACTGCGTGGCAAGCTATTGCGTAGATCAGCTGCGCAGAGTCCCATTGTATCTCCTACGTCCTTGCAACCAGGAGATGTTCCTCCTCTCGATGTGATTGTAGCCGCGCGAGATGAAGAAACAGTTGTCACGTGTTTGGTGGAGCGACTCATAAAGCTGCGCTACCCAGCTGATCGTCTTTCCATCTGGGTAGTCGACGACGGTAGCCTCGATCGCACCCCTGCCTTACTCGATTCCCTAGCGGATCGTCATCCGCGTTTAAATGTGATTCACCGGTCTAGAGATGCCGGTGGTGGCAAATCTGGTGCTCTGAACGCCGCACTAGCGCAACTCAAGGGAGACTGGTTGCTGGTGCTGGACGCCGACGCTCAGTTGCAAGGTGACCTGCTAGAAATGGTTATGCCTTATGCCTTGGATAGTGGATGGTCTGCAGTTCAACTGCGTAAAGCGGTAGTTGATGCCGACCGCAATTGGCTAACACGATCGCAAGCAATGGAAATGGCACTGGATGCTGTGATTCAAGCCGGCCGTTTGACGGGTGGTGGAGTTGCCGAGTTGCGAGGCAATGGTCAGCTAATCAAGCGTTCGGTTTTGGAAGCCAGTGGTGGCTTTAACGAAGACACCGTTACAGATGATTTGGATTTGAGCTTCCGTTTATTGACCAATGGAGCTCTTGTAGGGATTCTTTGGGATCCACCGGTACAGGAAGAAGCAGTGGCCGAGTTGTCGGCATTATGGAAACAGCGCCAACGCTGGGCAGAAGGAGGTTTGCAACGGTTTTTTGATTACTGGCCTACACTGACATCTGCCCAACTCAGCCCTAATCAACGTTGGGACTTAGCCTGCTTTTTCTTGCTTCAGTACGGCTTGCCGGTGGTGTCCTTCGCGGATTTGAGCACAAGTGTAATTAGCCGGACCCCGCCCACATATTGGCCCCTATGCATAGTCGCCTTCAGTGTGTCGGCGGTGGCTTATTTGAAAGGTTGTCGGGGTGCGAATCAGGGTCCAGCTATTCCTTCCCCAGGATTTTGGAACCTTCTCGTGGCGATAGCCTATCTTGGGCACTGGTTTGTTGTGATTCCCTGGGTGACGCTACGGATGGCTTTCCTCCCAAAGCGTTTGGTTTGGGCCAAGACCAGTCACGGTGAGAAAGACCCGCTTCAGGTCTGAAGTCTTTCCATTGAAACTGAAATGTTAGGGTCTCAATTGACCATCGCTCAATAGCTATCAGGATCAATATCCAACACCTGGCCATTGAATACATCAGCCAGATTTTTTGCTTCTCGATCGAGAACCGAAAATGAATCTTTATCTGGTGATTGCTGAGCCATTGTCACTGTTTGAGATGTTGTTGGTGGTGAGGAATTTATTGGGACCGATTGTGTGTTTGTTGCCGGTGGAGTTGTATCTGTTTTTAAAAGTTGCTGTGTTTCAGGTTGTAATGCCGCTGGCTGTGATGAAGAAGAGGTTGGTCCAAAAAACTGTGTTGGAGTTAGAGGCAAAGGTACCGGTGTTGGCTGCAATGCGGCAGATGTTGATGGTATTTGGGTAGGGGTAACAGCACCGCTACTAGCTTCGATCACCAGTTGGCGAGACCCACCGAGAGACTTAGCCATCGCTTGTTCCAGCAGACCAGCGCGGCTCTGAACCATACCCACCCAGTTGCCAGCAACCCGCACCACAGCACGATTAGCATCTATGTGTGCCAGGTGTGCCTGCTGAGAAAGCAGCATGCGAGTGGACCGCAATTCCAGGCTTCCAAGGATCTGCTTCCACAGCTCAGGCAAACTGACCCCGGCTGTTGATGTCGTAGCTGCAATCTCTTCCGGTGACTTTGGTGGAGTTACTCGTGCTGACGAAAGAGATTTTACTATTGGCGGAGTTAAGGATGTTGGCTCTGCTCCCGGTGTTTGGTTTATTATCGCCGCTTTAGAAGTCGAGGTTGTGACCACGGTTGAAGTTGTTGCCCGCACGGATTCTGTTAGCAGCCCTAGGAGCAGTACCTCAAACCAAAGACGTGGTTGAACGCTTTGACGCAGCTGCTGTTCTGACCCCCGTAGTTGTGCCTGCCAGTGCAGTAAACGTGTCCGCCCGATCGCTTGTGCTAGCTCTGGTAGTTGATCGCGGAACTGGGGCGAAACGCCAGTAAGTTCAGGCCGATTCGGTGCGGCGGCAATTAAAACTAGATCCCTCAAGATACCTGCCAGCCCCTGCAGTAGTGAACTTGGATCGCGACCCCGATCCAGCAGACTGCGTGCGGCTTCCAACAATGCTACTGGTTCGGCACCAGTCATGGCCCTAACCAGCTCTAATAGTTCTTGTTCAGGTACTGCTCCCAGCATATCCCATACGGCGTCTGCTTCGATCGGTGGTGGTAGCAGGCTAAGCTGATCCAGAAGGCTTTCCGCATCGCGTAACCCCCCTTGGGACCGTTGTGCCACAACGTGAATAGCTTCTGGTTTGATCGCGATGGCCTCCTGCTCGGCGATCCAGCTCAGGTGTTTTTCGAGCGCTTCCAATGGAATGCGACGAAAGTCGAAACGCTGGCAGCGGCTGAGGATAGTAGGAAGCACTCGCTGTGGATCAGTAGTGGCAAGCACGAACACCACATTTGGTGGTGGCTCTTCTAGTGTCTTGAGCAGGGCATTGAATGCGGCAGTGGAGAGCATGTGGCACTCATCCACTACGTAGACCTTGCAACGAGCTTGCACCGGTGCGAATCGCGAGCGTTCAATCAACTCGCGAATCTTGTCGACGCCGGTGTGTGAAGCGGCATCAATTTCAATCACATCAAGGGCTGTGCCTGTTGCGATTGTTCGACACAAGTCACAAGAGCCGCAGGGCTGTAGTGTCGGCCCTTCGCTGTTTTGACAGTTTAGCGAACGTGCCAGGATTCGTGCGCTTGAGGTTTTGCCTGTCCCGCGAGGGCCACTGAACAAATAGGCGGGCGCAATTCGGTTGCTGGTCAACGCATTGCCAAGAGTAACTGTAATTGCTTCTTGCCCTATAAGCTGATCGAAACGCTGAGGTCGATATTTGTGATGCAGCGGCCGGTAAATTGGATTCATACGCCGCGAGCTTTGTAGTGAGCTTACTAGGAGATTTAAGCCTGAAACTTGAAAGCTCCTGGGGTGGATTTTAGAAAAGCATTGATTCTCTTCTTCAAGTCTTCAACAGCAGCCAGCTCATCTGCCAGGCCTTGCCCAGTGATCAGAAGCTGGTTATCGTGATTACTACTGGCTTGTTGCAACAAAATTTCTAGTTGCTTGAGTAATGCTTGGCGCAACTTTTCTAATTTAGCCACCCCATGGCCAGCGATTTGCCGGGTGTTATCGTTCAGCACACCACGTTGCACTAACAACTCAAGTCCATTGATTAGGACAGATGGCATTAACCGACTGCAATAACGCGCTCGTCTAACAACCGAGTCTACTTGCCTACTGCGATGTCGTCCAGTTTTACACCAAGTGGCGAAATGTTCGCAGTTATTGAAAAGCAGATTATAATTTTGCTCACCAATTCGGCTCATGGCACGCCTTATGGTTATCCCCGCTGATAAAGGTTGCTGATACTTAATTACAGTAATTGGCTCAGCTTGAGAGAAATCTTTAAATGGGCTCCTTAGGATTTCTCGTCCCTCCAAATAATGAGCGACAGTGTTGTCGCCGAGGTCAATGCCGTGGTGGTTGAACAAACCGTGTTGGCGCGGCACCTGCAAGTGATCACCTACAGCCATAGTTGTTTATTTAATAGAAACATACCTAACCCAAACTATAGATGAAAATCAAGTGTTTTGACTAAACTGATTTCTTAAATGCACTAAACTGAACAGTTTAATTTAGCAACAAACACATGTCTAATTTGGATTTTTAATTATTTAATCTTAGCTTGCAATCTTTATTTACTACATTATGGGGTTTTTAGATATTTTACTTCAATATCGCTTAGTGACAAATTAGCATTATAGTCTATAATATTTTATCTCATTAATATGGCGAATCAAATAATATTAAATCTTTTAAAATTACACAACAATAGCTTTTGCTACTGATTTAGCAATATCTTAAGAAACTGAATATGAACTCCTTATTCTAGGTGTACTCACTAAACCAGTTCATTATTAGTATGATGAAGTTGTCGTTTACTATGTAGTCTTAAAGATTCAACTAGATCTGCAAATTATTGTCAGCTCTGAAGTAGGTTAGACAACTTATAAAGATATATATATTTTAATTTTTATTTCCGCAATACCAAAAATTTATAGATTTTTTCTTTTCACCAAGGACTAAAAAATATTTGTCGACAATTTTTATCAGAGTTAATTAGTATTTAAGTCTCTTAAAAGTCAATCATATTTCTTATCTCGAGGAAAATGTATCCTCAGAAATTTAATTTTAATTGCTACTAATTCAATTACTTTTTTAGAAAATTATTATCTCCTATGTTACTAATTTAAATCATTAATCATATAGGTATTAATCTGATTCTTTCTAGATGCTTAAATTAAGCCGAATAGTTACTTAACAATATTTGATAAAGATAATAAATATTTTACTTTGTTTATTTTTATTTCGCAATATAAATGCTAATAATTAATAGAAACAAGTTTTTAGAAATCTATACTTTTGTCTCATTAGACTGTCTTGAAAAGATATTTAAAATTAAGTATGTGATTAGATTTATAGTTTAATATATTATTAAAACAGTTCTTTATCTAAAAAGCTTTTTAGAAAAACTTAAAAATATTTTCTAATATTAGTAGACTCGAGCAGGAATATGCTAATATTAGTTATTAACTTATTGCTAATAAATCCAAAGCCTAAACAAATTCTAGTTATCAACCTTAAAAAAGACACTTTTAACAAAAGATTTGCCTACGCATTAATTTAGAGTATGATTTTAATAATCTGCAATTTAGAATTAATTACCTACTAACACAGAAGAACGCCTGTTCTAACTGTAGAAGCTGGCATTCATGCTCCTAATTTATTTAGATATATTCTCACCTAAAATAAAGCAGACAATTCACATTAGTCTTGCTGTAGTTTCTCTAAAAAATTAAGCTGTTTTTTGCTGATCACTGCCGGGAAGAGACAAAATTTCGCCTACCGTATGCTCGTCTACCATTGATTTTGTCACTGTGAACTCTTTTACAGCCGACTGCGACGGAAGATCATACATTAAATCTAGCATGATCGCCTCGATGATTCCTCGTAGCGCACGAGCTCCGGTTCTACGGCGATGGGCTTCTTGAGCAATTGCCCGGATCGCATCGTCGGTAAATTTTAGCTTTACATTATCCATGCTTAGCAGGGTACGGAATTGCGTAACAAGAGCGTCCCGTGGTTCTGTCAGGATTAATTCCAGATTTTTTTCGTCCAGAGGTTCGAGCACTGCACTCACCGGTATGCGGCCGATAAATTCAGGTATGAGCCCATACTTCACCAGGTCGTCTGGCTCAAGGTGTTGGAGTACCTGGGTAGCTTGAAGACGCTTGTTCGATCGGCTACGACCGTGGCTATCTGCAGATGGTACGAAACCAATCGCGTTACGCCCCATTCTCTTCTGTAAAACATCTTCTAGGCCAATAAACGCACCACTGCAGATAAATAAAATCTGGCTGGTGTCTATCTGAATGCAATCTTGATAGGGATGTTTACGACCACCTTGGGGCGGTACATTAGCTACAGTTCCTTCTAACATCTTAAGGAGAGCTTGCTGCACTCCTTCTCCCGATACGTCACGGGTGATCGAAGGGTTTTCGCTTTTACGAGCTATTTTGTCGATTTCGTCTATGTAAATGATGCCACGCTGGGCTTGTTCTACATCCATGTCGGCTTTTTGAAGCAGTCGTAATAAGATATTTTCAACATCTTCACCTACGTAACCGGCTTCGGTGAGAGTAGTGGCGTCAGCAACGGCGAAGGGAACATCTAGTATCTCTGCCAGAGTTTGGGCCAATAGTGTCTTGCCACAGCCAGTGGGACCGATCAAAAGGATATTACTTTTGTGTAGACGGGTGGCGCTTTGTTCGGTTTCTTTCTGACCGTTTCCTTGCCAAGCCAACCGTTTATAGTGGTTGTATACGGCCACAGACATCACCTTTTTGGCAGCGTCCTGGCCCACCACCTGTTGATCCAGAAATCTTTTGATATCCAGTGGCTTGGGAATAGAAGCCAACGTGGGCGCTGGCTTACTGTTCTTGCGACTTGCTGGAGTCGTTTTGCGGCTGGGTTCAATCTCGGGGCGAAGATTGCCTCGGCTGTCGACCAACTCTTCGTCAAGGATTTCGTTACAAAGATCGATGCACTCATCGCATATGTAAACCCCAGGACCGGCGATTAACTTGCGCACCTGATCTTGCGACTTACCGCAGAACGAGCACTTCAAATGGGCATCGAATTTGGCCATAGAACGCCAGACACCTCAAACAGGAACTATTACGGAAAGCAACCGGGTGGATCTTTCTAGACATTCAGCCTTGAGAAGGGATGGCGTTCTGTCAGCCTTCCGTAACCATTCCTCTGTCTTTAGAATTATCCACTACTCGATCAATTAGTCCGTATTCAACTGCCTCTGCAGGGGAAAGAAAGTAGTCGCGATCAGTATCTTCCGAAATTTTGTCGAGAGGCTGACCAGTGTGTTCGGCCATTAATCCGTTGAGCGTTTCTTTAAGAAAGAGTATCTCTTTGGCTTGGATCTCAATGTCCACAGCCTGGCCCTGAGCTCCGCCGAGGGGCTGGTGGATCATGATTCGGGCGTTTGTTAGAGCCAGTCGCTTGCCTTTGGTACCGCCCGAGAGCAGAAATGCGCCCATGCTGGCGGCCAACCCGTAGCAAATAGTCATCACGTCTGGAGCCACCTGCTGCATCGTGTCGTAAATAGCTAACCCAGCTGTAACGGATCCGCCAGGAGAATTGATATAAATTTGGATGTCTTTTTCTGGGTCTTCGGCTTCTAGGAAAAGCATTTGGGCGACGAGAGCATCTGCCACCGCATCGTCAATGCTGGTCCCTAAGAAAATAATTCGCTCACGAAGAAGCCTGGAGTAGATATCGAAAGCCCGATCGCCTCGACCTGACTGTTCCACTACAGTCGGTAATGGGCCAGGGGCAGAGATGGGCATCTCGGACAGCCAGTGATTTTGGATGGGGTGGCGAATGCAAGCATTGATCACGCGTTTAGCATTTTGTTGAATAAGTTCAATCTATTGAGTGTGGATCAGATTTTGGTGTCTTGATCTGTTTCTGCAGCTTCTTCCGTGAGTGTGCTGTTCGTCTCTAACCAACTCATTAGCTGTTCTTGCATCAGTTCCTCCACCACCGCCAGGCGTAGGCGCTCGGGGTCCATCTTCGCGTCAGAGGAAAGCTTTTTTCTTACCTCGATCAGTTTATTGTCCACAGCGCTATCTTCTACCTTGATATTCTCCGCTTCTGCTAGGGCGGTTAGAGCAAAGCTGCGACGTAACCGCTCTTCAGCTTCTGGGCGAGAGTTTTGAATCAAATTGCGCACCAGATCAGGTGTGAAGAGAGATTTCACATCCATACCTTGCTGAGCGAATTGGGCGGCAGTTTGTTCCAGTAGCTTGCGGCTTTCTTGCTGAATTAAAGCTTCGGGTAATTCTACCTCCAGCTGTTCGACCAGAGCTTTAATCAAAGCATCGTGACGGTTGCAGGTTTGACGGCGTTCAGCGTCATCTCTGAGAAGCTGTTCTAGATGTTTACGTAGGTCAGCCATGGTTTCTTGTTTGCCGGCTTGCTTAGCAAAAGCATCATCAAGATCGGGTAACTCACGAATTTTGAGATTCTTGAGCTCAATTTCAAAAGTAGCCTTACGACCACGGACATCTTTTTTTGGATAGTCCTCTGGAAATTGACAATCAACTGTTTTGTTGTCACCTACTTTCATGCCAATCACCCCTTCGATGAAACCTGGAATCATGCGGCCGTTTTCCAGATCCACATCCATTGAATCAGCCTTGCCATCTTCGATATCGGACCCATCGTCACTATAAGAGCCTTTAAAGCTAAGTACAGCAATATCGCCTCGTTCAGCTGCGCGTCCTTCAACAGGAACTATCACGGCAAGCTGCTTGCGGGAGTCGTCAATCATGCTATCCACCCGAGATAAATCGCATACAACGGCTTTATATTTTGCTTTTAGCCCTTTTGTGTTGTGCAATTTTGGCGTCGGAGCGATGTCGGCTTCCAACGTGAAGGTCAACTCGTAATCAGGGGTAAAACTGTCTAATAGCTTGTCAAAGCCACTGCTCAGATCGGGTTGACTGATTGGCTCCAGAGATGACTGCTTGATCGCGTCACGCCAGGCGTTATCGATCAGCTTTTCTAAAGCGGTAGCTTTGATGCGTACTCCACCAAGTTGTTGCACTAACACTGAGCGAGGCGCCTTCCCTTTGCGAAATCCGGGCAGATCGATGCTGCGGCTCAGGCTAGAAATAGCTTCCTCATAGCTAGCTCTACAGCGTTCCCCAGGCACGGTGACGGTCACCGCCAACCGGCTGCCTGGGCGGGGTTCTGTGATCACCTTCAAGGCATTAAAGCTCATGGTCGTCCTGTCGACTGTGTCTAAGCAACACACCATCGTAAGAACTGTTGCTTCTTCTACTACCCGCCATGCTTTTGAAGCGATCATTATTGATGCGTCTCTCTCTCTACACCCTGGTGGTCTTGCTCGATTAAACCAAAAGCTCTTAAGTGTAAAACCTTCATCCAACCGCTTGTCACCTTCTTTCCCTAACCCTCCTCTAAACGTTGCTGTTCTTGGCGCCAGTGGAGCTGTTGGTCAGGAGCTTTTGTTGCTGCTACAGGAACGTCAATTCCCCATTGATAAGTTAAAGCTGTTGGCTTCTGCCCGCTCTGCCGGACGCAAGCAATTATGGGACGGTCGCAACCTTGAGATTGAAGAGGTTAAGGCAGAAGCATTTCAAAATGTGGATCTCGTGCTCGCATCGGCGGGGAGCTTGGCAGCGCGCCGTTGGCGCGAAGCGATCATTACTGCAGGAGCGGTGATGGTGGATAACTCCAGTGCGTTTCGCATGGAAGAGGGTATTCCTCTCATAGTTCCTGAAGTTAATCCTCAGGCGGCTTTCCATCACAGTGGTTTAATTGCCAACCCAAACTGCACCACAATCTTGCTCACTCTTGTGTTGGCTCCGCTAGCTGCTAAGCGCTCGATGCGCCGTGTGCTAGTGAGCACCTACCAATCGGCGAGCGGCGCGGGGGCTCGAGCAATGGAAGAACTCAAAAATCTCTCACGTGTAGTACTAGATGGTGGTATTCCTAAGAGCGAAGTACTCCCTTATTCACTCGCTTTTAACCTGTTTCTTCATAACTCTCCTCTTCAAGACAATAGTTACTGCGAAGAAGAGATAAAGATGGTAAACGAGACTCGTAAAATCATGGACTTACCTGATTTGCGTTTTTCCGCCACATGCGTGCGTGTTCCAGTTTTGCGAGCGCACTCTGAAGCTGTAAACATTGAGTTTGAACAACCCTTTCCCGTAGATGAAGCCCGACAACTGTTAGCTTCAGCACCTGGCGTTGAACTCATTGACGATCATTTGTCCAAACGTTTTCCAATGCCCATCGATGTCACGGGTCGTGATCCTGTGGCTGTTGGTCGGATTCGTCAAGATACTAGCAACCCGAATGCCCTTGAGCTTTGGCTCTGTGGTGACCAAATTCGCAAAGGAGCAGCTCTTAATGCTGTGCAAATTGCCGAATTGTTAATTCAGAATTAATGTCGCTCTCTACCCATTTGTCTCCAACGCCGTTTGGTCGCGTCGTCACGGCAATGATAACGCCGTTTGATTCTGGCGGCACAATTAATTTTAGCATAGCTGGTCGTCTGGCCCGCCATCTAATAGAGCACGGTTCTGATGGTCTTCTAGTTTGCGGCACTACGGGTGAATCACCCACTCTTAGCTGGGATGAGCAACTGGAGTTGCTGAAAACTGTGCGAGAAGCCGTTGGATCCAATACCAAAATTTTGGCAGGGACAGGCAGCAATTCCACCGCCGAAGCTGTGAAGGCAACCCGCGAGGCAGCTCTAGCTGGCGCCGATGGAGCCTTAGTGGTCGTTCCCTATTATAATAAACCTCCCCAAGACGGTTTGGAGGCTCATTTCCGGGCGATCGCTGAGGCTGCCTCTACGCTCCCTTTGATGATCTATAACATTCCCGGCCGAACAGGTTGCAACATTGAGGCAGAAACAGTCGCCCGGTTGATGGACTGCCCCAACATCGTGAGCTTTAAGGCAGCAAGTGGGACAACTGAGGAAGTCACTTCTCTTCGCTTGGCCTGTGGGTCACGGTTGGCGATCTACAGTGGTGATGATGGACTCACCCTACCGATGCTGTCTGTTGGTGCGGTGGGTGTCGTAAGTGTGGCCAGCCATGTGGCTGGACCGCAGATTCGGGCAATGATCGAAGCGTATTTCGAAGGCAAAGCAGCCGTTGCCCTCGCACAGCACGAGCAGTTAATTCCCTTGTTTAAGGGTTTGTTCGCCACTACCAATCCTATTCCTGTCAAAGCTGCCCTTGAACTTAATGGATGGCCTGTCGGTGCTCCTCGCCCTCCGTTGTCGTCTTTGCCAGAAGCCATGAGAATCACGTTGTCCAAAACCATGTCTGCCCTTAGTCAGACCTAGCCGGGTTTGGCTTAACGGCTCAAGCAAATAGTCTTTTCTTCTACTTCATTGTTTATGGCTTACAATTTTCGGCCTGCCAAAACCCAGGAGTCTTGCTTGCGGGTGATCCCACTGGGCGGTCTGCACGAAATTGGCAAAAACACTTGTGTATTTGAGTATGAGAACGACCTCATGCTCGTAGACGCCGGACTAGCCTTCCCGAGTGACGGCATGCATGGCGTGAATGTGGTGTTGCCCGACACTAGTTTTTTGCGCGAGAACCAGAAGCGCATTCGCGGCATGATCGTTACCCATGGTCATGAGGATCACATTGGTGGCATTGCTCATCACTTAAAGCACTTCAACATCCCGGTGATTTATGGACCACGGTTGGCTCTCTCGATGCTCACCGGAAAGATGGATGAAGCTGGTGTTACTAATCGCACCATGCTTCAAACTGTCGCTCCGCGCGATGTGGTGAAGGTGGGTCGACATTTTTCAGTCGAGTTTATCCGTAACACTCACTCGATGGCTGACAGTTTTTCGCTAGCGATTACAACGCCAGTGGGCACAATCATTTTCACCGGTGATTTCAAATTTGATCACACTCCTGTTGATGGTGAACACTTCGATATGGCTCGCCTGGCTCATTACGGTGAACAGGGTGTTCTTTGTTTGTTCAGTGATTCCACCAATGCGGAGGTTCCCGGTTTCTGTCCGCCAGAACGTTCTGTCTTCCCTAATCTCGATCGTCACGTCGCCAACGCCGATGGTCGCGTGATTATCACGACCTTCGCTAGTTCGATCCATCGGGTGTCAATGATTCTTGAGCTGGCTCTTAAAAACGGCCGTAAAGTCGGTCTGTTGGGCCGTTCAATGCTCAACGTAATCGCAAAAGCACGCGAACTAGGGTACATGCGCGCGCCTGACGAATTGTTTGTTCCGATTAAGCAGATTAACAACATGCCTGATCGTGAAACCCTGTTGCTGATGACTGGTAGCCAAGGTGAGCCTTTAGCCGCCTTGAGCCGTATTTCTCGCGGCGATCATCCTCAGGTGAAAGTAAAAACCACCGACACGATTATTTTCTCTGCCAGTCCAATCCCTGGTAACACTATTTCCGTAGTAAACACAATTGACAAATTAATGATGCTCGGAGCAAAGGTGGTCTATGGCAAAAATGAGGGCATTCACGTGTCCGGGCACGGCTTTCAGGAAGATCAAAAGCTGATGCTGGCTCTTACTAAGCCCAAGTTCTTCGTTCCGGTACATGGTGAGCACCGAATGCTGGTTTGTCATTCCAAGACCGGCCACTCTATGGGAATACCCGTCAACAATACCTTGATTATTCAGAACGGCGATGTAGTGGAACTCACCTCAAGTTCCTTAAGAAAGGGAGATCCGGTGAAAGCCGGGATTGAATTACTTGATCAATCCCGTAATGGCATTGTGGATGCGCGTGTTCTGAAAGAACGCCAGCAGCTTGCGGAGGACGGAGTAGTTACGATTTTGTCTGCGATCAGCACCGATGGCGCAATGGTGGCACCGCCTCGTGTAAGCCTCCGCGGCGTAGTCACGACGGCGGACACCCGTAAGATGTCACTTTGGACAGAGCGAGAGATCAGTTGGGTGCTTGAGAATCGTTGGAAGCAATTATGCCGCAATGCTGAGGGCAAGGCACCTGAGGTGGATTGGATGGGTATTCAACGTGAGGTGGAGGTTGGCCTTAGCAGCCGTATGCGTCGCGAACTACAGGTAGAGCCATTGATTCTTTGCCTGGTACAGCCGGCCCCTAGTGGAACTCCAGCCTACAAAAGCCGTGCTGATACAGAGCCCAGTGATCGTTCTGCATTGCGAAGTCGCAGTGAGTACGTTCTTACTCGTCGTAACGGTGGAGCCATACCGGCTTCGGCGCGTATCAATGGCAGTTCCGCGTCTGCAGCCATGGCAAGCAGAGCTAATTCGAAGGTGGAAAAAAAAGCAGATTCTGAACAAGCTATGACCGCTGGTCGTACCCGCCGCCGTCGTTCAGCTGCAGCATAAACCTTAGAATACACACTGTATGAAAGACAAGGGTTGAGCTCGATCAATCCAGATCAGGTCGGCCTTTGTTTTATTTATGGGGAATAGGGAATGAAACCCGTTGATCGAGCCTTTTAGAGGATTCACTTTGCAATCGGGACAGATCACAAAGTTTTCTTCTGGTGGTTTTTTGGCTACTATCTCACTCAGAGTAGCTAATGCTGCAGTTATTAAAGGTGCAGTCTTGGGGCTGCCGGTTGCGTTACAACTGACAACGAACCAGACTTGCCGAGATCACCTTAGGAATAGTCGTTTGGAACTGGCTTGAAAGCAGGTGACCTCTATTTGAGATTCGGTGATTATCGGCCGAGCGTACGGTGTGCTAGTTTCCGTCGAAAGTCCTGCAAGGATATGCTTCGCCTACGTCGGTTTCTCAATTGTAATACTGACCTAGCGTGCTAGCTGCGTTGGCGATTTACTTGCGATCATGCAAACAGTCCCGTGATCAGCTTAGCTGTGAGTTCGTTTTTAGGAAATCACTATTAGCTCAAGAAAAAGAGTTGGTACGTCCTCGCCATGCTTTTATTAAGTATCGGCCCTCGTCGATAGAGGGTGTGGGATTCACTGTCCGTAAGCTCGACGACACTTGTCGCCGCCTAGTCCAAAACAAGCGTGAACTACCTGAAGGGCTTTGATACCGTCATCTTCCGCTACTACACAGCTTGTCCGGATTTCACTGGTAGCAATCAGGCCTATGTTGATGTTAGCATCAGCAAGAGCTCGGAACATGCGCCCGGCGGTGCCAGCCTTAGCAGGCATTCCAGCACCAACAGCACTAACGCGCGCGATAGCATCACTATCCTCTAGTGAAGCACCAGGCCATTTGGCTAGTAGTGGGGCCAGTGCAACGTCAGCTCGGACACGGTCGTTTTTACTCAGGATGAAGCTAATGTCGCGCGATCCATCGGCGTGTTGACGCTCAGATTGTACAATCGCTTCTAAGCTGATGCGGTTGTCTGCGAGAGATGAACAGAGAGCGGCGGCGGTTCCAGGTCGATCGGGCACATGGTGCACGGATAGCTGCACCTGATCGCGGTCTAGGGCAACACCGCGCACCTCCGGTTCGTCCTCTCCGCTGAGTGGCGGGTTGACAACCACTTGAGAATCCTCAACTTCGAAAGCGTCCCGGACGGCCTGGAGTGCTTTGCGCCCAGCACTTGCCGCAATCACGCAGCTCACTTTCACTTCGCTGGTGGCTATTAGACGCAAATTGATTCCTTGCTGGTATAGACAAGTGAACAAACTCGCTGCGATTCCTGGACGGCCCATGATTCCTGCACCGCTGATGCTTAGCTTGGTGAATCCACCTTCGGTAGCGAGCTCACCGCCTAAGTTAGCGATAACGCTTTGGCTTACCTGACTGGCAAGATCCAAGTCGCTTTCGTCTACCGTGAAAGTTATGTCGTTACTTCCGCCTCGGTGGGTTGCCTGAATAATCAGGTCCACATTAATTCCTGCTTCTGCGAGAGTTTCAAATAGGCGGGCAGCAATTCCGGGTTTATCTGGAATATGTGATAACGCCAAAATAGCCTGACTTTCTACCTGCTCCACCCCGTCCACCGGACTACCTAGTTCTAGGCCTCCATGGCCAACTGGTCGAGCCGTTTGGCTAGTGAGCTGTGTGCCCGGATCATCGCTCCAACTAGAACGTACCACTAAATTAACTCCATAGTTCCTGGCAATTTCGACAGCGCGGGGGTGCAAGACTGAGGCGCCAAGACTGGCTAGTTCGAGCATTTCATCACAGCTAATTTTCTCCATCAATTGGGCATCGCTCACTTTGCGTGGATCGGTACTGAGTACGCCAGGCACATCGGTATAGATCTCGCAAACATCGGCATTAAGTGCAGCTGCCAGGGCTACTGCGGAGGTATCGGATCCACCTCTTCCTAGGGTGGTGATCTCGCTGATCCCATCACTACTTTGACTGGTACCTTGGAAGCCTGCTACTACTACTACCTTTCCCTCTTGCAAACGAGTGATGATCCGGTCAGTACGTATTTCAAGGATGCGGGCACGGCCATGGGTAGACTCGGTGGCGATGCCTACCTGAGGACCCGTCATCGAAACGGCAGCAACGCCCTGACTATGTAGAGCCATCGCGAGTAAAGCAATAGATACTTGTTCACCACTTGCCAGCAACATATCCATCTCTCGTTGTGGTGG
Organism: Synechococcus sp. M16CYN; assembly: GCF_040371545.1. Classification (NCBI taxonomy): domain Bacteria; kingdom Bacillati; phylum Cyanobacteriota; class Cyanophyceae; order Synechococcales; family Synechococcaceae; genus Synechococcus; species Synechococcus sp. M16CYN. The sequence continues at coordinate 339,303 of NZ_AP029048.1, forward strand.
CGTGGCATTAATTTCATTGGCGAGCTCGATTATCTCATCAGTTGTGTGTCCCATAGCGGAGACTACCACCACTAAGTCATCCCCGTCTTCGCGACAGCGAGCGACTCGCTGCGCTACAGCTCGGATGCGCTCGACACTACCAACGGAGGTACCGCCAAACTTCTGCACCAGCAGGACCATTTCAGCCCTCTTCTACGGCAAGGTATTATCTCATTGCATGTCTGGGTGTACAACCAGCAACGTTTTGCTCATTCACAAGAGAGGTTGCCGGGCAGCAAATAAATTGCATTAATTATTTGCTAGAAATCGCAATAAGAATACAAGTTATATAGTATTTACCGTTATTTTTTGACTCTGATTTGCGAGAAATTTGATTATTTTAGTCAAATTTCTCGCAGTTCCAACCACATCTATGCTAAACGTTGCAAACAGCAAAGTTTAGCCAACAAAGGCTGTTAAGTTTGTGTGCTACTAATTAACCAGCCCTCTCTATGATAAATTACTTACCCTGAGAGACTATTTTAATTATTAAACCAAATATTAAGTTGTATCGTTTGAGCAGTAGATGATTGTAACTAATGTTATTAGAAACGGTGGACGTTTGACCAAGCCTAGAGTAAATAATCAGCGCTTAATATTTAGTTCTTATACAAATCAATGGCTCTATAAAACAATGTTTAGTCATAAAACCTTAGAAACTAGATTAAGACTTTAGGGCTTAATTATTCTAAAACTACAATCAGATCTTGTGCACCCCTGTGTGCCCGTATCCTAAATATATATGTTTTAATTCATTAAATTTGACATCTTGTGAACTATTAAGCTGGGGACCAGGCCGACTAGGATGGTTGGGGTACACCTGAATATGGATTAGCTTCAGCTTTAATGGCGGCTCAAGTGTTGGTTAGAAACGCAATCAACCCAGTAACCCATCGCGAAACGCGTCACCCGGGATGGCGCCTCGTTTAAGTCTGGCTTCCACCTCTAGCAACCGTCCCAACAGGGACAAGAACGCTTTGGGTGGTCTGCCTTGTAGTTGCTTGCGCATCACATAGATTCGTTTGGGATTGCTGATGCCGGCGGCTTTGGCAATTACGCCAACATCATGCTCCCCATGTTGTTCCAATAAGCTCACCCAAAGCCAGCCTCGAACCTGCCCGGTTAGGGTGGCGATGATACGCAAAGCTGATTCACCGGTATCAATAAGAGCATCCCAACCAGCGATGGCTTCCCCGGGGTCCTCATCCAAAATGGCGTCACCCACCGCGAGAATGTTGCTAGCCGTGCCTTCTACGAGCTCTTTAACGAGGTCTGCACTAATCCTAGTGGCGCGTAAGGAGAGCTTATGCAGCTCTGACTCCAACCTAATGCTGTCGGTTCCAATGGAGTCCACCAAGATATCAACGGCGTCATACTCCAGCTCGAGCGATAGTGCATCTGCGGTGCGCTGGACTAATTGCCTTTGTCCAGGACCATCCCAAGCGGCTGGCAATAGAAAACTCTGCTCAAGATCCAGCCCCTGTTTAATTCTCTTTTGAACTGCTTTTGTTGTGCGTAGCCGACCGTCTGGTTTGGCAGAATTTACTAATACGAGATGACTGGTTTCGGGTATGAGATCGAGCGCGGCTTCGAAGCGATCGGTGAGTTCACTGGGACAGTCGTTACAAAATGGGCTGCGTTGCAGCAATACCAGCCTCTCTCCGGCTGCGAAGGGGGGGGTTCGTGCCTCTTCTAAGGATTGAGCGGCTTGGTCTGTCTCGGCTCCATCGAGGCGGCTGAGGTTGAGGCTGTTCCAGTTAGGATCTACGAGACGGCTTATGAGGCTGTCAATAGCCCGGTCACGCGCTGCGACATCATCTCCCCAGATCAGATGAATGGGCATAAATCTACGATGACTAGGATGGCCCAAGAACACCCGATTTTTGACGAGAGCATCCGTAGAATCCGAGTGTTGCTCAGTGATACCGGCTTGGAGTCTTTAGAGCAACAGGTACTGGAGCGTTTAGTACACAGCAGTGGTGATCCTGCAATAGCTCAATTACTACGGTTTAGTCCAGGAGCTTGCAGGGTAGGAGTCGATGCCCTGAGGTCTGGTGCCATGATCCTAACGGACACCGCGATGGCGATGGCGGCTGTACTTCCAATGGCTAGGCGAACCTTGAAGGTTCCGGTGCGAACAGTGCTCGAGTGGGCACCAGCTCAGGCCCCCTCTGGATCAACTCGAACAGCGATGGGACTGTTGTCGGCTTGGCGGGAACTTGCCACTATGGGACCAGCCCCCATAGTACTAATCGGTAGTGCTCCAACAGCACTGCAAGTGCTGTTGGAGCAGGTGGATGCTGGTCAACCTGCGCCAAGTCTGGTGATTGGCATGCCAGTAGGATTCGTTAAAGTGACCGAAAGCAAACATCGCCTAGCTGGAAGCGGCCTAGCGCAAATTCGGCTAGAGGGCACCCGTGGCGGTGCGGGTTTGGTAGCCGCTGTAATCAATGCTTTACTAAGGGCGGCTGTAGTCTCAGATCAAGACCTTGCCAACTAAGCTTCCATCCTTTCGGAAGATCTGCTTGTCCACCAGCTGCCCCGCTGGCAAGCCGCAGACTTAGTTGCTCTAGGGTATGAGCAGTCAGGCATGGGACGTTTTGTGTTTGCAACCATTGAGCTAACAGTTGCCGACGTGTAGGGTGGGGTAAATCGCCTAAGGCTTTGCGATCCAGTCCGTTGTTCCGCTTTAGTGTTGCGAGAGCCAGAGTACCCAGGATCTGCTGAGTGTCTTGCACTTGTGATATCCGTTCAGCTAAACCAGCCAAGCGCTCACTACAGCCAGGATAAAGCTCCTCTAAAATCGGTAGTACCTCCATACGAATCTTATTGCGAGGTAAGGCAGTTGAGCAGTTGCTGGGGTCATTCCATACCGGTAGATTGAGATCACTGCAGATTGCGGCCGTTGCCGTACGCGTAAAACCCAACATTGGTCGACGCAGTTGAATGAATTTCGGTGCGCTTTTTTTTAAAAGCCGCACCGGTCGCAAGCTGCCTAGTCCAGCGAGATCACTGCCGCGACTCATTTGTAATAGCAGGTTTTCCGCTCGATCACTGGCGGTGTGGCCAGTTACTACGTCAGACCCATTAGCTTCGGCTAGGTTTGCGAGGCTGTCGTAGCGCCAGTTGCGAGCGGCTGCTTCTGTTCGAGGCAAATCTTTTGGTGCCTGATCGATCCGAAACACAAGACTTTGGGTATCACACCAATGGCCGAGCTCTGTTGCGATCCGGCAGGCCTCGCTATGCCAGCAGTGGTTGCCGTGCCATATTTTTAATGTCCACTGATGCAGTGGTAGTAGATCACGGAGCAGAGCTAACAGCGCCATTGAGTCCTGACCACCGGACACGGCTAATAGCAGTGCTTTCCTTTGGGGCAGTAGTTCTGGTGAATTGAGTAGCCGCTGATGTAGTTGGTGATGCCAGAATGTCCAGGGCAACGATTTGGAGTGATTCAACTCCACGATGTGAGAATTAGAAGATCGCTGTCTAGCCCATGTCTCGTCTTCAGCAACTGCCCGCCGCTTTAAGGCATAGCCTCGAGCAGCGGTCAACTCTTAAGGTGATAGCTGGTCTGATGAATTTTGATGCCGCTAGCGTGGAGAAAGTGGCTTACGCTGCAGGTCGGGGTGGAGCAGACCTAATTGATGTGGCCTGTCATCCTGAGTTGGTTAAGTTGGCTATCGCTTCCTCTGATGGTGTGCCAGTATGTGTATCGTCCGTGAAGCCGGAGCAGTTCCCTGCAGCTGTGACCGCAGGAGCAGTGGCGATAGAAATTGGTAACTTTGATGTTTTTTACCCCCAAGGCCGAATTTTTAGTGCTGATGAGGTTCTTAAGCTCGCTCGCCACGCTCGGCAATTACTGCCGAAAGTGACGTTGAGTGTTACTGTGCCCCACACTCTGCCGATGGATCAACAAGAACAGTTGGCAATTGATTTAGTAGCTGACGGCGTTGATTTAATTCAAACTGAAGGCAGCTTGGGTGCTAAGCCCTTCAGCGCTGGTAGCCTTGGCTTGATCGAGAAGGCCGCTCCCACTCTCGCTGCGGCCGCCAGTATTAGCCGTGTGTCGGCAGCTCCAGTGCTTTGCGCCTCTGGGCTCTCAGCTATTACGGCTCCTATGGCGATCGCTGCCGGTGCTGCCGGCGTGGGTGTCGGTTCCGCGGTAAACCGTCTCAATGACGATCTGGCAATGGTCGCAGCGGTACGGGGTTTGCGTGAATCCCTTGACAATTTTAGAGTTTTAGTAGGTGCGCAGATTTAAAACCGCTTTTAATCTAATAATCGTAGTGTTGGAGAGTGTAGTGGGACCTATTGGTTGGCTGCTGCAGTGGCCTATCAGGGCTTTAGTTCTTCTCCTCGTAGCAGCAATGCCGTTAGGGGTGGAGCTGTCAAGTTTCTCGACAGCTCTTGGATCCGCAGCGCTGATCGGCCTATTGGGAACTGTACTGATGATCCCGCTAAAGCTAGTGCTCGCTTTACCTTGGGCTCTTGTTAGTCTCGGTGGTTTGATTACTCCAATTAACTGGCTGTTCAACTGGTTGATTGCGGTGATTTTGTTCAGCCTTACGGCCTTTTTGATTGATGGGTTCCGTTTGAAGAACGGGCTCTCCAGTGCAGTGCTGGGTGCTATGGCTTACGGTGTACTGAGCACTTTGTTCATTCATCTACTGGATTTAGGATGATATACTTAGTCAGCGCCCGAGCTGTATCGATTTGAAAGAGTTTGAATTCCGGTGCCTATGTTTTTCTTGGCAGCTCTTAACTTAATTGATTCGGCATCACGGCACGCCTGTACATGCCCGCTTACGATCTCTCGACACCGTATCTCCCGAAGGGAGATCAACCCTCAGCCATTGCCCAATTAGTCGAGGGTGTTAATAGAGGTGAGCGTTATCAAACCTTGCTGGGAGCCACAGGTACTGGTAAGACCTTCACCATAGCCAACGTAATTGCTCAAACTGGGCGTCCGGCGCTGGTATTGGCCCATAATAAAACACTTGCAGCACAGCTGTGTAACGAGTTGCGAGAGTTCTTCCCAGAGAACGCTGTCGAATACTTTATTTCCTATTACGATTACTACCAGCCGGAGGCCTATGTTCCGGTGAGTGATACGTATATTGCAAAGACCGCGTCGATTAATGAAGAAATCGACATGCTGCGTCACTCAGCTACTCGTTCTTTATTTGAACGCCGAGATGTGATCGTTGTGGCATCGATCAGCTGTATCTATGGATTAGGAATTCCGAGTGAATACCTCAAGGCAGCGGTGAAATTCAAAGTAGGTGAGACTCTCAATATTCGTGGTCAACTACGGGAGCTAGTAATCAACCAATATAGCCGAAATGACACTGAAATTGCCCGTGGCCGCTTCCGAATGAGGGGGGACGTACTCGAGATTGGCCCGGCCTATGAAGATCGACTGGTGCGGATTGAGCTGTTTGGTGATGAAATAGAGGCGATTCGCCACATAGACCCTATTACTGGAGAAATTCTCCAGAACCTAGAGAGGGTAAACATCTATCCGGCCAAACACTTTGTCACCCCAAAGAATCGTTTAAATACGGCCATTAAAATGATCCGCAACGAACTTAACAAACAACTAGAAGTTTTCAACAACGAAGGCAAATTATTAGAAGCCCAGCGGCTGGAGCAGCGTACCAAATACGATTTAGAAATGCTTGGCCAAGTTGGTTACTGCAATGGGGTAGAAAATTATGCTCGGCATTTAGCGGGTCGTAAGGAGGGCACGCCGCCCGAATGCTTAATCGATTACTTTCCTGACGACTGGTTATTGATCGTGGATGAAAGCCATGTCACCTGCCCCCAACTGCAGGCTATGTACAACGGCGATCAGGCTCGTAAAAAGGTGTTGATTGACCATGGTTTTCGCCTGCCCAGTGCTATAGATAATCGGCCATTAAAAGGTGCTGAATTCTGGGAGAAAGCACGCCAAACGGTGTTTGTGAGTGCAACACCGGGAAGCTGGGAGATAGAGGTGAGTGTTGGACAGGTAGCGGAGCAGGTGATTCGCCCTACTGGTGTGTTGGATCCGATTGTTGAGGTACGACCCACCACCGGTCAAGTTGACGACCTGCTGGGGGAAATCCGTGATCGCGCTTCCAAGCGACAGCGAGTGTTAGTGACTACTCTCACTAAGCGCATGGCTGAAGACCTTACCGATTACTTGGCGGAAAATGGCATGAGGGCACGTTACCTTCATTCCGAAATCAACTCGATCGAGCGAATTGAGATCATTCAAGATTTGCGGGTCGGAGAATACGATGTACTGGTGGGGGTAAACCTGCTGCGGGAAGGCTTAGATTTACCTGAGGTGTCATTAGTAGCTATTTTAGATGCTGATAAAGAGGGATTTTTGCGTGCTGAGCGATCCCTAATTCAGACAATTGGCCGGGCTGCTCGTCATGTAGAAGGTAAGGCATTACTGTATGCCGAAAACATGACCGATTCGATGGCGAAAGCGATCGACGAAACCGAACGTCGGCGCGAGGTTCAGCACGCCTATAACGAAAGGCACGGTATCGTGCCTACGGCTGCGGGCAAAAAGGCCAGTAATTCAATACTGAGCTCTCTCGAACTTTCAAGAAAGCTAAAACAGGATAGTTCCGATGCAGATTTGGTGGAGATGGCAAGTAAAACCGCTCAGGTTTTGAACAATGACTTTGATACTGTTTCGGCATTGGAGGCATTGCCAGAGTTGATTGATCAGTTGGAAAGCAAGATGAAAGATGCTGCGAAGAGGCTTGACTTTGAAGAGGCGAGTACCTTGCGCGATCAGGTAAAGCGACTGCGCCGGAAAATGGCGGGAAGCTGCTAACTTGGCTTTGGTCTGATGCGTACCAGTTGCTAGACCGCAAATTTGTTGAGTATTTGGCGTGCCCGTTTAACTACTACTGGTGGTACCCCAGCCAATCGCGCTGCTTCGATCCCGTAGCTGCGGCTAGCTGCCCCTGGCCTTACTTGGTGCAAGAAAAGCAAATCATTGCCCGTCTCTTTCACTAGTACTTGGAAATTGGCTACGTTGCTATGGTCCTCGGCCAAGGCGTTCAGCTCATGGTAGTGAGTGGCGAATATGCTGCGGCTCCCTAAGCTTTCAGCGAGATGCTCACTAACAGCCCAGGCGATCGATAGACCATCAAAGGTGGCCGTACCTCGTCCGATCTCATCCAATAACACCAAGGATCGCGACGTAGCGTGATGAAGGATGTTGGCAGTTTCAGTCATTTCTACCATGAACGTGGATTGGCCAGCAGCTAAATCATCCACGGCGCCAACGCGGGTGAAGATGCGATCGGCTAACCCAATACGCGCCTGTTTGGCCGGAACCCAGCTGCCCATCTGAGCAAGCAATTGGATTAGGCCTATCTGCCGCAGATAACAGCTTTTGCCACTGGCATTGGGTCCGGTGAGTACCACCAAATCGGTGCCGGCGCCGAGAGCCACATCGTTGGGAATAAAAGGAGTTTCCACCAACAGCTGTTCCACTACGGGGTGCCGAGCCGAAGTAAGCACCAGTTCTCGGCTGTTAGTAAGCAGCGGGGGACAAAAGTTACTGGTAGCGGCCACATCTGCTAGACTCGCAAGAGCGTCGAGACTGGCAACGGCTCGGGCCGCTTCACGGATTGATGTGGACATGGTGCCCACTTGGTCTCGCAACTGCACAAAAAGTTCGTATTCTCGCTGGTAGGTGCGAGCGCGCAGTTGTAAAATCCGTCCCTCGCGCTCTCTTAGTGCAGGGGTTACAAATCGCTCTTCGTTGGCCAGAGTTTGGCGACGGATCCAGTGCTCGGGAACCACATATGCCTTGGTTCTGCTCGTCGCGAAATAGTAGCCGAAGGTGCGGTGATGTTGAAGCCGCAAAGTGTTTATCCCACTGAGTTGGCGCTCTTGTTCTTCTTGCTGAGCAAGCCAGCTATCCTGATCGTCCAGTTGGTTACGAAGACCATCCAGCAGAGGATCGACGCCGTTATGGATCAAACCGCCCGCGCTGAGGGAAGGTGGCGGAAATTCCACCAAGGTATCGCCGACGGCAACGGCGAGTTCCTGCAAGTGCGATTGCGGTTCTAGCAGTGCTTTGAGCCAGCAGGGCCCATCATTAACAGCACCAAGGTGAGCCGCTAGTTGCGGAAGCCGCTTAAGCCCGTTCGCGATCGCAACGAGATCGCGTGCGTCAGCATGACCAGCTCCAGCCCGCCCCGCTAACCGCTCAAGATCCTCCATGGGCTTAAGTAACCGACGCAGGGTCTGGCGAAGAGGGCGTTGCTTCACAAAGGTACTCACTAAGGTTTGACGCCGTTCGATTGCTGCGAGATCCATCAGCGGTGTTTCTATCCAGCGACGTAGACAGCGACCCCCCATGGCAGTAAGTGTGCGGTCGATAGCCCACAGCAATGATCCCTGCAAGACCCCATCCCGCTGGGTAGCAGTGAGCTCCAGATTGCGTCGAGTTTGAGCATCCAATACCAGGGCTTCACCACTGTGCAAAATTTTTGGTACTTCCAAGGGAACGCTGACGTTGTCATTGAGGGGTTGGGTTTCGTGCACGTAGCGGAGAAGGCCCCCTAAGGCCTGAAACGCGAGCGGCAGTTCTGCCATTCCTAGCCCATCAAGGCTGGCTAGCTGGTAATACTGCAGAAGAGTGGCTTTTACTTCAGGCCAGTTGAATGGAGTGGTGCCGATGGGAGTCAGTTGAACCCGATCTGGACACCAAGACGGTGATGGATCTTTTCCACTCCAGAGCAATTCGGAGGCCTCCAATTGCACCAGGTGTTGATGTAGGTCATCACTACCCTCCCGTTGCATCACCTGCACGTCGCCGGTACTCACATCGGCCTGGGCAATCCCCCATTGGAAGGGTTGTTGCCCACCGGTTGCTTCCACCACAACGGCTACAATCCAGTTGTTGCGCCGAGCACTAAGCATACTTTGTTCCAGTACCGTGCCAGGGGTCAAGACGCGGGTGATAGCCCGCTTTAGGAGAGCTCCTTTAGCTGGTGTAACCTCCAATTGATCGCAGAGGACTATGGAATACCCCAGGTGAATCAGATCGCTGCAATATCGCTCTACGGCGTTATGCGGAATGCCAGCCATCGGTACCCTCCCAATTGCCTTACCGCCTTGCTTGGCTGTAAGCGTAAGTTCAAGTTCTCGGGAGAGGGTGATCGCGTCTTCAAAGAAGCATTCAAAGAAATCCCCAAGCCGGTACAGCAACACCCGCTCCGGGTGCGCTAGCTTCAGCTCTACATAATGACGCAGCATCGGTGTGAGCTGCTCCGGATTGATTTGGCTGTGGTGGGTCCACGCTAGGTTGTCCTCAACTGGATCGCTCCTGTTAGGAGCTTTGACGCTAGGTTGGGTAGCGATTTGGCGGCGAGGACGAATTGCAGCATCGGCTTTCAACTTGGTATCGCAGAGGACGTCAGCGTTTGATTGAGGATTTACTGATCGCACTGGTTCAGCCTCTGCGAACAGGCTGCCCTGCAGGGAAAATTCCGGCTGGATGTCAGCGGATTGCGGCACGACCCTAAAGCGATATACCGAATACCGATCGTAAGGGTGCCTACCCGTTCATATAGCCGAAAGCACGATTATCAACTGCATAGAGCCAGCGTACTTGCTGCTCCAGAGCCTGCAGCTCCGCGTTGGGTAGTTCCGGCAGCGGTTGGCGGGTCGGATTGTTGTGGGGCAGACGTATCGATTCACCGTAATATTCACTGAGCCACCTCTCAAGTTCTTCAAGTCGTTCTTGATGGAATACCTTGACCCGTGAGTGAGAGTATTTGCTGCCCATTCTGCTCAGGAAATCGAATTGAGACCGCATGTGAGGATGGGGCAGCCAACGCGCCAAGTCGATGTAACCCGCCAGATTGAGACTACTTAGTTCGCGGTGGGTGCGGTAACGATAGTAGCGGGCTAAGTCGGGATCCTGATTGCGAAAGGAGGAAAGCAGGCGTTGCCAGGGATCACGCACCACGGTAAACAGCTGAGCTCCCTCTAAGGCTTCGGGAAACAGCTGCTCCAATTCTACGAGGCGCAGGTGCTGAAGGAAATTGCTAGATAAGTTGCGGGCCAGTAGATCGCGACTCTTAATCAAACCAAAGCCCGTAGTTAGATTCTCCTGGTCCCATGGGCCGTAGAGATTAAGAGCTTGTTCAATCGAGGTGCCCGCAGTTTTGGGAATGTGCAGAAAAACTAGCTTGCGCGGACGATCGAAGGGCATTGTGTCAGCCCTGGCCACTGCGGGGCAGTTGTTCTCCTACCAGGTTGTAGTCCGGGGCTAAAAATTGTTTCAGGATGTTGTAAGGGGTGTGTGTAATGTCATACACGAGGCTGCGCAGCTGGGATTGCTGTTGGAAGCATTGCAAAATTTCGGCGTGTGCCTGGTGCCACATCCGGCGCCATTCCAGTAGCACGTCATCAACTTTGAGCTCATAGCCATGTAAGCGGCTGAGATGGTGACGGTATGTCTCCAAGAAGCTGCCATTAAGGTGACGGCAGCGTGATTGCAGCCAGGCCTCTACCGGACGGGTATTGAGAATGAAGTAAGCGTCTGGATCGCTATCAATCAGCTGACGGTGGAGCAAGGTACCCTCGCTAAGGACGTGGTCACCGGTTTCGCCATGTTCTGGCACATGGATGAAATCGAGAAAGGCGTTGCTGCGGGGGTAGTGAGCCGGTAGGTTGATTCGGCCGTGGCGACGCAAATCGCTGAGGGTAGCGAGCATGAGCTGGTTGCGATCCCAATGAACGCAACCGATACCGGCCCGCTCGAAAGCAGTGGCGAGACTGCGGGTGCCGCAGCGGTTGAAACCCACCACATAGATTCGCCGGGTGGCTTTGATGTCGGGAGCGTTCACGCTTACCGGCTTGCGTATTGAAATCGCCTTGGACATGGACGTCAACGAAACGCTGATTAAATCCCTCAGCGTTTCGGCACAAGAGACACAGTCGGCAACCTACAGTACAGGAGTCTAGCTGGTTACCAAGCGGGCGCTGCTGCCTCCTAGAATCGGTTAAGCCAGTTACTTGCTATATCAAAGACACGTAACCAAACAGGTAGCTAAAGAAGACGACAAAAGCACCAGCTAGGGACACACACTTGAATCGAGACCGAATCGGCGTAGTTATGGATTCTTCGTAATGTGGCCTAGTAATCGGGACGAAATAAGCATTTCTCCGCACAAATCTGGACTATTTCATCTTGCATCTTGACTGGTCGATTGTGGCATGTTCCGTGTGACAATCTTCAAGCGCTACGAGCAGCTGATCCAACCCAATGCAGTTCATCAATACCCTCACCGTTTTGGCGTTAGTAGTGGTGTCGTTCGCTCTCATTGTGGCCGTGCCGGTTTTGTTTGCTTCCACGGAGGATAGCGGCCGCTCAAATCGTTTGATTCTGCTAGGAAGCAGCGTTTGGGTAGCACTTGTTTTGCTAAACTGGGGCGTAAGCTTTTTTGTCGCTTAATTGGGTCTAGGCATGAAGCGAAGATGGGTGTAGAGCCAACCGGGCATGTCATGGCAACCTTCGAAGGATGTTTTACAGACGTAAGCAGTCTCCAAATCGCGCTGGTAGTCGCCAGATTCAATGATTTGGTTACCACCAAGCTGCTGAGTGGCTGTCTGGACTGTTTGACCCGTCATGGTGTGGATACCACATCCAGCAGCTCCCAGCTAGATGTGGCCTGGGTGCCCGGATCATTCGAACTACCTTTAGTGGCACAGAGTTTAGCGGCCAGTGGTCGTTATCAAGTGGTGGTAGCCTTGGGAGCAGTAATTCGTGGCGACACGCCTCACTTCGACGTGGTGGTAGCCGAAGCGAGCAAGGGAATCGCTGCTGTAGCGCGTGAAACGGGCATACCGGTGATTTTTGGAGTATTGACGACAGACACAATGCAGCAGGCGCTGGAGCGAGCTGGGATTAAAAATAATCTGGGATGGAACTATGGCCTTGAGGCTCTCGAGATGGGTAGCCTGATGAGGGCTTTGGGTCGAGCGTGAGGCTACCAACCTTCGTCAGTATTGGTACCCAAAAGGGGGGTACTACCTATCTGTATGGGCTGCTAAAGCAACACTCGCAAGTACAGATGGCTCATCCCAAAGAACTTCACTATTTTTCCTTGCACTATGCTCGAGGGCTTGACTGGTACGCTAGCCATTTCGCTGCTTCGGAAGTAGAGCGGCACTACGGCGAGGTAACACCCTATTATCTATTTCATCCCTTGGCAGCGGAACGGATGGCCAAGGAACTGCCAGATGTAAAGCTCATCGTTCTATTGCGGGATCCAGTGGAGCGAGCACTGTCGCATTACTTCCATAGCCGCAAGCTAAACCTAGAGCCACTGGGGTTAGAAGCGGCTTTTGCGGCAGAAGAAACACGATTAGCTGATAGCTACGCGGTTCTCAATCAGGGTGAGCGGCATCTTAGTCATCAGCAGCATAGTTATCTCAGCCGTAGTCGATATGAACAACAGCTGCCCCGCTTTCAGGCATCATTCACACCAGAGCAGCTGCTGGTATTGCGCAGTGAGGATTTATTTGAACAGCCGCACCAGGTTTGGGATCAGATACTAATCTTTCTTAGATTGACTTTATGTCAGCTGCCGAATAGTGTCACTTATAGTGGTGGAAGCAAAGTAGTAGGCTTACCTTTAGCTTTTAAGCATCAATTATATATTGATTTGCAACCGACTTATAGTATAATGCAAGAACAATTTAATCTCAGCTGGAAATATTCTAGCTTATGAATATTTTATTTATACATAATAATTTTCCGGGACAATTTTTAAAACTTGCACCTTATTTAGCATCTCAGATAAGTGGACGAACGATATTTCTTACTCGGTCTGAGAATTCTCAAAAGATTAGGCTTGATGGTGTAGAAGTCGTGCACTTTACAACCCATCGTAATCAATCAACAAATGTACATAATTACCTTAAGCCAGTAGAGCAATGTGTCTTGCAAGGCCAAGCTGTTGTTAAAGCTCTAGATCAACTACTTAGACAAGGATTCCGGCCAAATATCATAATTTCTCATGCTGGCGTGGGCTCTGGAATCTACATTAAGTCTTTTCTTTCGAGTGTGCGTCTAATCTCTTATGTAGAGTGGTTTTTTAAGCCAGAGACATCTCGCTATATATTTGCTGATTTCCAACTTAATGATAATTTAGCGATGCAAACGATGATGTGGCCGTTGATGCATGAAATGCTTTGTGCAGATGATTTAGTTTGTCCAACCCAGTGGCAACGTTCACAGTTTCCTTCGCCTTGGTATGAGCGTATTCAGGTGATTTTTGATGGTGTAGATACCGAATTGTTTCAGCCACGACACTGGCGAGGAGTGTTGTCTTTGACGAGTGGTTCTTCCGGTCACACAGTGATTTTACAATCGTCAGATCGAGTATTGACTTATGCTACTCGCGGGATGGAACCTTTACGGGGGTTCCCTCAGTTTATGCGCGCAGCAGCTGTAGCGCAGCAGGCCAACTCTGATGTACAAGTAGTAATTGCGGGGAATGATCGTGTTGTCTATAGCCATCATTCAGCCCATCCATCCGGCAGTTGGAAGCAGCAAATGCTAAAGGAGTTATCAGATCAGCTTGACCTCAAGCGTTTGCATTTTGTTGGGCTACTCCCATATCGAGATCTGGCGAAATTGATGCAACGCTCTAACCTCTACTGTTACTTCACCAGGCCTTATGTGGTGAGTTGGAGCCTGTTTGAAGCGGCAGCATGTGGTACACGTTTGCTAATAAATCAGTTTGAAGGGATTGACGAAGTGCTAGCCCTACCATCTTTATTGCCACCAGTGAATTTGGATGATCAGGAAGAGATCAATCAGGCTGTATTAAGGGGCATTACACTGGAACGACCTCATTTTGTACAGGATTCCCTATTATTACCTGAAATGGATTTTCATCATACTAAACATGCATGGTTGAAGCTCCTAGCTTGTTAAGCCTAAATTACTGATATTAATCGATTATATTGCGGTCAGCAATTATAAAGTTTTTATTCTATAAATTACGTAATAATCACAATGTCAATTGTGCCGCTAAATAATTAAACTTCTATGTTCATAGTAGATCTTTGAGAAAATATGAAGTCAATCGATCTTAACTACATCATAGTCGTTGCCTATAGCTTCCAGCAGATTTTAACTTAATGTAAATGGGTAAATGAAATATATGTGGGATACCAAAGATTACAACATATAGAAATATTTACTATAGGTAATAAGTTTCAGTAAACTACATATAATGCTAATTAAATTAGCTTTCAGTGCCTTGAAAAATATTTCTTCTAGAATGCTTCTATAAATTAAAATCTATAATTACCTTATCTACTGGCATTACCATTAGTCATTACATGTCTACCTAGTATTCATCTTGATAAGTAGATGATTATTTACAACATGATGCAATAACCATAGCATGGCTTTTAGTATATTTATAGTTTATATATTAAACCATAAGATTATTGAGTCTAAAGTGTGTACAATTTAAAAAGTTAAATAACTGATTTGAAAACTAAGTGTAGCTTACTCATAGTCAATCTTATCTTTAGTCATAAGAAATACTTCATTTGTTAATGCTAAGAACTATTGAAATTTTATAGACATAACATTTTAATTACTAGTGTGAAGCTATTGCTGAATAAAGTAATTTTTTTATTCAAATTTTTGCACGTATTAGTCTAATTAGATTCTTAGCAAATTTGAAGATTTAAATCACTGTTAAATTCTAAGTTATATGAGTAAAATTATTAATAAGAAATTTATATTATATTTAGCTAAATATCCTTGAGGAAGAAAATATATCCTAACTAGCATTTATACAAATGAACTTTCGATTAAACTCTTGTTGCCTGAGTTAATATGCTTATGTACATTAAATTATTTTTAATTTCGTTTTAAATACTCGATTATTGATTTTTGGACCGTTAGCTATCCATGTATTGCAATGAATATATGTGATACTATTGGGTTTAAATTTGCTCAAAAATTGAATATTAAGAATCATAATTTAATGACCACTTTTTGTAGCTGAGGTAAGATTAATATGCTGTTATCAGCCTGAATTACTATTTATTTCTACAAGTTATTACCATTATATTCAACTTAGGTTGAGTAATGGTTTAACTATTTAGTCTATTGTCACTACCTCTGCATATACGTGCGATTCTGCCCCATTTTTTCGGTGGATTATCTACTCAAGTCAGAAAGATTGGTAATGGCTTCGGAAGCTGCTAGCCGTCAGCGCGTTTTCAGTGTTCTACCTCGCTGCTACGTTGCTTATATGGTTTATTGAATTTGCAGCGTTCACCTCAAGATGTAATGTTGCGCTTATTAGATGAAAAACCGATAGCGACGCCACATTCTAACACATTCGGTTTTAACCCCGTTTCTGTTGAGATAATCGTTCTACGGTGGGAGATAACATCCTATACGAGGCTCTCGAACAGTTTCGCCCTGCTGCGACTGTTCTTTCGTTTGATTTGAAGGATCCCCGTTATTTGGGTTTAGCCGCACGCGACTGGTTAATTTCTCATTCTGAACCTGCGGACTTAAATATTTATTTAGAAGATGATCTTGTGATTCATGACCCTTTACTGCCTGAAAAATTTTTATGGATAGCAAAACAATCAAATCATAGTTGTGTGTTATTTCCACATCGTTATGAGCTAATTCAATCTCTAGAGTTACCTACCCGTCTATATATTGATGGACCAAGTAATCATGATGATATTACTAGTTGGCATCAACCACTGGAATCAGCAGCGTCTGGTCGTTTCTGTGGTAGAGAACTATTAACTTTTGATGTTCCTAGTAACCCTCATTCCGGATTCTTTGCTCTGTCACGGCAGCAGACAGACTACCTCGCATGTAATGATTTAGCTATAGAAGGTTTTGTTGGTCCCCTCGAGACAGCAGCTACTCATACTGTTGGCAGATTTTTTAAGCTTTTAAAACCAGCTTTAAATTGCCGAGAATTTTTAACGTTAGAGCATGCACACCCTTCCTATTTGGGGTATCTTTTTCCTTTTAATTAATAGAATAATTATTCGCCTGAAATTTTAGGTAACATCAAACTAACAAATTATATTGGTACAATCAAAATAATCTTCATGACATTAAGTAATATATATACTTAAAACTACTGTACAAATATAGAATCTGATTATTTATTTGCTTTGTATTCTATTTGATTCCTAACTCTAGATAAGTTGATAATAACGACTATTTTTATTAATTTATTCAAGAAATTATGCCTGATATATTTGCTAAACTTTACTCTCAAGTATACTAATCTTTTTACTTAAGTTAGGGACTGCTTTTGGCTTAGTATTATAGGTTATTAGCTTTATTCTAACTTTCTATTTTTAATATTCTAGTAAGTTATTTAATTTCCTAGGCAGCTTTTCTCTCTATCAGTAACTAATGTAACAAGCTAGGCAAAATACATGTAAATATCTTTTTTAACTACTACATATAACTTTTATCAGTCAGACTGTGAGGGTAAAAATATCAGCGGAATTTTCCTCGGCAATTGCTGTAACTGTCTTACCAGTAATCTCTACAATATTAGCAATTGTGTGTCTAATCTTTGCATGAACGATATAGGAACTGTCGTTATATATAAAGCCAGCCACATTATTATCTAAGAATGAGGGAGCAAGACTAAATATGACAGTGGCAATGTCAAAAGACGATGCTCCAGCAATTCTAGCCGCGAGAGTACCAGTTGCCATCCCATTTAAGAATTGATTGCTTACATTACTAGTCACAGCTGCGTCGTTTGTAGTAGCCCCGTCATCATGCGTGTCAAAACTAATGACATCGTCGTCAGCACTTTTCCAATCAGTAATCGCATCAGTTGTAGCTGGGGTCGAAGTGTTGAGTATGTTGTAAGTAAACGTATCATTACCGCTACCACCAATCAACACGTCAGCACCAGTACCACCGATCAACACGTCAGCACCGGCGTTACCAATCAGGGTGTCGTTGACTCCATTGAGCCCTATAATGACGTCGTCCCAAGCAGAGCCACCCAGAGTTGTGGCTGTACCTGCAATATGGCTAATGGTGAAACCTTGGATTCCTGAGGCTAGGGCCAAGTCAACTCTACCACTAGCTCCACCAGCAACAGCATGGATAGTGGCAGAGCTACTATTCATACCAAGGTTGCTGGTGGCAGAGGTTGCGACAAAGCCATTAGTTGTTGCAGTTGCAGCTGTACTAGAGGTTCCGACAAGTTGGAAAGCATCGCCAGTTGTCAGGTCTCTCACCGACACTGCGCCGGTATTTCCTTCAATAACAAAGGTATCTGCACCATCTCCGCCAGTCAGATCATCACCGTCTCCATCAGCGCCTGTGTAGAGAACGTCCGCTCCACTACCACCAATGAGGATGTCGCCAGCATTAGCATCGTCACTACCGTGAATAGTTATTCCGTTTGTGTATGCTGAAGCATTAACAGTGACGCTATTGCCGTTTGAGTAAAGATTATTTAGTTCAATAGTGGTAAAACCCGCTGCTTGAGCATTTGAACCAAGAGTTATTGACATATCATTTGCGCCATCAGTATCAGTGATACTAAGTGTCTCTATTGCAGTTACATTTTTGAAGCTTAGGTCAGTGATAGTGCCATTGCTATCATCTATATCTGTGATCAGAAGTACGTCTGTACCTGCGTCGCCTTTTAAGGTATTCAAGGTGTCAAGAGATCCTAACATTCCGGCCGTAATGCTCAAAGTATCTGCATCTACACCACCGTAAATAAGGTTATTCCCACCTTGAACGGCAATAAAGTCGGCTCCTGCTTGAGCCGAAATAGTGTCGTTGCCGTCACCGGAGAGAATTGAGTCAGCGCCAGCGCCGCCCGTGATGCTTTCCGCACCGATACCTCCGATAATGGTATCAGAGCCTCCACCACCCGCGATCGTGTTTTCGCCCGAACCTGTTACCGCGATCTTATCGTTACCCGCGTCAGCTGACACGCTCAGGGCGGCTGGGCCGGTTAAACGGATCAAATCATCACCCTTGCCGCCGAATATTGTGGTGTCCGTGGCAATCGCAGAGATAATGTCAATAACGTCGTTTTCCGAACCACCCATTACGAAGGTATTAGCCAGTGTACCCGCGTTAATAGTGATGGTATCACTATTACTATCCCCGCGAATTATACTGGACGTGATGTCACCAGTCACGGTGATAACATCGTTCTGTTTGCCACCATAGATTGTAGAAGCGTTAAGAGTTGCGGTAACGGCGATACTGTCGTCTCCAGAGCCACCGTTAATGGTTGATTTTGTCGTTGCACTACCGTTAACGGTAATCGTGTCGTTGCTGGGGCCGCCTGTTAGTTTTGCCGATTCGGCTACATGACTGACCAAGATCCAGTCGGTGCCGTCTGCACCTGCAACGCTGCCCACTAAGCCCTGGAATTTCGCGATATCTGCTCCTCTGCCTAGGTTAATATCTGCGTTAGTCAGGTGATCAGAGAAACTGATGCTATCGTTCCCGTCACCTCCAGCGAATTTAATCTTATCACAAGCACCCACCGCTATAATGGTATCATCGCCGTCTAGTCCTTCAATCTCAAGGGCATTTCCAGTGATGGAGGCGAGGTCATCA
Organism: Synechococcus sp. M16CYN; assembly: GCF_040371545.1. Taxonomy (NCBI): domain Bacteria; kingdom Bacillati; phylum Cyanobacteriota; class Cyanophyceae; order Synechococcales; family Synechococcaceae; genus Synechococcus; species Synechococcus sp. M16CYN. The sequence continues at coordinate 357,991 of NZ_AP029048.1, forward strand.
AGCCCTGTGCCGAGCATGGTCGTATAGTCAGTGCTGGCATGGCCGGGTATGGTAAGGAAAGTCACCTGGTTTTGCACACGAAAAGCGGCCGGTGGATGGTAGAAGCTCAAGGTACGCTTCGGCCAAGACTGGTAACTAGTTTTCGACCGGGCCAAGTTCTTACACCACTAAATGTTTTTATTTGGTGGTGTAAGACAAGGGAAGAGCTTTCTTACGAATATTTTGTGGCGTCTATTGGATGCCCGGTAGATATAGTTGTTATTTGACTAGGCGGTGTATATTTTTATTAACAAAATTGCCTGGGTGGTCACTGTTGCGTCTGATAGATACGTTATGTAGGCTAAGTTAGCTTAACTATGTTTTCTAAAAGTATTGCGGATGTAGCTCAGTGGTAGAGCATCTCCTTGCCAAGGAGAGGGTCGAGAGTTCGAATCTCTTCATCCGCTTACTGAAAGTTTGTTTCAATATTTCTGTGCTGTTCGTTTAAGCTGCGCTATTCCGGTTGGTTATGGTTCTAATGCTTAAGTTTTTACTAGGTGATCTAAACGCTCGCAAATTAAAGCGTTATCAACCGATTATTTCTGATATTCAATTATTGGAGGATGAGATATCTTTGCTGAGCGACGACGATCTACGTCGTCGCTCAGCAGAATTTCGTCAAAAACTAAACAATGCCAATAATTTTGAAAATCAAAGACTAATTCTTAACCAACTTCTACCGGATGCTTTTGCCGTAGTACGGGAGGCTAGCAAGCGTGTGCTGGGGATGCGTCACTTTGATGTGCAATTGATTGGCGGTATAGTATTACATGAGGGTCAAATTGCTGAGATGAAAACCGGTGAGGGTAAAACCCTCGTAGCCACATTACCTAGCTATCTCAATGCCCTCACTGGACGCGGTGTACACATAGTAACTGTAAATGACTACCTTGCCCGACGTGATGCTGAATGGATGGGCCAGGTACATCGCTTCTTGGGCTTATCTGTGGGCTTAATTCAGCAAGATATGCGACCAGAAGAACGTCGCCGTAATTATGCTTGCGATATCACTTATGCTACAAATTCTGAACTGGGCTTCGACTATTTGCGGGACAACATGGCCTCAGACATTAATGAGGCAGTGCAACGTGATTTTCAATATTGCGTGATTGATGAGGTGGACTCGATCCTAATCGACGAAGCCCGCACACCTCTAATTATTTCTGGCCAGGTAGAGCGACCTCAAGAGAAGTATCAACAGGCAGCTCGGTTGGCTGAAATGCTTGAGCGTTGCGCCGAATTGGGTAAGGACGGCATTGATCCGGAGGGGGATTATGAAGTCGATGAGAAGCAACGTAGCTGCACCCTCACTGATGAAGGCTTTGCCAAAGCAGAACAAATACTGGGCGTACAAGATTTGTTTAACCCTCAGGATCCCTGGGCTCATTACATCACCAATGCTCTCAAAGCTAAAGAGCTATTCGTGAAGGATGTGAACTACATAGTTCGTGATAATGAAGCCGTAATTGTAGATGCATTCACCGGTCGAGTAATGCCAGGACGTCGCTGGAGCGATGGCCAACACCAGGCGATTGAAGCGAAAGAAGTGCTGCCAATTCAACCCGAAACTCAGACACTTGCGTCGATTACTTACCAGAATTTCTTTTTGCTATATCCGCGTTTGGCCGGGATGACCGGTACTGCAAAAACAGAGGAAGTAGAATTTGAGAAAATCTACAAACTCCAAACTACGATTGTGCCTACTAACCGAGTTCGGGCACGTCGAGATTGGGCAGATCAAGTCTATAAAACAGAGTCTGCCAAGTGGAGAGCGGTTGCGATTGAAACGGCCAAAATCCATCACAAAGGACGCCCGGTCTTGGTGGGCACTACGTCAGTTGAAAAGAGCGAGCTGCTCAGCACCTTGTTAACAGAGCAGGGGGTTCCTCACAACTTGCTGAACGCTAAGCCTGAGAATGTAGAACGTGAGTCGGAGATTGTGGCCCAGGCAGGTCGTGCCGGTGCTGTTACTATTGCCACCAATATGGCTGGCCGGGGCACAGATATTATTCTTGGTGGCAACAGCGATTATATGGCTCGCCTCAAACTGCGAGAGGTACTGCTGTCGCGGCTGGTGAAGCTTGAAGAAGAGCATCGGCTCCCTGCCTTCCGGCAACAACGCAACTTCGCTGACGGTTTTTCTAATTGGGAGGCGGTACCGACAATAGTGCGTAAGACCGGTAGTCCCTATCCATGTCGACTTTCAGATAATACAGATCAGATGCTCGGTCAGCTGGCCCGCACTTTAGTCAAAGCGTGGGGAGACCGTACACTCACTGTAATCGAGCTGGAAGAGCGTATTGCAACCGCTGCCGAGAAAGCCCCTACTGATGATACCCAGATTCAGGCTCTACGCGAAGCAATTGCAGCGGTAAAGGGAGAATACGACACTGTAGTGAAACAGGAGGAGACTAAGGTGCGTGAGGCTGGCGGCCTCCACGTGATCGGTACTGAGCGCCATGAATCACGCCGAGTAGATAACCAATTACGGGGTCGCGCCGGTCGTCAGGGTGACCCTGGTTCGACACGTTTCTTTCTTTCTCTAGGTGACAACCTGTTGCGTATCTTCGGTGGCGATCGCGTCGCTGGCTTGATGAACGCTTTTCGCGTTGAGGAAGATATGCCAATCGAGTCGAGGATGTTAACTCGCTCTTTGGAGGGTGCCCAAAAGAAAGTCGAGACCTACTATTACGACATTCGTAAGCAAGTATTCGAGTATGATGAAGTAATGAATAATCAGCGTCGGGCAGTTTATTCCGAACGCCGTCGCGTTCTGGATGGTCGCACCCTCAAAAAGCAGGTGATTGGCTACGGTGAACTTACGATGGGAGAAATCGTTGAGGCCTATGTAAATCCGGATTTGCCGCCCGAGGAGTGGGATTTAAATCAGCTGGTAGGTAAGGTAAAAGAATTTATTTATTTGCTTGAAGACCTTACCCCCGACCAAATTCAAGGTTTGGCGATGGAAGAGTTGAAAGCATTTTTGCAAGAGCAGCTGCGCAATGCTTACGATCTCAAAGAAAGCCAGATCGAGCAACAACGTCCTGGTTTGATGAGAGAAGCTGAGCGTTTCTTCATTCTCCAACAAATTGACGCCCTTTGGCGTGAACATTTGCAAGCCATGGAAGCCTTGCGTGAGTCCGTCGGTTTGCGTGGATATGGCCAAAAAGATCCGCTAATTGAATACAAAAACGAAGGTTATGACATGTTTTTAGAGATGATGACGAATATGCGTCGTAACGTGATTTATTCTATGTTCATGTTCCAGCCGGCGTCGACGTCGCAGAGTCAAACGTGACCAGGATGCAGTCGTGGCTACCATCGGTTGGTTGGTAATCGGCACCAATCGCTATCTGTCTCTAGCATTGAGCTGTTTGGAATCTATCCAGGCTCACTATTCTGGTGCCTTACATTCACGTTTCATCCTGTTCACGGATCGTCCTCAAGTCTGTTCGCATTCTTGGGTGGAGGTAATCGACGTTCCCCATGAGCCATTTCCAGGTATCTCACTACAGCGGTACCATCATTTTTACCGCCATGCTAATCGTTTAGTAGATTGCGATTACCTCTTTTATGTAGATGCCGACATGGCATTTGTAGATGTGGGTGATGAGATTCTTGGTAGACGCGTGGTAGTAACCCATCCTGCTTTTGTGAACACTCAATCCGTAGATTGCCCATTTGATCGAAACCCAGCTTGTCGTGCCCAGATTCCGATTGAATATCAAGGCCCTTATTTTCAAAATTGTTTTCAAGGTGGGGAACGCACGGATTTCCTTCGTATGAGCCGGCGGCTGGCTCGTCGCATCCGGGCTGATCTCCGGTCTGGAGTAATGCCCTTATGGCACGATGAGAGCCATATGAATCGCTACATGCTGGAGTACCCACCTACCCGGATGTTGCATCCCGGTTACGCTTACCCTGAGTGGTGGAGGGGGTTTTCTTATCCGCGCCGAATCATCAGCGTGAAGAAAAATAATCAGGTTCTACGAGCAGATTGAGTGACTTGGAACCGTTTGGCCATCCGACCAACCATCAAATCCTCGGCTCCGCAAAGGAAGCGAGCGTGTTCGCGCGCTACAGGTGCACCATAGCCCGCGATGTAGCGCATTAAGGATCGACTCAGGGCGTAAGCCTTACCGCTATAAAAACTTGGCACGTTACCGCCAATTCCGAAAACCCGTTCTGGTTCCACGGACACGCCCTTGTTACGCCCCCATAGGTGGATGTCATCCTGTACAGGAGCAATGTGGTGAAGGAACCCGTCGTAATGGGTGGGTTCACGCAGTGGTTCCGTGAGTCGTCCTTCTAGCCAAGTGACCACCGCTTTAGGTTCAATGGCCTGTCGTCCGCGGTAATTCACACAGGTGAGGTCAATCTTAATCAGTTGTTTAAAGCGCAGCCGTCGGATGCACCAGCGCAACATCCGTAGGGTTTTGTAGCAAAGTTGATCGTAGGCCTCAGGTGTGGCTAGGATTAGGCGTCGCCCATCACAATGATCTACTGTTTTCCCGCCCCCCCACACTTCGAGTAATAATGTGTCCGCTCGCTGGCGAATTAGTTTCCATAAACTTGAACTGTAAAAATCATTGAGGAGAGCAGTATCAGCCGCACAGCAATAGAGGCACACTATGCTACGGCAAGGTCTGGTTTTGGTAGCATCGGGCCAATGCCAGTAGTGCTTTTTGTGAGAGGTGCTACGTTCTAGCTTTCGTTGTTTCGGCATAGCAAGCTGTTCAAGCTCTGAGGCATCGGGAAAAGTGAGCTGTCTGGCGGAGAGTTGCAGTCGATTCTTATGCCAACCTTTGTGTAATTCTTCTGGACTAAAATGGCGTTGTAAGTATTTTTGTTGCACTTGATATTGATTACGCGCAATGTAGTGACGGAGTATTAGAGATTCTTTTGCTAGGCGTAACGGTGTATTACCGATGTCATTTAGTTGATGACCACCATTGCTTTGATTGTTGAAGCGACTACACCGAGCCCAAGCTCGGTGTAGTCGCTGTGATGTTGATTCAAAAAAATAATAATGCTCCGCTGGTTGACCTGAAATAAGAGGCAAAAACACAAATTCCTCAAAATTCACTGCATTAGCACCAGTCGCTGCCAATCGACTAATCGCTTGTTGTAAAGTTTCGCCACTATGAGGACTATGTAACCATTCATCAGTATCTAAGTGCACCACCCAATCATGATCGAGTGACTCAATTACAGCAGCTTTAGCAGCAAGCTGCTGGTCAAGGCTAAAATATCCCAACCATTTCATAGTACTCACTGCTAATACGCCATGATTCAGATAGGCATTGGCAACAGCCTGTGTCTCATCACTAGAGCTATGGTCGATCACTACCAATTCAAGTCCTTCACTAATCCATACCGGCAGATGCCGTTTCAGTAAATCTGCTTCGTTACGGCAAGCAACTACCGCAGCACAACGCAACAAAGCAAAGCTCACCCAGTGTTCTCCCCAAGGAACTCAAGAATCTCACGATCTTTAAGATTTTGTGCCTCGCCCACACACTCATCTGTAAATTGACGACCTGCAGTTACTTCGTTTAGGCAACGCTGCAAAGAGATAACAGTGTTTTCTAGTTGATCGATGCGCTCTATTAGATTGCGGATCATATTTGCCTCCGCATCGGGAAGAGCAGAATGAGCCAAAGGGTTGATCCGCACTCCGCTCTGATGAATTACCCGGCCAGGGATACCTACTACGGTGGAATCTTCTTCCACATCGCGCACCACCACGGAACCTGCACCGATGCGGGTGTTAGCCCCAATTGTGATAGCTCCTAATACCTTCGCTCCGGCCCCCACTACAACATTTTCTGCCAGAGTGGGATGGCGTTTTCCATGATCTTTACCTGTTCCACCTAGGGTCACCCCCTGGTACAGCAGGCAGCGGTGTCCGATCTCAGCGGTTTCTCCGATTACCACTCCCATGCCATGGTCAATAAACACACTGTTCCCGATACGTGCGCCGGGGTGAATCTCAATGCCAGTAAGGGCACGGCCTATTTGGCTTAAACATCTTGCTAGAAGCTTTAGTGGCAGCTTGCTGCGCCATAGTCGATGGCTCAGTCGGTGCAAGCTGATAGCGTGCAAGCCCGGATAGCAAAACAGCATCTCCAGCCAGTCCCGAGCAGCCGGGTCGCGCTCGCGGATGATGGCAAGATCGGCATGGATCTGATCAAGCATCGGCAAGAGGCTAGCTAACGGCCGTGGAAGTCTGTAGGCCGATTTCCTTGCGGAGTAATTCGATCGTATCGATGCTTAGGTAACTTTCGGCGCAGTGCAGTTGCGGCATTCGCATCAATTGGGCCCGATTCTGACGCAAGCTTCGCTCTACAAGGGGCAGGCTGGGACGATCGCAGAGCACATGGCTAGAAGCACGTAGCAATGCTAGTAATCGACTCCCTACATCAGACGTTGCGGTCATTAAAAGCAACTCGTTACCACGCATCGAATGCAAGATCACTTCTGCTGCCCGTAGGATGCCTGGGCTGATGCTTACAAGGCCCACGCAACTGCCTGGACGCAACTCCTTAAGCATGGCCAGTTCATAGTGAAAATCGTTAAGATCGAGCGCCACAGCTCGCACACTATGTTTTTTGGCGAGTTCTTCCACGGGCTGGAGAAAGTAGCGGCTGGTTACCACTGTGCCGTTACTTGAGTCTTCCAAAACGCTTTCCAGCTCCTCCATTGGCACCACTTCAACGGGCACATCAAGACAAGGTTCCAGTTCTTCAGCGATTAATACCGAAGCGCCGATGTCCTCACGAGGAGTGCTTACTAACACTCGACTACCACAACGTAAGCGCCAGTCGATCTCCCGAGTGAGCAATTCTCGGGTTTGCTGCAGCGTGCAGCCAGCATTAAGTAGGCCGTCTACGCATCTGCGTACTTCCCGATTGAGATCGGGAACACCACGGTTGCGGATGTGGGGTGATGTTTTGATCTCTCGCAATTTTTGTTGGTCGCGCACATATATGCCCGATCCAGCCATAGCTTCGACCACACCGTTAGTTTCGAGCTGGCGATACACCTTGCTAATAGTGTTGCGGTGCAATCCAGTCTGCATTGCCAGTTGGCGAGTGCTGGGCAAGCGGTGTCCTGGTGGATAGTGTCGTGCAGCGATGGCGAAGCAGATCTGGTTGTACAGCTGGGTCGACGCCGGAATGTCGCTTTCCTGCTGGATATGAAATCGCACACCAATGGGCCAGGTTGGAATGCGGCCACCATACGGAGCGATCCCACTGGTGACAATTATTTGTGTGTCTGTACACCTTTGACCTCTTCTGGCTCTGTTTGCGGAGACTGGGTTGATTTGATGGTTGAAATTGTGCTGTTTTAGTGCGGACGGCCGTCAGTTGACATAAAATTATGCAATGGGAGCCACCACCGTATGATAATTATGTCGTCGTCGTGACGCTCAAGATTTTTAGTGTGGGTAAGCGCGTTTGCGGCACTATTGATCAAAGTAATCCTATTAAGAACGCCACAACGACTAAATCAAATTCTTTGAGGATGTTTTCACTGCTATCATCTAGTTTAATCCACAGCTGTTTCGAAATCATTCGGAGGTATGGGCTTTTGTTTTAGTAACAATGCGGCCCTAGCTGCCGTCGCATCCCCTCACTCTGGTTTTGGTTTTTTGGTGTCTGAAAATTAACTGCGGTACATTTTCGAAGGTGGCTTCGCCAACGTTAAGACCTCCATCTACCATTAACACAAAGAACAACTAGCTTGGCGTAGTGCGCGTCTGACACATTCAAAGATCTAAATTTTTCTAAGCAAACGCTACTGTAGTTTTGAGGACACAGAGAGTCGCAGGTCGAGGTTGGCTGCACGCAGGGTAAAGACACAGATCTTTGGTTCTAGACAGTCAAGACATAAGTTAAGAAAACTTCGTTCCGATTATTTACCTTGAAACATAGTTGCCCTTCATCGAGGCTTAGTCAGACCTTAGGGGTTGTCGCTTCTTCGGCTGCAGTGGCGTAGAGGCAGAAACAGTACGCATGGCTTGACGAAGATTGGAATTTTTGTCGTCTTTCTTTAGTAGCGGCGTTTTACGGGGAGTAAGAAACATGATCATATTGCGCCCCTCCCTTTTAGGAGACTGTTGGATTTCGGCTTTCTCCTCGAGGTCATTTGCCATACGTTGTAGCAAGGTCTCAGCCAGAGCGGTGTGCTGAATCTCTCGGCCTCGGAAGATGACCGTGCACTTTACCTTGTCTCCTGCTTTAAGAAAACGCTGTGCCTGGCCGATTCGCACATCGTAGTCATGTGAGTCGATCTTGTACCGCATCTTGACCTCTTTCACTTCGGTCTGATGCGATTTCTTTTTAGCTTCCTTAGCCTTTTTTTCTTGTTCGAATTTAAATTTGCCATAATCCATGATCCGGCACACTGGAGGGTCGGCTTTTTCGCTGACCAGTACCAAATCCAGTTCACGCTCTTCCGACACCGCCAGAGCTTCCTCCCTACTAACTACGCCGAGTTGACTACCATCCGAATCAACAACCCGTAATTGAGGATAATTGATACGTTCATTAATGTTAGGGAGCTCCCGAACCGGAGCGCGACGATCAAAACGGGGACGTGGGGGCATTCAAAGAGAAGATGGAACAGTTGCAGACAGGACAGCGAATACGAACGCCTGCTTGGCTTACACTAGTTGTCGTTCGATCTGTGTCATCGCTTCGGTTAGAGTAAGTGAATCGTTCAACCAATGTGGGGAATGCTGGTGACGAAACCAAGTGCGCTGGCGTTTGGCAAGCCTCTGGGTGCGCCGGTTGGTAATAGCAATAGCCGACGCCTGTGCGATCGATCCATCGATAACCCGCAGCGCTTCACCGTAGCCGATAGTCTGCAACAAGGATAAGTCCGCACCATACTTTACCGCCAAGCGCTGAGTTTCTTCGATTAAGCCTTCTTGATAAAATCGTCCAGTGCGTTGCTCGATGCGTGCCTGCAAATTGGCGGGGTTGAGCCCTAATTCCAATATCCGCCATGGAGGAGGCACAGTGGTAGCCTGGCGACTCATTAGTTCACCCGAGGCATAAAGTACCTCCAGGGCACGTTGAGTCCGAACTGCGTCTGCGGGAGAAATTTTTGCAGCGGCAATTGGGTCTGCGGCGGCCAGGAGGAGGTGGCAGATAGGTTGCCCCATAGTGCTAAATTGCTTTCTCAGTTCAGGCTGTGGCGCGACGGCAGGTGGTTGAAGGCCGCTGGTGAGCGATTTGAGGTAGAGACCGCTTCCTCCCGCCAAGAGTGCGATACCCTTCTTGTCCAATTCGCGCTCGATGCAAGAGGTCGCTTCCGCTTGGAATTCCTGCAGCGTCATTGGCTGGTTTGGATCGCGTAGATCAAGCAGATGATGGGTTACCCGCGCTTGTTGTTCAGGTGTGGGCTTAGATGTGCCTATATCCATTTCCCTATATAATTGGCGAGAATCCACATTGATTACTGATAGTCCGAGACGCTCGGCTAACTCGAGGGCCAAGACAGTTTTGCCGCTAGCGGTGGGTCCCAAGAGGACAATTATGAGGGGTTTGCAAGACATTGCGGTAGTAAAAAGCAGTAGCCAAAGAGATGATGCAGACTGGCTGAAAACCGCCCCCTGGACGCTTCTGAGGGGGGCTATAAGCGGCCGGTGTTAGACTACTATCGACTTCAGGGTGGGCTTAGTCAGGCCCACTGCGGCCGCTTAGAACCCGATTGACTGGTTTGAGAGTTTTTAAATGAGCGACGCTTCCACGATTCAGAATGCTTATGGCGCCGAGCAGATTCAAGTGCTGGAGGGCTTAGAACCCGTCCGGAAGCGCCCAGGTATGTACATCGGCAGTACCGGTCCCCGGGGGCTTCACCATCTGGTACACGAGGTAGTAGACAACGCAGTGGATGAAGCTCTGGCGGGATATTGTGATCGGATCGTTGTCGTCCTAGGAGACAATGGCTCGGTGTCCGTCAGTGATAACGGACGAGGAATTCCTACAGATGTGCATTCTCGCACCGGGAAGAGTGCTTTAGAAACAGTGCTCACTGTGCTGCACGCCGGCGGCAAATTCGGCACTGGCGGCTACAAGGTGTCTGGTGGTTTGCACGGCGTTGGTTTGTCTGTAGTGAATGCCCTAAGTGAATGGGTACAGGTAACCGTACGTCGTCAAGGCGAGATACACCGTCAGCGTTTTGAACGCGGCAAAGCAACCGGCAGCCTGTTATCCGAGCCCCAACCGGACTCAGAACAGCACATAACCGGTACAACGGTGTGCTTCCGTCCTGATTTTCAAATTTTCACCGACGGTATCACTTTTGATTACGTCACTCTATCCGTCCGGTTGCGTGAACTAGCTTATCTCAATGGTGGTGTTCAAATTGTGTTCCGCGATGAGCGCGAAGCTGCTCGTAGCGAGGCAGGTGAGCCTCATGAAGAGAAATATTGTTATGAAGGCGGCATTAAGGAATATGTGGCCTACGTAAATAAGGAGAAAGAACCCCTACATCCAGACATAATCTACGTTAACTCTGAAAAGGATGGTGTCCAGGTAGAAGCTGCGTTGCAGTGGTGCTCCGATGCCTATTCGGACAGCGTTCTTAGCTTTGCTAACAATATCCGAACAGTTGATGGTGGCACACATATCGAGGGCCTTAAAACAGTACTCACACGCACACTCAATGCTTTTGCTAAAAAACTCGGTAAACGCAAAGAAACTGACTCAAACTTGGCAGGTGAAAACATCCGCGAAGGTCTAACGGTGGTGTTATCAGTAAAGGTACCGGAGCCCGAATTTGAAGGTCAAACAAAAACTAGGCTTGGAAATACCGAGGTACGCAGCATTGTCGACAACTTGGTGGGTGAGGCTCTGAGTCAATTCTTGGAATTCAATCCTTCGGTGATTACTTCGATTCTGGAGAAAGCAATTCAAGCCTTCAACGCTGCTGAAGCAGCGCGGCGGGCACGTGAACTAGTGCGCCGTAAGAGTGTTCTGGAAAGTTCAACTCTTCCTGGTAAATTAGCCGATTGCAGCTCTCGCGACCCTAGTGAGTCAGAGATTTACATTGTAGAAGGTGATTCGGCTGGTGGTTCAGCCAAACAAGGACGTGATCGTCGCTTCCAAGCTATTCTTCCTCTACGGGGTAAGATTTTGAATATTGAAAAAACTGACGATGCTAAAATTTATAAAAATGCTGAGATCCAAGCCCTAATTACAGCCCTAGGATTGGGAATTAAAGGCGACGATTTTGATCAAAAAAACTTACGCTACAATCGTATTGTTATAATGACAGACGCAGACGTTGATGGCGCTCATATCCGTACCTTGATCCTTACATTCTTCTATCGTTATCAAAAAGAATTAGTTGAAGGTGGTTATATCTACATTGCGTGTCCTCCGCTTTACAAAATTGAACGCGGTAAGAATCACACTTACTGTTATAATAATTCAGATTTGCAAAAAACTCTCAAAAGTTTTGGTGAAAAAGCTAGTTATACGATTCAACGCTTTAAGGGTCTGGGTGAAATGATGCCCAAACAATTATGGGAGACTACAATGGATCCTACCACACGAATGATGAAGCGGATTGAGATTGAAGATGCTTTAGAGGCTGATCGTATTTTCACAATCTTGATGGGAGACAAAGTGGCTCCCCGCCGAGAGTTTATTGAAACCCATAGCGCTGAACTCGACATGATGGCGCTTGATATTTGATGGGCCCCGTATTAGAATGGAATTGGTTATTAGGAGTAATATTGATAGCACCAACGGCACTACCTGCCGGTGGTGCTGGGAGCTGTTAGCCTCAGATTCGTCACCGCGCTGGTGCCGATCACCTGCATCTCTTAGCTAACTCTCCTTTTCGCCTAAGACCACTATTAATAGCACCGTGCTTGCCCACATTTGAGGTTAGCGCATCATTGCATCTACTACGTTGATGGCCAGCTGCCGATGGCAAAGACTGAGTGCATGTGCAGCTCATATCTGAAGATCGATCCCGTGGTTGGCTCCACGCTTGATACTATATCGCTGGTCCCAAGAGCCTAGGTCGTGATTGGGTGCTAGTTGGATTGAAGCTAGCTTTTCGAAAACCTAAGCACCTTCTACATTTTTCACTTTTGCTATGAGACTTGTTTGATAAGTCGCGTGCTGACGGTCAACTCGTGATTGCTATCTTGCCGTGCTCATCCTGGCGACTGGATAATTTCTCCCAATTATGCCTATGTTGAGTAAATATTGCGAGTGCTGGGTCACTAGTCAGCTTCGGTGGTTCAATCTCTAACACCTGTACTGTATCAGGTGTTAGAGATTGAAGTTAGATCTGCGCTCCGAACTGGCCCCTCTCTAGAGCCATAGAACAAAATTTCAATTCCCGATTGTACTGAACAGGCCCGAGCTAGAGTTCAGACAGCCAGTGCTGCTTCGATGGGGGTCTTAAGCGAATCAGGCGTTACGTCGCTCTTATAGCGGGCTATCACTGTACTATCTTTTGCTATCAAAAACTTCTCGAAATTCCAAGCAACATCACCTACCGGCTCAGTTTTGTTCAAAGTCGTATAGGGCTCAGTCGTATCCCCTTTAGCATGCACTTTACTGAAGAGTTCGAAGTCGACGCCAAATTGGGTAGAGCAAAAGTTCTTGATTTCATCGAGCGTTCCCGGTTCCTGAGCGCCAAAGTCATTGCAAGGGAAACCAAGCACAGCCAGCCCCTTGCCCGCGTAAGCCTTATTTAGAGCTTGCAGACCGGCGTATTGCTTGGTAAACCCGCAACGGCTTGCCACATTCACGATTAGCAGCACCTTGCCTGCGTAATCACCAAGAGACTTTGTTGTGCCATCAGAGGATTTCACAGAAACGTCACTGACGTTGATCGTCATAGCTGAGGTCAAGTATTTCGGAAGATTAACCGGCTGTAGCGACCATACACCTGAAATTCCACCCGAAGAAGCATGATGGAGGTGACGGGGACTGAAAAAGGCAGATCACGGTCGAACTTGAGCTGATGGCACAAGCCGTAAGTCAACAACTGGAGGCGATGCTGTCTGTCGGAAATTACGACGCAGTGAAGTTGTTGCTCGAACCAATACAGGCGGTGGATATCGCTGAGGCGATCGGCAGTTTACCCACTACCCTTCAGGCTATTGCTTTTCGTTTACTGGGAAAGAACGAAGCGATCAGTGTCTATGAATATTTAGACAATGCGACGCAACAGAATCTGTTGGTTCTGTTGCGCTCGGGTGAGATGCGCGAGGTTGTAGAAGAGATGTCACCCGACGATCGGGCGCGGCTATTCGAAGAGCTACCCGCCAAGGTAGTGCGCCAATTACTGACCGAGCTTAGTGCGGAAGAGCGCAGGGTGACCGCTGAATTGCTCGGCTACAAGGCGGAAACCGCCGGCCGCCTAATGACGACGGAGTATATCGCTTTAAAGGAGAATCAGACTGCTGCTGTGGCCTTGGAAATTATTCGTCTTCGCGCTCGTGAAACAGAAACTATTTATTCGCTATATGTCACGGATGCCAAACGCTGCCTCACTGGAATTCTGTCGTTGCGGGATTTAGTAACCGCTGATCTAAGCGCGCGAATTAGCGATGTTATGGCTAGCGATGTTCTCAGTGTTTCGACGGATACCGATCAGGAGAAAGTGGCACGCACCATTCAGCGTTACGATTTTCTGGCGGTGCCTGTGGTGGATTCAGAAAAGCGCTTGGTGGGAATCATCACCGTCGATGATATCATCGACGTGATTGAGCAAGAAGCCACTCGCGACTTCTATGCTGCTGGGGCCGTCCAGGCTGGTGACGACGACGACTATTTTAGCAGCAGCCTTTTCGTTGTAGCTCGGCGGCGGGTTATCTGGCTTGTTGTGCTCGTAGCGGCAAGCTTTTTCACCTCGGAGGTGATTGCCGCCAATGAAGAGATTCTTGAGCAAGTGGTGCTTCTGGCAGCCTTCATTCCTCTGCTTGGTGGAGCTGGCGGAAACGTTGGTGCCCAGAGCTCAACCGTAGTGATTCGTGGTTTAAGTACCCAGAGTATCTCAGCCTTAGGAAGCCTACAGGCTGTAGTGATGCGGGAGATGTTAGCCGGTGCTCTTCTCGGAGTATTAATGATGGGTCTTGTGCTGCCTTTTGCTTGGTGGCGTGGTGAAAGCGCCTTAATAGGCTTATCCGTAGGCATCAGCCTCCTTGCCATAACAACAATGGCAGCTACAGCAGGTGCAGCTTTCCCGCTCTTATTCGATCGGATGGGGCTTGATCCAGCTCTGATGTCTACCCCATTCATAACTACATGTACAGACGTAGCAGGCACGTTGATCTATCTGAAGACAGCGGAGTGGTTGCTGCGCAATCTACCTGAACTAGGGCAAATAACAAGTATTTCTACTCTATTTCTGGCTGCTGCCTCTTTTTGAGAACTCGTTTACGTTTCTTAGGAGTACGCTTTACATAGCTAAACAGAAGCGCCATGGCTCTCGTCGCTACCGCTGCTTCAAAACCAGCAAATCCTTCCCGTACTGTTGGTGTTGATGTCGACTTGGTGCGTTCTTATCTACGCGACATCGGACGCGTTCCCTTACTCACCCATGAACAAGAGATCACCTTGGGTCGTCAAGTTCAGGAACTCATGGCGATTGAAGCCCTGGAGTTGGAGCTAGAAAGCAGAGATGGCATCAAGCCAGCACACGAACAGCTCGCTAAGGTAGTTGGAGTTACAAGTGTGCAACTCAAGCGCAAATTGCAGCATGGTCGCCGAGCCAAAGAGCGGATGGTGGCGGCTAATCTGCGCTTGGTCGTCAGCGTTGCCAAGAAATACACCAAGCGAAACATGGAGCTTCTGGATTTGATTCAGGAAGGAACTATTGGTCTTGTGCGCGGCGTTGAGAAGTTTGATCCTACACGTGGCTATAAGTTTTCTACATATGCCTATTGGTGGATACGTCAGGGTATCACCCGTGCCATTGCGGAGAAGAGCCGCACAATCCGGTTACCAATTCATATCACCGAGATGTTGAATAAGTTGAAGAAAGGTCAGCGGGAGTTGAGCCAAGAATTAGGGCGTACTCCTACCGTTACTGAACTTGCTGAATGTGTAGAACTTCCGGAAGATGAAGTTAAAGATTTGATGTGTCGTGCCCGTCAGCCTGTGAGTTTAGAGATGAAAGTTGGTGATGGTGACGATACGGAACTGTTGGAATTGCTTTCCGGAAATAATGAACTCCCTAGCGACCAAGTAGAAGAGGATTGCCTAAAAGGCGACCTTCGCAGCTTGCTTGAACAGCTACCCCGTCTTCAAGAACAAGTTCTGCGCATGCGCTTTGGCATGGATGGTGAAGACCCCATGAGTCTTACCGGAATCGGACGTATTCTAGGAATGAGCCGTGACCGAGTTAGAAATCTAGAACGTGATGGTTTGGCTGGGCTTCGTCGTGTGAGTAATCGGGTTGAAGCATACATAGCTTGCTAATTGGATAATGCTTGCTCAATTCTACTTGCAGCTGTGTAAATACAAACATACTAGAACCGGATTATTACTTAAACATTAATCTTCTAATCGATCTTTCTGACAGCGGCAGAGGATTAATTCAGAAATTAGATATAAAGGCGAAAATATTGTTGTTGCTCGTAAATTTCACGACCTATTAGCCATTTATGTAAATTTTACGTATGTGTGCGTAGCAAATAACTTAGCAAAGGTTATCGTCAGCTAACTATGTATAATGGTTTCGAAAAAGCAAAAAAATTTATACTTTTTGCTGTTAAAATTAAATTATTCTTATGGTTGCTGATTTAATAGTTTTAGTTGCGTTAATGTATTTTTATTTAGTATCACATGATTTCTCATTTAACAGGGTATAATATTTGAATGTTTTAGAGTAGCTATATTATGGATATGTTATAGCAATTAACTAGAATGATAATTTTAATCACTGATCTGTGCTTAGGTAAGATAATGGTGTCGGTCTTCAGACGGTTTGTTTACGGAAACTGCGCGCGTATCGCGATCAGAATCGGCAAAAGCATTAGCCAGTAAAGTCTTAGCTAAGAGTGTTTACCAAAGCAGCTAATAAACTACACTTAAATTTAATTAGAACACAAAAAAGAAAAAATCGTGAAGGGCAAAAATTAAATATTATTTAAGTTTTAATTTTAAACACAGTTAAGCTTTGCTAGCGGAAGAGCTGAGCAGCGTTCCAACGCTGAAATTAATTTATAAACTATTTATGCAAGGCCCAATTACGTCTTCTTCATGGCTTTAGCCTTTCTTTAACTTTAAAAACTTTTTGTCAAATTTTTACACCTATATTAACTACTAGAAATAGCTAACTATGATTTAGTCTTTCTCTTCCAAGCTTATTAAAACAGCACTTTGTAGCCCGACTTTTTAACCAACAATGTTATTTACAATGAAAACTCTTGACTGGGATGCATTAATGAATTATTTAGCTGACTTTATCAAATGATGTCTCAGTATTAAAGTTAAGTTCACTCAACTTTGACGTATGATAGCTTTGAAACTTCTAAAGTGTCAGTGGGTTGATTAAGAATCACAAGGCGATCCGTCAAGTATAGGATTGAAATACTTAATATTATTAACCTGCCCGTTGGTCTAAGAGGCTGACCTATGAGTTGCTCGAGAAGATTCCATAATCAACTTAAGCCTCTCTTTAAGCAGTGTATTCACAGCGTCTGGTGTTTCATCATGCGGGCAATGACCGGCTCCAGGGATTACATTGAACGAGTTCACACAACTGATCTGCTCGGCCCAACGCTTGGCTTCAGCAAGTGGTTCCCAGGGGTCTTGTTCTCCCCAAACTAAATCAACCGGTACCATCAGCTTTTTCATCAATTGTGGTGCTAAGTGGTCATTGAATAGATTAATGAAACCGTGAAACGCTTCGGCTGCGCCGTCGCGTTGAGTTGGTTGGTAAATGAGTTCGACTAGCTCATCATCGATGTTTTGGCCACTGGGGTAGGCTTGCTTCAATATATTTCGGATGACGCCAGGGTGGGCAGCATTCTTAAATAGAATCGTACTCAACCAATGCTGGCGCACCATTTTTTTTAGGAGGGGGCGGATCCAGGTCATCCAGGCAGGTTGCGTCACTAATTGCTTGTCGTCCATGAGCCGTTGGGCGCAATTGATGAGCATCACACGCCGGCAACGGTCCGGTCCCAGCAGTTGAGCGGCCCTTAGGGCCACCACTCCACCGATGGAGTTACCAACGAGTACCATCGGTCGGTTGATCACAGCCCGACAAAAATCAGCGGTTTGATGTCCCCAAAGATCAAAGCTGTAGCAAACGGCTGAACTATTTACAGGCTCATCTTGGAGTCTGGCACGAGGCTGATCACTTCGTCCAAAACCAAGCAGGTCGATGGCATAGGTAGGAGCCAGTTCAGCAAGAACGGGTTGGTTGAAGCGCCAATGGCTAGCGTTGGCTCCGAATCCATGAATTAATAGCACCGCTATTGATGCTGTTTGATCCCCGGCCAACGACCATCCAACTCGGTGACTCTCCCATGTCCAGAACGCCTGCATCGGGGAGAAGGTAGCAGTCATTCAGAGAGCGTGTACTGGTATTGAACTTTGGCGCCTAAAGGTCCGCGGCGCAAATAGTCGCTTCTTTTTTTACTGCCGCATACAACCTGGGGTAAAAACACTTAATAAGAGCACGGTATCTATCGTTAGTTCATCAAAGATCACAGTACCTCATGGTTGTTGCTGGCGAGACTCAGATCGCTTGGCAGCGCTGGTCATGTCAGTCCAACCATCAGAGAATTCTAGAACTAAGGCGTCCCAAAGCCAGTCCGATCATCACATCTAAACGCACTCTTCTTCTTTGATTCCGTTAGTTTCTCTACTTTAAGGTTGATAAGTTATTAATCTGAAGAGTAATGGCGTTGCTGCTAGTCAGATGTCAGTTAACAGTTCCTAAGCTTCGAATTGAAATTGTGATAGGTTATTTTTGTATAGTTCTAATAACCAAGATCTGCGAGATAATCCAAGTGTGCAGATGTTTAGATTTTTTCGTTATTGTGTTACGGCTTTGAATAATTTGCGGATATAAAAACTGTGTTGAAGGGCATTTATTCTAAAAGTAATTTTTCTGTTTTTCGGCTGTAATCAACCAATTTATATCAATTTTTCGAATTTCAAGATAATTGAAGAGATTGAGTTGTTCATATAGCGCAAAAGTGCTGCTATATACAATAGTTTACTTTATGGCATAAAATTTCGATATTATTTTTTAGTTTCTAGTAACCAGTTTTATTGCTAAGAATAAAAAGTATTTCAACAAAATTAGGCGAATAAAAGTTCCGTAAGATAATGTAATTTTCTACATAATTAGACTAAGTAAATAACTAGATTAATTATATTTTTAGCTATTTATGCGTAACTTTATTTAGAAAAACAATATTAGTAGCTACAATTGTAATTTTGATACAAATCAAAATTACATTATATAAAGAAGGTAGGTTTAGATTAGCGAGTAAAAGCTTAGAAGCTATTGCAAACTTAATTTTTAACATGTTACTCTAAAGTTTATAGAATTTATTGAGCAAAGGATGAAAACCGGCTTTTGTTTCTTAGTCAAAGAAAGTCTGAATAATTGTTCCCTCTGGGAACAATTTTTGCATTCTGCAATGCCTAATTCATTTGGGCTTTATGTACATGCCAAAACATCATCACCTCGACCTGTACTTTCTGAATCCTGTATTGATCTAGAGCCATTGGATACAGCTTGGGGTGACCGAAGTCTTGTTGCAGCGACTCAACGTTTACTGTCTATAGCAGTCGATGATGGCTGTGATTCGATGGTTTTAGTTTCAGGCGACATGCTACCGTTGCAGCCTTTTGATTGGATTCAATCTTTCTGTAAACAAACGCGTTTTTCATTGCAGCAGAAGGTGGGACTAGATCAACAGCAGACTATTGCTAACGCAATGCGATTTGCTCGTATTGCACCTTATTTTGGGCTTCCTATCAATCAACTAAAAAAGCAAAATATGTTTTTTATAATGACGCGTAATGATTTTTGCAGAATTTGCGAGAATGCAAGTATAATGAGCTTTCCTTTACTAGAATTAGCTGACGAGTATTACTGGGTAAATCATGCAATTCGTATTGGCGCCGAATGGAAGTCTTCCAACGTCGTTTTTTGTAATCCTGATCCTACGAGAACGCAAGCTCTAAATATGGAACTGACGCCAAAGCTTCTACATTTTTGTCGTTCCGTCGACTACGGTTTTATTCGCAAGGTAGCTGGTATTGATGCACAAGCTGTCGCGGATCTGATCAATGTATACGCTTTATAGTTGCTTGTATTTAGATCGAACAGAATAATATTTATATGCATAATTATTATTTGAGTATATCTGTCTAACAGATGTTCCGCAGGGTTGGTAAGCTTCGTTGGCTTCGATCTGCCAAAAGCGTTTCTCAATTGACTCATCCTATAAAACTGTTACGGCTGTAAGTTGTTTTACACAAAACATTATGCATAAATTGAAATCACATAGTTTTTATGTGTTGGATTTTGAGTTGCTACCGCTAGATCTTTTAGTAAGCTTACATCAGAGTTATGGCTACTTTATCTACTCCGTCTGTTACGGCAAATTTATACAACCAAGGAATTGTTATAACCGGTTCTAGAAGCTTTTTCTTCGAGAAAAATGCCTATTTTTGTTTAGAAACATGGAAATCAAATTGTCTATGCACTGTGCCCTGCAATTGAACTAGACGGATTTTTTCTGTAGCTGAGATGATAGCTAACTGAGAACATCATCTTGCATGTATTCGAAGTTGTTTTAAAGGTAGGGCGTGTTCACTTTTATTCTTGGCTCGACTGAGGCCTGGCGTAACTATTGGACAGGCTTAATTGACCAGTATCTCCTGGTGTTTTTGCAGGTAATTCTAACTCCGCTACCATTCAATTTGTCAATTTTAGTTTCTCTCAAATGATTCGCGTATTTGAGTGTTTTCTTCGGGCTCGTAAAGATCATCATTAAAATTATTGCTTGCCTAAGATTTTCCTAACGGTATCTCCGATACCGTCAACAGCAACGGCTAGTGGACGTTATGTTCTACTAGTTATAGTTAAGCTCAAAGCGGTGCTCCGCGCATTTGAATTGCAACCGCGCTATTTATTTGCTGATTACTTTCTGAGTTATGAAATCATTTTTTATTTTGCTGCTGGTTGACATTTATTTGATCAAAACCTGTGAACGTTTAGTGAATGGCGAGTATGTAGATTAACAGATTGTTTCTTATAGGGTCATGCCTGCCCAAAATGCCTATAGACGTTTTTTCGCTGAATTTAGTACGCCATCGTTGATTGTTAAGGACACCTCATGCAGGAATTGATTTGCGAGGAGAAATTACTCGATCGAGAACTAAATGGTTAGGCAATTGATCCACTTTATTTAGTACGTCTTACACCCGAGTACTTGAACAAGCGGCCTTTTTGCATTTAGAACTGGAGCCGTACCTCTGTTTTTATTCCATTGGGACGCCACTATTGTAACTATTACTGAGTTGCGCTACTGCACAGGTGTTAAATCGGACGATTTGCTGGGATATACCAAGATCAGAATAACTCTTGAAGGTATTCGATCGACTTGATCAGCTTCCTCACCGATGCGCGAGGTTTTACCACGATTGTCGAATGCCACAGAGCTATTGGGAGATCTAGACCCAGATTCAGCCGTGGTTTTTGTTAATCCTCTGTTTTGGTTTACGTTCTTCTTATCTAGTTGGGTGTTGAAATATTCATTTTAAAGAGCAGTTCCATCGATGTACTGGACAGCTAACCACTCCGTTAGCTTTGACTCATCTTAACGATTTGGCATGAGACTTTTCTGTTACGTGGAACTGTTTCATAGTTATCTGTCATTTGATCCACAGGAAGATCTTAGCGCTGAGATTTTGTTTAATATCATTCAAGCTTGGACTTCAAAGTACCAATTTGGGTTTGGTGCTTTCCTGATTGCTGTGTTTCTTTTAGGCATCATATTGATTCAGAAGCTCATGATCAACTCTATGTCTGGCGACTGCGCCATTCCAATAGTCTCTATCGATTGATTTCTACTCCTTTTCAGTTGTTAGATCCGGTTAAGAAAAGTACTTTACCCCGTTATGGGGGTGGACCGAGTCATGGCAATGCAGCTTTTGCTAAAAGGCTCCGAATCACATTCTTAATTTCGTACGTTTTTCTAGGTCCAACACCACAATGATGGAAGTACCAAATGTGCTTTGTGGGTTTGTTAAAGACAAAAACAATCCTTTGCTTAGGAGAAGCACTTGTTGATCGCCTAGGTCCTCTTGGCGGAGATCCATCGCAGGACCGACCTGTCAATGATCAGCTTGGAGGAGCTCCCGCTAATGTGGCCTGCGGCTTGGCCAGACTAGGAACACCTGTTGTTTTTGCAGGTCGTTTGGGGTTAGACCCAATCGGCGATGCGTTTTGCCAGTTGTTTGACGAGCGCCACATTGATACAACTTGTTTGCAGCGTGATCAGCAACGACCATCACGGATAGTTTTGGTGCGTCGTTCCTTAAAGGGTGAACGCCTGTTTCAGGGATTTATTAACAATTGGGGATTGGGTTTTGCCGATCAGGCTCTGACCAAGCAAGCTCTACCAAGGGTGAGCTGGTTGCTGATCGGAACCATCCCTTTGGCGTCGCCAGCTTCAGCGAGTGCGCTTCGCGCCGCGCTACAGGAAATGCGATGTCGCGATACTGCTATAGCGCTGGATGTGAATTGGCGCCCTACATTTTGGAATACAACAGCAGACCCAGCTGCTGGCCCTCAGCCAGAACAGATCTCGCTCATTAGCCCACTTCTACAGCAAGCGTCGCTCATCAAGCTTGCTCGCGAAGAGGCTCTGTGGTTCTTCTCCACAGATCGGCCTACAGTAATCTCCCGGGCATTGCCCCGGCATCCAGATGTTGTCGTGACCGACGGCGCTAAACCAATACACTGGTTCCTTAATGGTGTTACCGGCATGCAGCCGGCGTTCCGACCTAAACAAGTAGTGGATACCACTGGAGCTGGGGACGCTTTTATGGCAGGCCTGTTGCATAGATGGCAATCTCCACCGACGGAGCGAGTTCGTTTTGCTGCAGCTTGCGGCGCCCTCGTTTGCGGTGGTACAGGTGCCATCGATCCGCAGCCAACAGATAATGAGGTGGGGCTATTTCTAAACCAACAGAAACATTATTGATGGCTGGAGCGGCCATACATAAGCCAGCCATTAGCTTCCGAGAATATGAATCAGGTCCGATGCCACCCAATTCAGTTCATTTTGAGACCCCCCTGGTGCAATGATTTGGGCATATCGACCCACTCCGTCTTTATGGGAGAGTTCTACTTTCCATGCTTCCGGTAAATCCAGGCTGAGGCGTACGGCCCATTCCACAGCTAGGAAGGCACCGATAGCTTTGGCTTCTTCATCTTCTTGCAGAAAGATGTCGTTGGCTGTTTTGGGGTTCTCCAAGCGATAGAGGTCAAGATGTATGAGAGGTGGACTCCCATCTGGGTAATGCTGGGCCAAAGCAAAAGTGGGACTGGTGATAGGTTCATAAATACCGAGTCCCGCGGCAATCCCTTGCACTAATGAGGTTTTACCAGTCCCTAGTGGTCCTTCTAAAAGTAGAATGGTGCCCGCTGGAAGCCATTTGCTCATTTTCTTGCCCAATGCCTGAGTGGCTTTGAGGTCGGACAAATAGATGGACATACTCAGTAAGGTGATGATGTCATGAGTCCGAAGCTTCGGATCCTCTGCATAAATTCCAGTCCATGTTCTCCCTACGGAGCTAGAAGGCCATGGTGGTAGCGCCCACAACCGCGACCGAGCCTAAGCTCGGCGTTGACTATGTCATTGCTGATATCAACCTGGCCAATTTTGGTCGGAAAGAGCTTGATATCGCCGAAACTGAGATGCCTGGATTGATGGCTCTCCGGGCCAAGTACGGCAAAGAAAAGCCTTTAAAAGGGGCTCGGATTGCCGGTTCTTTGCATATGACAATTCAAACCGCAGTGTTGATTGAAACCTTAAAAGATCTCGGTGCAGATGTGCGCTGGGCTTCTTGCAATGTTTTCTCCACTCAGGATCATGCAGCGGCTGCTATCGCAGCTCGTGGTATTCCTGTGTTTGCGGTGAAGGGAGAAACCCTTGAGGAATATTGGACTTATACCCATCGCATCCTCGAGTGGAGTGATGGCGGTGCTCCCAATATGATTCTCGATGACGGTGGAGATGCAACTGGTCTCCTAATACTTGGTACGAAGGCTGAACAAGACATCACTGTTCTCGATAACCCTTCCAGCAAAGAAGAGACTTACTTGTTTGCTTCGATCAAAAAGAAGCTCGTTGAAGATCCCACTTTCTATAGTTGTACTAGAGCGGCAATCCAAGGTGTGACCGAAGAAACCACCACAGGTGTGGCACGCCTCTACAAAATGCAGAAGAGCGGTGAGCTGCCCTTCCCTGCCATCAATGTCAACGATTCGGTCACCAAGAGTAAATTCGACAACCTTTACGGCTGCCGCGAGTCTTTAGTGGACAGCATCAAGCGCGCTACGGATGCGATGATAGCCGGTAAGCAGGCTCTTGTAATCGGTTATGGCGATGTAGGTAAAGGATCTGCTCAATCACTCCGCAGTCTTGGTGCCATTGTATGCATTGCCGAAGTGGATCCTATCTGCGCATTGCAAGCAGCGATGGAGGGCTATCGCGTTGTCCGTCTGGAAGATGTAGCGGATCAGATGGACATTTTTGTTACGGCTACTGGTAACTGTCAGGTGATTCGAAATGAGCATTTAATAGAGATGAAGGATGAAGCAATCGTGTGCAATATCGGTCATTTCGATAATGAAATTGATGTAGCGTCATTGAAAGACTATGCCTGGGACAACATAAAACCCCAGGTTGATCACATCACCTTACCTAACGGCAACAGGATTATCCTTCTTGCTGAAGGTCGTTTGGTGAACTTGGGCTGCGCTACCGGTCACCCGAGCTTCGTGATGAGCAACTCTTTTACGAATCAGGTATTGGCTCAGATTGAGCTATTTACCAAAAGTAATGAATACGGTAAGAGGGTGTACGTCCTACCCAAACATCTTGATGAGATGGTGGCTCGTCTTCATTTAGAAAAGATCGGTGCTAATCTAACCGAGCTCAGCAAAGATCAAGCCGATTATATTAATGTGCCGATAGAAGGCCCCTACAAACCTGACCATTATCGATACTGATCTTGTTAAGCCTTGTGGAATATTTGCGCGGTTGCACGCGAGCTCCATGGTGCTTTCTGATCTTATTGCCCGTTTGCCTGAGCTCATTGATCAAGCAGTTGATACTAATCAGTGGCTGGGATACATCGCAATTTTTACGGCGATGTTTTTGGAAAATCTGTTTCCCCCTATCCCCTCAGAGTTAATCATGCCTTTGGGAGGCTTTTATGTGCAGCAAGGACAACTGCAGTTACTGCCGGTTGTGTTGGCAGGTCTTTTGGGAACCGTACTTGGAGCTTTATCTTGGTATGGAATTGGTCGTCTAGTCAATGAGGAACGTATTGAACTTTGGCTCAGTCACCATGGCCACTGGATTGGGATTAGTCCAAAACAACTCGACCGAAATCGTCGTTGGTTTAGCCGTTATGGCACAGCATTAGTCTTCTGGGGACGACTTGTCCCAGGTATTCGTACCCTGGTCTCCGTTCCCGCAGGCATTGAGATGATGCCCCTTACGCTATTTCTGGTATGGACGACCGCTAGTAGTCTTATTTGGATGATTCTTCTCACTGTGGCCGGCATAGTGATGGGAGAGGGCTATAGCAACATTGGGCTTTGGATCGATCCCGTTTCGAAAGTAATCAAAGTGATAATTGTAGTCGCCATAGCGAGCGCTGTAATCTGGATTGGTTTACATATCTGGCATCGCCGCAATTCCGTTGATTAAGTTGTGAGTGGTCTCAGAAAGGAATTTCCTCTTCTAAGGCTTGATCGCCGAAGTTGCTGCCTCTGGCTTCTTGGTTGTCTCGCTTAGAACTTAGTAATTCAAGACGATCCACGCGTATGACGGGTTTGGTGCGCTCCTCCCCATTGTTTCGATCAGTCCAACGATCTAATTTGAAGCTGCCGATGATTCCTAGTAGGGATCCCTTTTTCACATAATCAGCGGCCACCTGGGCTTGTTTGCCCCAGATTTCCAGATTGAACCAATCCGGCTCGTCATCGCGGCGGCGGCGGTTGACAGCCATGGTGCAATTGGCCACCATGTTGCCAGATTCGAAATAGCGCACTTCGGGGTCGCGACCGGCACGACCAACAAGAGTGACAGAATTGACGCTCATTGAAAAACTACCCCTGAATGATGAATGATGTTTGTCATGTTGCGCCAAGGCTGAAATAGCCGAATTGAGAAGGTTTTATCCAGGCGACCAGTTGTAGCAAGCAACTCTCGAGTTCGCCCTTATGATCCAACGACTCAAGCCACGGTATCCGTGCTGTTTCGTCGTTTTCAGCTGTCGCGTGATATCGGCATCGACCTTGGCACTGCTAATACCTTAATTTATGTCTCTGGTCGAGGCATTGTTTTGCAGGAGCCCTCTGTAGTGGCGCTCGATTTAGAGCGGGGTACCACTTTGGCCGTGGGCGATGAAGCAAAATTGATGTTGGGTCGTACCCCTAGCAACATTCGTGCCGTTCGTCCATTGAGAGACGGTGTAATCGCTGATTTCGATGCGGCCGAGCAAATGCTTAAGACCTTCATTGCCAAGGGCAATGAAGGTCGTGGCATCTTGGCGCCTCGTTTAGTAGTAGGGATTCCAAGCGGCGTTACCGGTGTAGAACGCCGTGCTGTTCGTGAAGCTGGAATGGCAGGTGCTCGAGAGGTTCACTTAATTGATGAGCCTGTGGCAGCTGCAATCGGCGCTGGTCTTCCCGTCACCGAACCAGTAGGCACAATGATTGTGGATATCGGAGGCGGTACTGCCGAAGTGGCAGTAATTAGTCTTGGCGGCACAGTTCTCAGTGAATCAGTACGAGTAGCTGGAGACGAGATTAGTGATGCGATTGGTGTATACCTAAAAAAGGTGCACAACATGGTGGTAGGTGAGCGCACCGCGGAGGACATCAAGATTCGGATCGGTTCCGCCTTTTTAGATGATGAGTTTGATCAGCAATCAATGGATGTACGCGGTCTACATTTGGTTTCCGGACTTCCTCGAACCATCAATCTCAAGGCTGGCGACTTGCGTGAGGCGATTGCTGAGCCTCTGAATGTAATCGTAGAGGCGGTGAAACGCACCCTGGAGCGTACACCGCCAGAATTGGCTGCTGACATCGTTGACCGCGGTATCATGTTAGCCGGCGGTGGTGCATTAGTACGCGGTATCAGTGACTTAATTAGTCATGAGACCGGCATTTTTGTTCATATTGCTGAAGATCCTCTGTTGTGCGTTGTGAATGGTTGTGGTCAAGTGTTAGAGGATTGGGAACGTCTGAAGCGGGTAGTGGATACGCCAGAGTTTGTCCGTTCTACGTCTAACGCCTGAGGCCATGACCCCGTTCCTTCGGCCCGGCAGGAGCCGTCGGCGCGGGTTGGGACAACTCAGTCTCTGGTCACTATTGGTGGTCGGTTTGTTGCTGGTGCGTTTCAGTAAAGGGGTGGGTTTCACGGATATTTATGCGTTGATTACCCGTCCGTTCTGGCCGGGACCAACACAGCGCGATTGGATCGTTTCCGCAACCGATCTAGAGAATCAGGCTCGTTTGCAGTTATTAGAACAAGACAACCGCCGACTACGGCAGTTGTTGGAGCTCCAGCGCGATGGATCAAGCCGAGGAGATGTGGCAGCAGCCGTGATTGCTCGGTCACCTCGGGGTTGGTGGCAGCAACTAGAGCTTGGTAAAGGTGCGCTGCATGGGTTGAGCGTAGGGAATGCTGTACTTGGACCAGGTGGTTTGGTTGGTCGGGTTGCTAGCGTGACGCCGGCAACATCTCGGGTAAAGTTGCTTACAGCGCCAGGACATGAGATTGGAGTATGGCTCCCCCGCTCTCGTAGTCATGGCTTGTTAGTAGGTCACGGCAACAGTCGCCTTGCATTGCGTTTCATTGACAAAGATCCAGATGCGCGGCCGGGGGATCTTGTGACCACCTCTCCCGCTAGCACACTGTTGCCTCCGAATGTATCAATTGGGGTGATCCAATCGATTGATAGTCGTGCCGTACCGGCACCGATCGCGATGGTGCAGTTGATCGCTACTCCCGAGGCCATTGATTGGGTTCAGGTACGCACTCGTTAGGCATGGCTCGATTGCACCGACAACCGATCTGTGTAGCCTCGGCCCTTTTAGTGCCTTTGTTAGTACTGGGCTCTCCAAGATGGCTCAGTATTGATGGCGTAGGACCGGCCTGGGTACTGTTGTGGTTATTGCCTTGGGCTCTGGTTGATGGTCCTGTGTCTGGTGGTTTGGCCGGTGTCGCGTTAGGACTCATTCTTGATGGTCTCAATCTTGGCGAGCTAAGCCAGATTCCGGCACTTCTCGTATTGGGTTGGTGGTGGGGACAGCTGGGTCGTCAGGGTAGGACTATCCAACGCAGCTTAAATCTGGGTTTGTTGGCCTGGATCGGATCGGTTGGCCTGGGATTGAGTCTTCTATTGCAACTACTGATTTGCCAAGGCGGGAGTCTCCATCCTTTAATGCAAAGTTGGGGGTGGCAGACCCTATGGAGTCAAGCCTTAATTACAGGTTTACTGGCTCCAATGATGGTGTCTTTGCAGTTATTGCTTTGGCGTACAAAGGCTCTGTCATGAGTATTCAGCTGACACGTCGAAAATTGCTGCTATCAGGGGTTGCCGCCGGATTGGCGGCTTGTGGGCGCCGTTACCACGGCCCGGAGCTGAATCTATGGACCTTACAGCTGGCTCCTAAGTTCAATCCCTACTTTACCGATCTGACGGCAGCCTGGGCAACAGTCTATCCCCAAAATCCACTGCGCTGGTCCGATCTACCTTGGGGTTCAGTGGAACGCAAACTTCTATCCTCAGTTTACGCCCGTACAGCACCGGATGTGGTGAATCTGAATCCCCCCTTTGCGGCCAGTCTAGCTAGTAAAGGAGGGTTGACAAATCTCACGCCTTTATTGCCATCAAGCGCTGCAAAACGCTATCTACCATCAGTTTGGCAGGCTTGCCGCAACCAAGAAGCTGGGCAGTTTGCTGTGCCTTGGTATCTCACAGTCCGGCTCAGCTTAGTGAATCGCCAACTCTTGGATCAAGCCGGCATTGCATCGCCGCCGACTTGCTGGGATCAAGTTCCAGCGTTTGCCAAGCGCATCCGCGAACGGACAGGGCGTTACGGCCTTTTTCTTACAATGGTTCCGGATGACTCCGTCGAGATGCTCGAGGTCTTGGTGCAAATGGGAGTCACGCTGCTGGATGCGCGCCGACGATCAGCCTTTAATAGTGCCGCTGGCTTACGCGCTTTTCGATTTTGGACCGAGCTCTATCAGGAGGGGTTACTACCTCGTGAAGTGGTGAGTCAGGGTCAGCGACGGGCTATTGAGTTGTTCCAGAGCGAAGACTTAGCCATGGCGGCCACAGGAGCGGAGTTCTTGCGCAGCATTCAAACCAATGCTCCTAGGGTCGCCGCAGTGACCGAGTCGCATCCTCCGGTCACGGGCATAGATGGTACAGCCAATGTAGCCCTAATGATGTTGGCCGTGCCCCGTCAGAGCAAAAAGCAGGCCTTGGCAGTTAAACTGGCCCTGTTCCTTACCGGTGCTGCCAACCAGCTGCGTTTCGCCAATGAAGCACAGGTGCTTCCGTCGTCGACAAAAGCCTTAGCGATGGTTCTTGCTCAGTTGCAGCAGGAACGAATAATGACTGCCGAGCAACAGCAAATTCGTCAGGCTCGTTTACTGTCGGCCATCACGTTGAAGCGAGCACGAGTTTTGGTACCGGCCTTACCAGGAATTAAGCAGTTACAAAAGATTCTTTACACCCAGTTACAGCGTGCCATGCTGGGCCAGATCGGCAGCGATGAGGCGCTAAAGACCGCCTCTGATGAATGGGATTATTACGCGGCTTCTCGCGAACCCTTAAAAAGGCTCGATTCTTAAAATAATCGATAACCAGCTTGTAGGACAATGCTTTTGTTTCTGTTTTGATCCCCTGACCGGTAAAGTTTCGACTCATTAAGCGTGGTGCCGATGACGGATGACTTGCCGTCGCAATCGGGTACAACAGTCCTGGTTGTTGATGACGAAGCCGCGGTACGCCGCGTCTTGGTCATGCGTTTGCAGCTTTCTGGATACCGCGTCATCTGTGCTGAGGATGGCGAGCAAGCCTTGGAGTTATTTCACAGCGAGTCTCCTGACCTCGTAGTTCTCGACGTGATGTTGCCCAAGCTTGACGGCTTCGCGGTGTGTCGTCGTCTTCGCGCCGAGTCGTGTGTGCCGATTATCTTTTTGTCAGCGGTCGAAGCAATTTCCGAACGTGTTGCCGGTCTCGATCTCGGTGCGGACGACTACCTGCCCAAACCATTTAGCCCAAAAGAACTTGAAGCTCGAATTTCTACCATCTTTCGTCGAGTAGGCCGTAGTAATGCTGTTGTGGAAAGCCGCGAGCTTTTGGCAGGCCAAGGTGTGCTGCGCCTTGGAGAGCTGGTAGTCGACACTAACCGTCGTCAGGTAACCCGTGGTGTTGAACGTATCAATCTCACTTACACCGAGTTCAGTTTGTTAGAGCTGTTGTTCCGTGATCCAGGTCGCGTTGTGCCCCGAGCCGAGATCTTGGAACAGCTCTGGGGTTATCCACCTCGCCGCGCTGCGGACCTTCGCGTAGTTGACGTGTACGTAGCGAGGTTACGTGGCAAGCTTGAACCTGACCCAAGAAACCCTGAACTAATCCTCACTGTGCGCGGTATAGGCTATTCATCCCAGCGCATAGGTGAGGCTTCCGCCACTGCTTAGGATTCCCCTGGACGGGCAAAATATATACCGACTTTTCACTTACCCCTGCTGCTGCTTTGTCTGAGCTGCGCGATACCCGTCTCGAAAAGGCAAACACCTTGGCGGAGTTGGGACAGGGTCCCTATGCCTCAACCTTTAACCCCAGCCACCGCATGGCTGAGCTTCAGTCAAATCATGCCGACCTCCTTAATGGTGAGGAACGCGACGTCACCGTGTCTATTGCAGGTCGTGTTATGACCCGTCGAGTATTAGGCAAGCTTGCCTTTTTCACCCTTGTCGACGAAACCGGCACCATTCAGCTCTTCCTTGAAGAAACTGGTCTGGAAGCACAACAGGAAGGCTGGTTTAAGCAGATCACGACTTTGGTAGATACCGGTGACTGGTTGGGTGTCAGCGGAAGCTTGCGTCGTACTGATCGTGGTGAATTATCGGTGAAGGTGCATGATTGGCGCATGCTAAGCAAGTCCCTGCAACCGCTGCCCAACAAATGGCATGGTTTGGTGGATGTGGAGAAGCGCTACCGTCAGCGTTATCTTGACCTGATTGTGTCCCCCCAGTCACGTGAGACTTTTCGGCGTAGAGCCTTGCTGGTGAGTGGCATTCGACGCTGGTTGGATGAGCGACAGTTTCTTGAGATTGAGACGCCGGTGTTGCAATCAGAAGTGGGCGGGGCGGATGCGCGGCCGTTCGTCACCCACCACAATACTCTTGATTTGTCCTTGTATTTACGCATTGCGACCGAGCTGCACCTCAAACGTCTAGTGGTAGGTGGTTTTGAACGGGTGTATGAGCTTGGTCGTATCTTCCGTAACGAAGGGACCAGCACTCGTCATAATCCCGAGTTCACTTCGATTGAGGTTTACCAGGCTTATTCAGACTACATCGGGATGATGAAGCTTACAGAAGCAATGATTGCTGAAGTATGCCAACAGGTTTGTGGTAAAACCCAAATTACATACCAAAACAAAGAAATTGATCTC
This sequence comes from Synechococcus sp. M16CYN, assembly GCF_040371545.1. Classification (NCBI taxonomy): domain Bacteria; kingdom Bacillati; phylum Cyanobacteriota; class Cyanophyceae; order Synechococcales; family Synechococcaceae; genus Synechococcus; species Synechococcus sp. M16CYN. The sequence goes on from NZ_AP029048.1 coordinate 388,990, forward strand.
ACACCGCCTTGGCGGCGGGCCACCATGCATGAGTTGGTGTACAAAGCAACGGGTTTGAATTTCAATGAATTCATGAGCCGAGAACAGGCGGCTGAAGAAATGGAGGCGGTTGGGCTCGAGGTTTCGGACACCGCTGACTGCATAGGTCGTCTGCTCAATGCAGCTTTTGAACAACGAGTGGAAGCAAACCTGATTCAGCCCACCTTTGTGATTGATTACCCGATTGAGATTTCGCCCTTGGCTCGCAAGCACCGCAGCAAGCCTGGTTTAGTGGAGCGCTTTGAGCTATTCATTGTGGGTCGGGAGACTGCCAATGCTTTTAGTGAATTGATTGATCCCGTGGATCAGCGGGAGCGGCTTGAGGCACAGCAGGCCCGCAAAGCTACTGGAGACCTGGAAGCGCAAGGTTTAGATGAGGACTTCATCGAGGCATTGGAAGTGGGCATGCCCCCCACTGGTGGTCTGGGGATTGGGATCGACCGTTTAGTGATGTTGCTCACCGATAGCCCTTCCATTCGCGATGTGATTGCTTTCCCTCTCTTACGTCCGGAGTCTTCAGCAAAGGGTGCACCTGCGATGGGATAATTAGGCAAATGGCATCGTCCAATCCTCATGAGTGGTGAGCGCGTAGGGTTTCGCTTCAAGCACGCCGACGCGGTGGTTAAGCGCAATCCACAGGGCCGTTCCCGCCGGGGATGGGTCATGGAACCTGTGGAACAGACCACCAGCCGCGGCACTAAAATGCCGGCTTATCGCATCCGCTGGCGGGATAGTGAACGTCCTGAGATTGTGCTTCAGCACATGCTGATCGCTGATCCAGATCCAACGCCGCCACCCGAAGGAGTCAGCCTCAAACCTCCAACTCCTAAAACCTGATCAGGTCACAATCCCGAGTCTTCACGAAGTTTTTGTAACTCCAGTTCTGCATAAAACAGCGCCCAATCTTTGTCTAAATCAGAAGAGCCGGGCGCTTTTTGTTGAGTTTGCAAATCCAGCAATTGTTGCTCTACTTCCCTAAAGCGACGCCCTAAATCATCGAAGTCATTCCAGAGTTGACGTCCCCGCTCCATTAATCTATGGAGATATTGATCAGCGCGACTAGCCAGTTCAGTAGCGTTAGCTTGCCGGGCTCTATCTAACCGATGACGCCAAGTGTTTACATCCTCAGCCAGTTGCAATAGTTGCTTGCGCTGATGCTCTGCGCTTTGTTGTAGTTGCTGCCGCTGCCGCTGCAAGGCTTGTACCCGATCACAATTGCGTTGCTCTCGGAATAGCTGTTCTTGTGTTGTACTACTACTGCGTAAGAGATCAGCTAGACGTTGATCTAGCTGATCTAGCTGCAGTTCCAGCTGTTCCAACCAACTCACATCTGGCCGCCACCGGGGGTGGTTATTAGGGGCTTTTCGATTTCTTTAAGCAGCGGTTCAAGGGCCGCTGATCTCGAATTTAGGATCATTTGCGTGAGTTGAGCAACCTTCATTTCTCCAACACTTCCTTCAAGCTCCCCGAGTCGGTCAAAAGCGGCCAGGTAGAGGGATTCCAGGTCTCTAATCAGCTGTTCACGTTGCTGCTTGATAACTTGACGTCGTTCGTCTTGTTTCACGATGGTAAAGGCTTAGTTGCTCGGTCTTGCAAGTACTGGTGGATGGGTAAAACAAACAGTTGGGAGGACCCTATCAGCATTATTAGATGTTCCGTATGATCTGTGCAGCTAACTTCAGCAGCGTTCTCGCGGTTGTATTTCTTATACGTTCTGTAACCCAAGGTTGACCTGGCAGGCTGACCACAGTAAAACAAAACAGGTTCCAGATGAGGCAACCAACCTAAAAAATCTTGTCGTATTCGCCCTGGAAGTCCAAGCGTAGGGTCGTCAGCGAGCTTGTGGAGCCTGAACGAACCTAAAACTTGCATTTGCATAGACTTGAGGTCGCGCGTTCTTGGCGCTGTTCACAGAAAAAATCTCCTCTGGGGAAAATGATAGTTCCGAGTGGCGAGGGCTAGATTTGTGAGGTAGTTATCTTGTTTAAACGTATGTTTTAATTTGTGATTTATTAAGAAGTACGGCAACACTTAACTGGTGGGAGAATGATAACCGAACTATTCTATTGATTTTATCAGGTTAATTAGCTACAGCAAAATAATAATATTTAATGCGAACACTATATTCCTCATACTGTGGTAAACTCCTAATCGATATTAGATTCAGTGACAGATAGATCCACCCTACTTCTCACATGCAAGAATCAGGTATATCTATGATTCAAATTTACTATTATTGCTCTAGATGCTCAACTAAGACTAATCAATACCGAGCCATGGCAGCTTGGATATCTTTTTTTGACTGCTTCTCTTTGCTGGCTGCGCGTTTGTCGTGTAACTTTCGACCTTTACCAACACCAATTGTAAGCTTGATCCAAGAGCCTTTTAAATGAATGTTAAGAGGAATCAAAGCTAATCCTTTCTTATCGAGCTGTTTTTGTAGCTTGTCGATTTCACGGCGGTGAGCTAGTAACTTTTTCGTTCTCAATGGGTCGTGATTGAAGTAGCTACTAGAGTGATTATGGGGAGAAATGTGCACATTATGAAGTTGTAATTCACCGTTACGGATTAAGCAAAATCCATCTCGTAGGTTGGCTTTGCCGTTACGGATTGACTTGACTTCAGTGCCAACCAGCTCGATTCCGGTTTCGAGCGTTTCTAGAATCTCGTATTGGTGACGAGCTTGGCGATTATCAGCCATGAGACGGTTGGCGGCAGCCCGCGCGGCTGCCGCGGCAGTTTTTTTTACTCCTCCTTTGACCATGGTCTTGTTTTTGTCTACAGAGGTTGTCTAAGCGTAGGTAGCCTTATCCTATGGCGATTGTTTCTTCCAACTCCGATCGCAAGTTTCCTCTTCGCGAAACGGCCTTGGTGGACTCGCAGCCGGCTTCAAACGAACAGGTCGCTCAACCAACCGGTAACCCAAGGCCGAAATGTTTAGCCGAGTACATAGGCCAAGGTGAGTTGAAACAGGTATTGGGGATTGCCGTAGAAGCGGCCCTCGGTCGGGGTGATGCCTTAGATCACGTACTGCTCCATGGCCCGCCAGGGCTAGGTAAAACCACGATGGCGCTTGTGCTAGCTGAGGAACTTGGGGTGAACTGTAAAATCGCTAGTGCCCCCGCTCTTGAACGACCGCGCGACATCGTGGGTTTGTTGGTGAATCTTCAACCGCGTGATCTGCTATTCATTGATGAAATCCACCGTCTTTCACGCGTTACGGAAGAAATTCTTTACCCGGCGATGGAAGATAGCCGTCTGCATTTTACCGTTGGAAGAGGTAGTACAGCTCGTGCCCGCACGCTTGATTTACTGCCATTCACTCTTGTAGGAGCCACAACCAGAGCGGGATCTTTGAGCGCCCCCTTTCGTGATCGCTTTGGTTTAGTTCAGCGTTTGGAATTTTATGATCAGGACGACCTTGAAGCGATTGTGGCCCACACTGCTCAGTTGGCATCTATGAATCTCACGGCGGACGCCTGTGCGCGAATTGCGGCTTCATGCCGGGGGACACCACGGGTCGCCAACCGCCTGCTGCGACGTGTCCGCGACGTGGCCAGCGTCCAGCAAGGCAGCGGCATAACAATCGATGCTACTATGGTGACAAAGGCTCTTAGCCTACATCGTGTTGATCATCGTGGTCTCGATGCTGTCGACCGTCGTTTGCTCTCGGTGTTGGTAGATCAGCATGGAGGGGGTCCAGTGGGTCTAGAGACATTGGCAGCTGCCTTGGGTGAAGACCCTGCCACATTAGAAACAGTGGTGGAACCGTTTTTGCTGCAGCAAGGGTTGCTGGTTAGAACACCTCGGGGGCGTGTGGCGACGGACGCTGCCCGCTCTCATATCGCAGAGGTTGTGTGATGCGTTGCCTGACGGTAATAATGATTCTGGCGATCAGCTTGACTTGGCCCTGGCATGCCTTAGCCCTGGACTTGCAGGAGCTCTATGAACAAGCGTTGATTGCGAGTCGAGGCGGTAATTTTACGAAGGCCCTCCCTCTCTGGGAGTCTATCCTGGCACAATCTCCGCAGGACGCAGCGGCTTTGAGCAACCGCGGCAATGTGCGGCTGGCCCTTGGGGATTTTGATGGTGCAATTGAAGATCAAACTCGCTCAATTGCTCTAGCTCCGGAGGAGAGTGACCCACACCTCAATCGCGGCACCGCGGAAGAGGCTTTACAGAATTGGCAGGCTGCCGCTGCCGACTATCTTTGGATCCTAGATCGGCAGCCTGATAATGCCTCTGCCCTCTATAACCTTGGCAATGTGCGGGGTTCTGAAGGCTATTGGAACGAAGCCAGACGCCTTTATGGTCAGGCCTCACTCGCTCGCCCAGGTTTTGCGATGGCCCGTTCAAGTGAGGCCTTGGCAGCTTGGCAAGAGGGCGATTTGGCCTGGGCGGAGTCAGAATTGCGCAAATTGGTTCGGCGCTATCCGCTGTTTGCTGACGCCCGGGCGGCCCTGAGCGGTCTGCTCTGGCGCCAGGGTTCCGCTGGGGAGGCAGAAAGCCATTGGGCTGCGGCTGCCGGACTGGATCAACGATATCGACAAACGGATTGGCTCGTAGATGTGCGGCGATGGCCGCCACGCCCCACTCAGGACTTGATGGCATTTCTGGCCTTGAAGAAATCTTGAGATGAAGGGATTAACTGTTCCTTTGGATCGGTTGGCTCAAGATTTGCCAGAGCTACTGGAGTTGCGTCGACATCTACATGCGCACCCAGAACTGAGCGGAGAAGAGTATCAGACGGCGATTTTGGTTGCCGGCGAGTTACGACGCCTGGGCTGGCGTGTGCAAGAGGGCGTCGGTCGCACTGGAGTGGTAGCAGAATTAGGTCTCAGACAAGGACCTACCGTGGGTTTGAGGGTGGATATGGATGCTCTCCCTGTTGAAGAACGCACAGGCCTGCCTTATGCCTCTAAACGCCAAGGGGTGATGCACGCTTGTGGTCATGATTTGCATACTTGTACGGGATTGGGGGTTGCACGCCTACTGACGTCGGTGCCCACAACAATGAGAGCACGGGTGCGTCTGCTCTTCCAACCTGCAGAGGAGCTAGCTAAAGGAGCGATCTGGATGCGCGATGCTGGAGCTACTCAGGGCTTGGACGCACTATATGGAGTACACGTCGTACCAGATCTTCCGGTAGGAACTATAGGAATTCGCCGCGGGTGTTTGACGGCTGCTGCCGGAGAGCTAGAGATTCTAGTACGTGGGGAAGGCGGCCATGGGGCCCGTCCCCATCAATCAGTGGATGCGGTGTGGATGGCAGCCAAGGTGGTGACCGAGTTGCAACAGGCGATCAGCCGTCGCTTAAATGCCTTACAACCTGTAGTAGTAAGCTTCGGCAGGGTGGAAGGAGGCCGAGCCTTTAACGTTATTGCTGATCAGGTGCGTTTGCTCGGTACGATCCGATGTCTGGATCCAGATCAGTATGCTCAGTTGCCCGGCTGGATTGAAGACACAGTGCAGGCCATCTGCGCTTGTTGCGGAGGAACAGCCAGAGTACAGTACCGTCGCATAGCACCGCCTGTACATAACGACCGAATCCTCACGGACATTTTAGAACAATCCGCAATCAATCGTCTTGGTCCCGATCGGGTCCTCGCAGTAGAGCAGCCCTCTTTGGGTGCCGAGGACTTTGCAGAATTGCTTCGCGATGTACCGGGAATGATGGTGCGCCTTGGAGTAGCAGGCCCGGGGGGCTGTGCTCCTTTACACCACGGGGCCTTTTCTTTGGATGATGCCGCTCTAGGGGTTGGTATTGAAGTGCTAACGGCCACACTTCTAGCTTGGATTGAAGAGTATGGGGTTCTTCTATGAGACCAAAGCATATCTTTGGTTTAGATTTTTTTAGAATCGCCCTTGCTTTAGTAGTTGTACACAAACGTCGAGGCAACAACAAATATAAGCTTTACGGTCAATATTTGTTGGGCCTAATCCGATTATTCGTTTATGCCTTCAAGCGTAAGCTGTCGGCGCTCCAAGCTATTCATAGATTTAAAGCGATTGCATCTCGAGGACGGTAAGTCATGAGTAAGTCCACCCCAAATCAACCCGATCTTGATTCACTAAGGGAAGCAATTGTAAGTGGCGATCCAGTAAGGGCAATGTCAGCTCTTACCCAGTTGCGTTTTTATGGAGATGAGGCAGCAGTACCATTACTAGTACTGGGTACTAAGCAGACTCTTTTCCTAGTGCGCTCGTTAAGCTGCAGCGGCTTGGGTTACAAACGCACGGAACAGGGTTGGAAAGTTTTAAGTCATCTTCTCAGTAGTGACGGGGATCCGAATGTGCGGGCGGAAGCGGCAAATGCTCTTGCGAGTTATGGGGTGGAGCGCTCTTGGCCCTTACTGAAAGCTACTTTTGTGGAGGATCAAACCTGGTTGGTGCGGTGCAGCATTCTTTCAGCCTTGGCCGAACAGCCGGATATAAACCTTACCTGGCTTCTAGAGTTAGCTCAGTTAGCAGTGAACGACAAAGATGGTACAGTGCGGGTGAGCGGGGCAGAAATCCTCGGCCGGGTCATTCGAGATGGTGCAGACCAGCCAGTTGCTGCACAGGCTCGTAGCTTATTGCATCCCTTGCAACAGGATACTGATCATCGCGTGGTAGCTGCGGCATTGAACGGTCTTCAGACTACCTAAATAGTCTCTGTCAACGACTCTTGCTAGCTTCTAGCCATCACTAGGGGTGCCTCATTGTCGCTTCAGGCAATTATGGCTGAGATAACACCCTCTGAACCTGACTTTGGATTACGCCAGCGCAGGGAAGTGAAGGATGTGATCTGCAGCCAAAAAGTTATCTCCTGGCAATTTCGCTGCTGCTAAAAACATGCGTACTCAGTTGGTTTCGACTCGTCAAGGCCAGGCAAATGTTTCCCAGATGTACTACGCCCGAAAGGGTGTTGTGACCGAGGAGATGATCTATGTGTCTAAGCGAGAGAATCTTCCTCAGTCTCTAGTAATGGAAGAGGTGGCTCGTGGTCGGATGATCATCCCGGCCAATATCAAGCATACTAATCTGAAGCCGATGGCAATCGGTATTGCTAGTAAATGCAAAGTGAATGCCAACATCGGCGCTTCTCCTAATGCTTCAGATGTTGCAGAGGAGGTCAATAAATTAAAGCTAGCGGTTAAGTATGGTGCCGACACAGTGATGGATTTGTCTACCGGTGGTGTCAATCTTGATGAAGTGCGCACGGCAATTATTAATGCCTCGTCGGTACCAATCGGAACGGTACCCGTTTATCAGGCTCTAGAAAGTGTGCATGGCTCCATTGAAAGGCTAGATGAAGATGATTTCCTACACATTATCGAAAAACATTGCCAGCAAGGTGTTGATTATCAAACCATTCATGCTGGCTTATTAATCGAACATCTTCCCAAAGTAAAAGGCCGTCTCACTGGAATTGTGAGTCGCGGTGGTGGTATCCTGGCTCAGTGGATGCTGTATCATCATCGCCAGAATCCACTTTTCACTCGATTTCAGGATATCTGTGAGATCTTTAAGCGCTACAACTGCACATTTTCTCTTGGTGATTCCTTGAGGCCCGGGTGTCAGCACGACGCTTCTGATGCTGCTCAACTAGCTGAGCTCAAAACGCTTGGCAAGCTAACGCGCCAAGCTTGGAAGCACGATGTTCAGGTAATGGTTGAAGGTCCTGGTCATGTTCCCTTGGATCAAATTGAATTCAATGTTAAAAAACAGATGGAGGAATGCAATGAGGCACCTTTTTATGTGCTGGGCCCCCTAGTTACCGACATCGCACCTGGCTATGACCACATCACATCGGCCATTGGCGCTGCGATAGCAGGTTGGCACGGCACAGCAATGCTTTGTTATGTTACCCCCAAAGAACACCTGGGTCTTCCAAACGCAGAAGATGTGCGTGAGGGACTCATTGCGTATAAAATTGCAGCCCACGCTGCCGATATCGCTCGACATCGCCCCGGCGCTCGCGATCGTGACGATAAGCTCAGTCAGGCCCGTTACAATTTTGATTGGAATAGGCAATTTGAATTGTCTTTAGATCCAGAAAGAGCTAAGGAATATCATGATGAAACGTTGCCTGCGGATATCTACAAACAAGCAGAATTTTGTTCAATGTGTGGGCCTAAACACTGTCCAATGCAGATTAAGATCACTAATGAAGATCTTGAAGATATTGAAAAAGTTTTACAGGTTAAAAGCGAATTGGTTAACTAGACAATTTGTCCTAGTCAAGAGTTCATCAGATATTAATTAAAAAATTAGATTTATTTAATTAGGTAGGCTCTTGGGCCATGCACTTTTAGCTACCAAGAATGCATGACCCGAAAGTCTAGTCTAGTTTTTAGATATAAAAACTGTATAAAAAATTATTTCTCGCCTAATGAGCTAGAACCCTAAATTTGTTGCTAATAAGGGCTACATTCTTACTTTACTGTCTACTAACTTATTGCTCTAACAGAGCCTTGGATTTGGCTACTACATTTTCTACAGTGAAACCAAATTCTTTCAAGCAGGTTCCGCCGGGCGCAGAAGCGCCAAAACGGCTCATGGTCACACTGTCACCGTCAAGACCGATGAAGCGATGCCAGCCGAATGATTCAGCTGCTTCCACCACAATGCGCTTACGTACAGCTTTGGGAAATACCTCTGTCTTATAGGCCTCGCTTTGTTCGTCGAAAAGCTCTACACAAGGCATGGATACGACCCGTACTTTCTTACCGTCAGCAGCAAGCTGTTTAGCAGCTTGTGTGCAAAGGTCCAATTCTGTACCAGTGCCAATTAAAATCAGATCCGGTGTGCCGGTGCAGTCTTCTAGGATGTATCCACCAAGAGCGACTTTATCGATTGAGGAGTTGGCCTGATTTGCCATTCCCTGGCGACTGAGGCAGATGGAGCTAGGACGGTTGCGGTTTTGAATAGCCATTTTGTAAGCGCCGCTGGTTTCATTACCATCACCAGGACGGAATACCAGCATTCCGGGCATCGCACGCAAAGAAGGGATCGTTTCTACTGGCTGGTGAGTTGGTCCATCCTCGCCTACCCCGATCGAATCATGAGTTAGCACATAAATGACTCCCAACATGCTGAGGGCTGAAAGACGCATTGAGCCGCGCATATAATCAGCGAATACCAAAAAGGTGCCGCCGTAAGGTATTAAACCGCTATTGTGATAGGCAATACCATTCATGATCGCGGCCATGGCGTGCTCACGTACGCCGAAATGGAGGTAACGCTTTTCACGGCTATCTGCCTGAAACGAACCAATCTCTCCCTTAATGTCAGTGTAGTTGGAATGAGTGAGATCAGCGGAGCCACCGATTAGTTCCGGCAAGTTTGGACCCAGGGCACCCAGACAAATTTGCGAGTGTTTGCGCGTGGCGAGACCACTTTCTTCCGCTGTGTAGGTAGGTAGATCCTTGTCCCAGCCTTCGGGGAGTTCACCCCTTAACATTCGCTCGAACAGAACAGCCTCACTGGGGAATTTACTTCGATAGTTGGCAAGGCTTTGGTTCCACTCAGCTTCGAGTTTTGTTCCACGATCAACTGCTTGACGGAAATGGTCGTAGGCTTCGTCGGGAATCTCGAAGGGGCCATAGTGCCAGTTTAGCTGCTTGCGAGTGAGTTGGGCTTCTTCTGCCCCCAGAGGTGCGCCGTGTATACCGGCAGTATCGCTTTTATTTGGTGAGCCATAACCGATAGTAGTAGTCACCTTGATTATCGACGGCTTATCGGAGACGGCCTTGGCGGCCTTGATTGCCTTGGTGATTGCGGCAACATCAGTGTCACCGTCGACCACATGCTGCACATGCCAACCATAGGCCTCGTAGCGTTTAAGCACGTCCTCAGTGAATGACACGTCGGTCCTGCCGTCAATTGTGATTCTGTTGTCGTCATACAGCACTATTAACTTACCCAGCTTGAGGTGGCCTGCTAAGGACGCGGCCTCGGAAGAGACTCCCTCCTGGTTACAGCCATCGCCCATCAATACGTATGTGTAGTGATTGATGAGTTCAAATCCAGGCTTGTTGAACTTGGCAGCCAGATGAGACTCGGCTACGGCCAAGCCAACAGCATTAGAAATACCAGCACCAAGGGGGCCAGTAGTCACCTCTACACCAGGAGTTTCAAATGTTTCGGGATGACCTGGAGTTTTCGAGCCCCACTGCCGGAACCGCTTGATGTCGTCCATGGTCACCGATTCGTAGCCGGTGAGGTGGAGTAGTGCGTATAGCAGCATACAACCATGGCCAGCTGATAGTACGAAGCGATCTCGGTTAAACCACTGGGGATTCTTCGGATTGTGATTCATCACTTTATCCCACAACGCGTATCCCATCGGGGCACAGCCCATCGGCAGACCTGGGTGGCCGCTGTTGGACTTGTTCACGGCATCTACGGCCAGCATACGAATGCTGTTGATGCAGAGCGTGTCAAGAGATGCGGGCGCAGCAACCATGTAGTTAAGGGGTTAAGAATGAGAGGGTTTTGACGCATGGATCGAGAAGACCCACTCAACCAAAGCGTCGAAAGGCGAGGCAAACGTTGTGTCCACCGAAGCCAAAAGAGTTAGACAACACTGTCGCCAGTGCCTGGTCTCGTGCCGCGTTAGGCACTATATCCAGATCACAATTAGGATCGGGACTGGTGTGATTAATAGTTGGTGGGACGACACCGTGCTTCAGAGCTAATACGCAGGCCACAGCTTCGATGCCACCAGACCCACCTAAAAGATGGCCGGTCATCGATTTGGTAGAGCTCACTGGGATCTGCAGCGCACGAGACCCAAGAGCACTCTTGATCGCCGCGGTTTCATTTTTGTCGTTAGCGGGGGTGCTGGTGCCGTGGGCGTTTACGTAATCCACTGTATCCGCTTCGATGGCGCCGTCCTCTAGGGCTAGTCGCATCGCCTGCGCACCGCCCACACCACCCGGAGTGGGAGAGGTGATGTGGTGTGCATCGCAAGTCATCCCGTAGCCAACGACCTCGCCCAGAACGGTGGCGTCACGAGCTTCGGCATGTTCAAGGGTTTCTAGCACTAATATGCCAGCTCCTTCACCAATTACGAAGCCGTCGCGCTCTTTATCGAAGGGACGACTGGCTGTAGTGGGGTCATCGTTACGGAAAGACAGTGCCTTTGCGCTGGCGAAACCGGCAACCCCTAACGGTGTAATGGCAGATTCGGCACCACCGCAAACCATCGCGTCCGCTTTGCCTAGCTGCAACAAACGGAAGGCATCACCGATGGCATTGGAGCCGGCCGCGCAAGCTGTAGCAACTGCGGAGCTAGGCCCTTTAGTACCTAGGGCAATCGCAGCTAGGCCAGAAGCCATGTTTGGTATCATCATCGGCACCGTGAACGGGCTTACCCGATCTGGACCTTTGCTGTACAGCACATTGGTCTGGGTTTCCATCGTAAGCATACCGCCCACTCCGGAGCCAATGCTCATACCGATTCGGTCAGTATTGGCATCCGTGATTTCTAAACCGGCGTGAGCGATAGCCTGTTTGGCGGCTACCACACCGAACTTACAGAAGCGATCCCAACGCTTGGCTTCTTTGGGCTCAATGAAACCTACAGGGTCAAAATCTTTCACTTCAGCCGCAAATCGGCAGGCATAGTTCGAGGCATCGAATAGAGTAATCCCATCGACGCCGTTGCGTCCGGAGGTCAGACCACTCCAGTAATCCTGAACTGTGTTGCCTATCGGTGTAACTGCGCCGAGACCAGTGATAACGACGCGATGGAAATCTCCCACCATGCCGATCCTCAAGCCTGTTTGTCTTTGATGTACTTAACCGCGTCGCCGACGGTAAGGATTCCCTCTGCAGATTCGTCAGGGATCTCGACGTCAAAGGCTTCTTCCAGAGCCATCACTAATTCCACAGTATCAAGGGAGTCAGCACCCAAGTCGTTTTGAAAATTGGATTCCGACTTTACCTCGCCAGCGTCGACGCTGAGTTGTTCCGCGACGATAGAACGGACTTTCTCGAGGATCGCTTCCTGGGACATAGCAGTGGCAACGGGCCTCCGCATCTTACGGGCAAGGCCTGTAACGCTTTAGCTGCGCTGCCTTCGCGTTAACAACGGTGACGGCTGACCCATCAAGGCCCTACTGCGCATGTACCTTCCAGTTTGGAGTCTTTGTTCGCAAAGGGTACATGTCCCACGCTGTCAAGATCTACGACACCTGTATCGGTTGTACCCAGTGTGTTCGAGCTTGTCCCCTTGATGTTCTTGAAATGGTGCCTTGGGACGGTTGTAAAGCTGGTCAAATTGCCTCCTCTCCCCGTACAGAGGATTGTGTGGGATGTAAGCGATGTGAAACTGCTTGTCCCACCGACTTCCTCAGCATTCGCGTTTATCTGGGGGATGAAACCAGTCGATCGATGGGCCTTGCTTACTAGGACCCAGTTGAGTGACGTGTTTTAACTTATAAGCTCAGCCCGGCTTTGTCCGGGCTGAGCTTATGTGCGGAATCGTTGCCCTAGTTGGCTCTCGTGAGGCGGCGTTTCAGTTGCTCGACGGGTTGCGTCAGCTGGAATATCGTGGTTATGATTCAGCAGGCATTGCGACGGTAGATGCAAGCGGGCGTATTACCTGTCTAAAAACCGAGGGCAAGTTAATCAATCTCACCGCTCGGGTCGACGAACAGGGAGCTCCAGGCCGGTGCGGTATCGGCCATACTCGCTGGGCTACTCATGGCAAACCAGAAGAGCGCAACGCCCATCCTCATTGCAGCGTGGACGGGGCTGTGGCAGTGGTACAAAACGGCATCATTGAAAACTACCGCAACCTACGCGAAACACTGCAAGCTAATGGGGCAGTGTTTTTGTCAGAAACTGATACCGAAGTCATCCCCCATTTGATTAGCGCAGAGCTAAGCCGATGGCTTGCTTCTGGTGAAACAGCAAGCGGCACGCTATTGCTGCAGGTTGTACAGACGGTGTTACCACAGCTGCAGGGGGCTTATGCCTTGGCTGTAATATGGAAGCAAGCCCCCGGCGCTCTCGTGGTAGCCCGTAAAATAGCACCACTGCTGATTGGGTTAGGGGAGGGAGAGTTTCTTTGTGCCAGCGATACGCCGGCCTTAGCCAGTTTCACCCGCACGATACTTCCGATGGAGGATGGTGAGGTGGCCTTGCTATCACCCTTAGGGGTTGAACTCTACAACACCCAGGGGGAACGCCAGCAACGGATGCCGACTCTGCTGACGGGTGCGGACCACGTGGCTGACAAGCGTGGGTTTCGCCATTTCATGCTGAAGGAAATCCATGAACAGCCAGAAATAGCTGAACTTTGGGTGACTCGTCATCTCCCTCAGGGGCTAACAGCGCAGATGCCTGTGGCACTACCTCTCGAAACTTCCTTTTACAGAGACATTGAGCGGGTCGAGATCCTAGCTTGCGGCACCAGCCGCCACGCTGCTCTGGTGGGGGCCTACCTACTTGAGCAATTCGCAGGACTTCCCACTACGGTTTACTATGCCAGCGAATTCCGCTACGCCCCGCCACCATTGGCGCCGAACACACTCACCATCGGTGTGACGCAGTCAGGTGAAACCGCGGATACCTTAGCTGCTCTGACGATGGAAGCCAAGCGTCGGCGAGCACATGGTGACCCAGCCTATGCGCCCCGCCAGTTGGGGGTGACCAATCGACCGGAGAGTTCTCTCTCTCGACAGATGCCACACATCCTTGATATCGGTGCCGGTATAGAGATTGGCGTAGCAGCAACTAAAACGTTTCTTGGTCAATTATTAACGTTTTACGGTCTTGCCATGGCCTTTGCGGCCAAACGATCTAGCCGTTCAGCTGATGAAATAAGTGCTTTGGCCGACGAATTGCGAAAGCTACCGGAACAACTTCGAGCTTTAGTAAACTTGCACGATCAACGTTGTGCAGGTTTAGCACATCGCTTTGCAGCCATCCAAGATGTGATCTTTCTGGGTCGTGGTATCAACTACCCGATTGCGTTAGAGGGTGCACTCAAACTTAAGGAAATTAGTTACATTCACGCCGAGGGCTATCCTGCCGGAGAAATGAAGCATGGCCCGATTGCCTTGCTTGATGCACATGTCCCTGTGGTATCAATTGCCGTGCCAGGTATGGTTTTTGAGAAGGTTCTTAGCAATGCACAAGAGGCTAAAGCCCGCGATGCTCAATTGATTGGTGTGGCCCCCGAGGGACCTGATACTGCTTTGTTCGATGAGCTTTTGCCAGTGCCCGAGATGAGTGAATGGATCAGCCCCTTGTTCACCGTAATCCCAATGCAGTTGTTGAGTTACCACATCGCTGCACATCGAGGATTGGACGTAGACCAACCCCGTAACTTGGCCAAGAGCGTTACAGTAGAATGAGATAAACTAAAGTGAGTGGTGGATTTTACTTTTTGGGATCATCCCGGCAATAGTGATCTTCAAAGCGTAGGATATCGTCCTCGCCAAGGTATTCGCCGCTCTGTATCTCGATCAATTCCACCGGGATACGTCCCGGATTAGATAGCCGATGTTTGCAGCCCATCGGAATGTAGGTGCTTTGGTTCTCACCTACTAGTTGCTCGTTGCCATCCCGCTCCACCAACGCTGTTCCCTTCACTACCACCCAATGCTCAGCACGATGGTGGTGCATTTGCAATGATAAACTTGCCCCTGATTTAACAGAAATGCGCTTTACTTGCCAGCGGTTACCTTCGGTGATACCGGTGTAATAGCCCCAAGGTCGATAAACCTTGCGATGCGCTTTGCCTTCCGAGCTGCCGTCAGCTTCCAGTCGGTTCACCACTGACTTGATCGCCTGAGTCTGGGAGCGATCAGCTATCAGTACCGCGTCGTCTGTCTCTACCACCACTAGGTTCTCCACCCCTAACCCAACTATGAGACGGTGTTCGCTGCGGAGATAGCAGTTGCTGCTGCCTTGAGCAATCACGCGTCCTTGCAACACATTACCGTCGGGGTCGCGATCAGATGTTTCCCAAAGGGCGCTCCAACTACCTACATCGCTCCACCCTGCATCGAGGGGTAATACCGAGCCCAGTTCTGTCTTTTCCATGACAGCTACATCAATAGCCACGTTTGGGCACTTAGCAAACACAGTCTTTTCTAGGCGCAGAAATCCCATATCGACCCTATCTGGTTCTAGTGCTGCCCGGCAGTAACTCACCATTTCAGGTGCCAAGCGCTCTAATTCTGCCAACATCGCACCGGCTTGGAAGAGAAACATGCCGCTATTCCATGTGAAACGCCCTGTTGTCAAGAACTGTTCGGCAGTGGCGCGATCTGGTTTCTCCACAAAACGAATGATCGGAACGTCTTGCAGCGCACCAGCATCAAAAGCTCGGGCTGCTTCTATGTAGCCATAACCAGTTTCCGGTGTCTTAGGAATAATGCCGAAGGCCACTAATCGACCGTTCTCTGCAGCCAAACGTCCGGCAGTGACCGCGGTGCGAAATTGTTTGGCATCCCGAATAAAATTATCTGCCGCAAGTACTAGGAGCAGGGGATTATTTCCGTTGGCGGTGGCTTGTAGAGCTGCCACAGTTACCGCAGGAGCTGTGTTGCGTCCCACAGGCTCCAATAGGATCGCGTGCGGTTCGACGCCCAGTTGACGCATCTGTTCAGCCACGATGAAGCGGTGATCTTCATTGCAAATCAGCAAAGGAGCCGATAGACCCTCCAAGCCTTCGAGTCGCTGTTGAGTCTGTTGTAGCAAAGTGGCGTCTCCGTCACCGCTAAGAGGCCAGTACTGCTTGGGGTAGCTCGCGCGCGACAGCGGCCACAACCGTGTGCCAGTTCCTCCGCAAAGGATTACAGGAATTAGAGGTGTGGCAGCCAAGATATCCCGGAAATGGTACAACCCAGATTCCCCTATTCCAGGGGAGCCCGTCTATAGCTTGCCTAAAGATCCAGCAGTCCTGGAGGTGGCGTTAGCAGCAGCCAACCTTCCTTCAGATACACTTCCGGGACAATAGTTTTCACGAATGGTATCAAGAATGTACGGCCATCAGCATATTTGATCTCTAGGAGATCGTTGCCGCCATGAATGAGATCAGTCACGGTGCCGATGGCATCGCCATCTGCAGTGAGACGTACGTCGAGGCCCACTAAATCCATTAGGTGAAACTCTCCTTCTGCCAACTTTGGACGGTCGGTAGCAGGAACCATCAAATCACTGTCTACCAAGCCCTCTGCGGCAATGCGATCGTTGATGTTCTTAAGGCGCACCACAAACAAGTTTTTACCTGGGAGTCGACGACCTGTTTTCAGCTGCACCTCCCGTAGAGCTTGACCTTTTACTCGCACCCAACGCGGACCGGGGACAGTGAAACGCTCTGGGAAATCGCTGGCTGGATTAACCCGCACTTCCCCCCGCAGACCCTGAACGCCCACAATTTTCCCTACTGTGAGCCATTTCTCGATGTTGGCCATGTCCCGTTGATGCCTTTGGTTGATAATGATCCCAAGACCGTGTGCAACCGAATCATGTCGCCTAAATCCGTTCCCATCCTTCCCGGTTCTACCGTGACGGTTAGGGACGCCACATCGATCTATAACGGCTACAATGGCTTTGTACAGCGTATCAGCGATGACCGTGCTGCTGTTTTGTTTGAAGGTGGCACTTGGGATAAGCTGGTAACGTTGCGGTTGAAGGATCTTCAAGCGGTCTGAGCTCGGATGCTCCATCGGTAGTGTTTGCAATACGGTAATTTCGGCACGATTGCACTCGGCACCATAGATTTGAAGTGATGGAGCCCAACTTTTTTCAGAACTCAGCTCTCTTGCAGATCGAGATATTTCGTGATCAATTTGGTTCGAAGTCTTTTCCTAATCATCTCAAATGTTGATTTTGTGTCAAGCGTGGTAATGGCATTAAGCCCAGCCAATACCTAGGTTCAGCTTTATCGATTTAATCGTTCTCAACACAGTGTCGTTTTTTCTTATCATGGGTTTATGCTGTAATGTCATCGCAAAGGTTCAGGCTAGTAAATTTTATTAATCAAGGTTGAGATGTTAACCTGACTAAACTTTGCGCGACAGCATGCGATCGCTCTCTTTTCTTCATATCTCTGTTCTCCAACATCATTTATTAGGCTTTCATCAATGACAACTACCGACGACTATGCCCTTACCGTAGAAAGCTCTAAACCAATATTGCTGGTATCGGTAGTGTGAGGCTTGGCTTCATCATTGTCACTACACCGTGCGACGTTTTTCAACGCTTTTACTTTTATCACTCAACACCACCAGAAGAGAATTATTTTGAGATTAGGTACGGGACTCAGAGAAGCTGTTGCTACGGCATCTACTGTCGCTATGAAGATCTATTTGGGAGAGGCAGCGTCAGTAACGTCACGGTCTTGAATGACTTGCACAGCTGCTGAGGCTGCATTCTGCTCGGCTTCTTTACGTGAACGGCCTAGACCTTCAGCACGTAACCGCTTTCCCACCCTTACTTCGCTATGAAAGCGTTCCGGATCCCCATGGTGAGAGCTTTGTTCATCTGTGATGTAATTCGGCAACCCCAATCCCTGAGCTTGACTCCACTCTTGAAGAATGGTTTTGCCATGGAAGTGATGCGGCGCTTCTAATACTTCAACTGTGGTTTGTTGCCAGTAGGGGGTTAGCCAGCGGTGAATTGGCTCTAGGTTGCTTTTGCTGCCGGCATAAATTGCGCCGATTAGTGCTTCAGTAGCATCGGTGCGTAACCTCGCCCGCGCTGCGGAATCCCCTAAAGCTTTGGTTCCGAGGATGAGCAAAGAGTCTAGTTTGAGGCGGTCTCCCATCTGCGCTAGCCAACGATCACTAACGAGCTGGGCGCGCAAGCTGGAACAACTTCCCACAGAAATGTTCGGATAGTGGCGATCAATGAATTCTGTGGCCGCTAAACGTAGCACGGCATCGCCGATGAATTCTAGCCGCTCAAAGTTTTTATTCCGATCAGCAGATATGTGAGTAAGAGCCTGATCGACAAGGTTCAGGATCTCAGGGTAATTGAACTCATGCAGGCCGATTACCCGCATTAGCAGTAACAGATTGTGTTGTCGAGTACTGTCCAATGTAATTAATAAATTGGGGAGTGAAAGCAGGACATAAGCCGGGTTCTGTTCATACCTCTAAAGAGGATGGGTGGCTATCTATCTGGGACCGCCGTTACCGGCAGCCTCAAGCGGTGCGTTTAGGCGGAACGGGGCAAATGGCCAGCCATCGCTCCTTGACCTTGCTCCCAGCCGGGGTTTACCGAGCCAGCACCTCTCGATGCTGCTGGTGCGCTTTTACCGCACCTTTGCACCCTTGCCTGTGCCGGTGAGCCGGCCATCGGCGGTATGTTTCTGTGGCACTCTCCTCACGGTCACCCGTACTGGGCGTTACCCAGCAAGCTTGGCCATTAGGGAGCCCGGACTTTCCTCAATCAAATCCATAAGGATCTGATTGCAACCACCTCGCCTGCTTTCAGCCTCCATCATGCCTCGGTAAGCATAATTAATAAACCTGGGGCTGTAGCTCAGTCGGATAGAGCAACGGTTTCCTAAACCGTAGGTCGTGGGTTCGAGTCCCGCTAGCCCCGTCGTAACCTTCTCGTCTGATAGCTGGCACCAGCGTTTGGTAGAATTTGGTGAGCAGATTGTTCAGCCTGATTGAGCTAAATTACTCAGATAGTTTAGATGGCTCGCCTTTGTGGTGTTTGTTCGCATTTGCTAACTGACGAATTGGGTTGGCGAGCCTAAAGATGAATGCGGGAAGGGCAAAAACCTAGCAAACTTGTTTAACTTCATCTTAAGTGAAGGAATACGAGTTGGAAAAGCGCCAGTTAGTTAGGTAAAACCAGCTTGCATTGTGGATGCCACTTTTTGAAGTTGCTGAAGCAAATAAGGATTCATTAGATATTAGTTAATTAATATTTTATGCACTCATCGGTTCAGCAACATCTTCTACAATCAAACACGGCCACTCACTGTTCGAGCGACAATAAGAAGATGCAGAACCCAGTGCTTATTTGGTCAAGGATTCTTCTGCTACCTCCATCGTGAAATAGAGATAATTGACAATTATAATCCCGTCATCTAGTGCTGTGATCTTTCCATTTTCATCAACATCGAATGTTCTCGGAATAAGTTAATCGTGCTGAGTAAAAGTAGTCATTTCATCCATGCATGAGCCTAAGGGCAATAGCACTGGGATCTATGTCAGTGGCAGAGTCAGCCTGGAAGATTGCACCAAAGAGACTTTAGATCGACGGCAGGCCATGGGCTATTGTTAAGAGGTTTCACCATCCTATCCGACCGATATCCAGTCTAAAATGATATGGGCTGAATGAATTTCAGGATGGTTGAATTGCTGTTCAAGTCTCGCTTATAGCAACTTCAGCAATATTTAGTTAGCCACACAATCATCGCCTATCCGATTACCAAAGCAATCTCGGCTCTAGAGCTTTAAAGCTAAAGATAATAAGAACAAACAGAAGATAAGTTTTGGTCTCAGTTTAGGCTAAAACTTCCTTAAATTAGTTGCAGAATCTTATCAGCAAAACAGTTTTAGCCAGTGTTGTGAATAATTTTAGAGTTAACTATGTTTACTTGGAATTGGTCTGAAGGACCATTATTTTCATCAATCACAGCAAGGAGTATGAAATCGTAATAGATATTGAATCTGAGATAGGCTAAGCTGATTTCATCGATATTAGCAACATAGGTAAGAAAAAATGTTAAGATTTAAATTAGGTCTTACAGTTGATCAAATCTTTCTCGGTGAAGATTATGCTGGGTTAGAGAGTTTAGATTTAAAACTAACGAAATTCTTGGTACCACTGTTTTATTAATCTTATGGGTATGAGAATGGTCCCGTCGCTCTATGCAGCGGCTGAGCTGTTACCGGTTTCTTTTGCGATGAAGTTATAAGAATTATAGCTCTGATTAGTATCAGAATGTGTTAATGTCATTTAAGTGATAGTGGTCTCATTAAGGATTTTTCACAAATACTTGCAAGATAATAATCCAATTTTTTGTTAGCAACAATCACCAGATAACTGATAAATTCATTGTGGTTGGTTTTTATTATTTTTTAGGTAGAGCCTTCAAAGATCACATAAGTAGGATGTCTATAATGGATACAGATGATTTAGTTAGGCTTCTCGGCCATTATAAATGATGTTTACTAATACTAGTTAGGTTTATAATTATTTTCTTGTCAACTTACTGAACTATATATCAGTTTTGACCTGCTGTCTAAGCTATTTTAAATGTACTTGATGCAGTATAGCTACTTTTTCATTAAGTAACCAGTATTCTTTACATTAAGATATTTTTATTTAGTGAGTAAACCATAGCTTAGCTAATTAAAAACTGCTCTTACAATTTGTTGCTATTAGTAATAAGCGAGTTAGTTTGTTCCCGTAAAACAATTTATTTTTTATTATTAACTGTAGGCATAATGAGATTTTTGCTTTCTTTTTCTCTATATTCTACAAAATTATTTTACTATTAAAATGACTTATTTATCACTTCATTTGCTCTATTATCATTAGCTAAACTTTCAAAGTTGTTGCTAGTCTACTTTGCTAGATTAATCTTTTTATACTTATTAATTACTACATTTATTGTCTTATAAAATTTGCAATACTTAAATTTATAATTTAAACCGCTTCTCCAAATCCCCTTGTTATGATTGCAGAGATGTTCTCATCCTTTTGTTTATATTTTTTAATGTTCTTTTGCTTATATCATAATAATAATATTTTCTTGATTGTTGAACATAATTGTCTTAGCAAAATCATAGTTTGTATTTCGATTCTCTATAAAGCTAGTCTATATACATTGATTAGTATTAAAAGTTTTATTATAATGTACACTATCTGGTTTATTTAGAATTTTTCGTCTAAGGCGAGAAGCTACATGCCTCAGCGACATATAAATTATTTTGTTTATTTATGACAGTAATTATTTCTCTTGCTATCATCTTTATAATAAAATTTACCTAACTTTAGGCCTTCATACTTATTAAGTATAACTGAGCCCGCTTTAAGTACCCATTATAGGCCGGCCTGCTGCCTGCCTGAAGAACTAACGATTAAGCTACTCGACTCTGCCTAACTTAGGCCTCTTGCACAAGATCTGCTGCTTGTTCCAATGGTAGTTCTGTGCAGCATGATCTCCAGAACCCAGCCATGCCAGAGAAGCAAGCGATCTTTTGAACAAAACGTTTTGTTAGTTGGAAAAGGTGATCAAGCTAAATACCAAAGCAAACGACAGAGTAGCTTTCTCAATAGAGATCTCTTCCCAAACCAAGGAACGGTTAATGAAAATAAGATTGACGCAGGTAAAGGTCTTAACACTCAAACTGCTTAACAAGTGTCATAGTGGGTAGTAACTAAGGGGGAATGCGGTGCCGGAAGAGCCCTGCCAATGCCCGGACTGCCAGAGGTTTTACCGGCAACATGATCGGCTAATCCGTGAATCTCCAACCCTGCGTCAGCAGCAAGAGTTGGGTTGGGCTGCTTTGCAGTCGTTTCGAACTCTCTCTGGTCGGGTCCTGGAAGAGCTTCAAAAACAAAATGGTCCTAGCCGGTCTACAGAGCCCGCATCATCTCCTGCTCTTGGTGCGGGTTCTGCCCCGGAGGAATCCATTGACGCTATGCAACAGGCAATTGCCGATTTAGAAAGTATCAACGCACATTTGTTCTCAATAGAAGCGCTAATGGAACGCATTTTCGATGTGCGAGTGCCCGAAGAAATCGAGCAAAAATTCCGAGAACTAGCTGATGAGCTTGCACCGGATCCTTTAAATGCGGATCGCTTGCGATTAAATCGTTTGCTTTGTCAAGCCCCTGAATTGCCCGATCAGGGCTAACTAAGGTGTATGGCTCTGGCGAGTCTGAGCGAATTCTGGCGGAACATAATTAGAGTTTTTATCTTTATCGTGCGTCACAGGTGATTTCCACCTTCAGCGGATCCACATTCCAAATATTCTTGCAATATTCTCTAATAGAACGATCGGAAGAAAAGAAACCAGCACGAGCTGTATTCAGTAACGACATCCGCTGCCAGTGCATCTGATCGCTCCAGGCGTGATTGACCGCATCGTGTGCCCGCACGTAATCAGCAAAATCTGCCATCACGTAGAAGGGATCACTGCCCATAAGATTATCCAGTAGTGGGCGGAAGAGTTCTCCATCGCCGTTACTGAAATGTCCCATTTCTATCAGATGAAGTGCTTCCTGCAACTCGGGCATCGCTGTAATGAAATCATGAGGGCGATAGCCATTCTGTTCAAGCGCATTGATCTCTTCCACAGTTTTACCGAAGAGGAAAAAGTTGTCGGCACCCACCAGTTCGCGAATCTCTACATTGGCGCCATCCAAAGTCCCGATTGTGAGAGCGCCATTCATAGCAAATTTCATGTTGCCTGTACCGGATGCTTCCTTGCCGGCCGTAGAGATCTGTTCAGATAAATCTGATCCTGGATAAACTTGCTCACCTAATTTTACATTGTAATCTGGCAGGAAGACCACACGCAGCCGTCCGTCCGTGTCCGGGTCGGAGTTGACAGTTTCGGCGATACCGTTGATAAAGCGAATGATTAATTTCGCCATATAGTATCCGGGGGCTGCTTTACCGCCAAAGACGATTGTGCGGGGTGCCATGTCATCAGCTTGCCCGTTCTTAATCCGTAGATACTGATTAATAATTTGCAACGCGTTGAGATGTTGACGTTTGTACTCGTGGATACGCTTAACTTGCACATCGAAGAGAGTAGAAGGATCCACCAGTACACCCGTGTTGCTATGAATGTAATTGGCCAGCTTGCGCTTTACTGAGAGCTTGGTATTACCCCAGTGTTCGAGAAAAGCATGATCGTTCTGCCGTTTTTCCAGCTTGCGCAAGCTCTCCATATTAGATATCCAATCACGGCCAACATGCTCATCAAGTAACGCCGACAACTCCGGATTGGCGAGAGCCATCCAGCGTCGGGGAGTAACACCGTTGGTGACGTTGGTGAACTTTTCTGGCCACAGTGCAGCGAATTGCGGTAGCAGATCAGTCTGTACCAGACCGGAATGGAGAGCAGCCACACCGTTTACATGGTGCGCGCCAATAGTGGCCAGGTGAGCCATGCGAACAGCCTTGCCGCCTTGCTCATCAATGATGGAAAGCTTGCTTAGGACTTCGTCATTGCCAGGGTAACGCAGGCGTACTTTTTGAAGAAATCGGCGGTTAATTTCATAAATCAGCTCTAAATGTCGGGGCAACAAACTTCCAAACAGACTCAGATCCCATTTCTCTAAGGCTTCGGGAAGCAAGGTGTGGTTTGTATAAGCAACTGAGCGGGAAGTGATGCTCCATGCCTGATCCCATTCCAAATGACGGTCGTCAATTAGCAGACGCATCAGCTCTGCTACAGCGATTGCTGGGTGGGTGTCATTCAGCTGAATGGTCCAGTATTTGGGAAAGTCCTCGATGTCAAGACTGCGATGGTCGAGACCTCGCAACATATCTTGGAGAGAACAGCTTACAAAGAAGTGCTGCTGTTTTAATCGGAGACGACGCCCCTCATCTGTACCGTCGTTCGGGTAAAGAACCTTCGAGAGGGTTTCACTGCCCACCTTTTCTTCAACGGCTCCATAATAATCGCCGATATTGAAGGCGTAGAAGTCAAAGCTTTCGGTGGTATCAGCGCGCCATAAGCGTAGGCGATCACAAACGTTCACTCGGTAACCAAGCACAGGTACATCATGAGGAACGCCAATTGCATGCTCGGCAGGAATCCAACGAGAGCGGTAGTTACCTTTGTCGTCGATGTAGCTCTCAGTACGTCCTCCGAAGCCAACAAAGCAAGCTTCATCTTGTTGGGGTAATTCCCAAGGCCAGCCCCCCTTGAGCCACTTATCTGTGATTTCGACTTGCCAACCCTCACGAATTAACTGATCGAAAATTCCAAATTCGTAGCGAATTCCATATCCTGTTGCGGGGATTTTTAAGCTAGCCAAGGATTCCATATAACAAGCTGCAAGTCGCCCTAAGCCACCGTTGCCTAGTCCAGGCTCTTCTTCAACATCAAGAATTTGCTGGAGTGACTCTATACCGAAGTTGTGAAGGGCTTCCTCTGCTTCCCTCTGAATGCCTAGGTTAAGCAAATTGTTGTTCAGTTGTGGTCCGATTAAGAATTCGGCTGAAAGATATGCCACCGATTTTTGCGGTCGAGTCCGCATCGCTTCTGTAGTGGCTAAGTAACGCACCATCAGCCGATCACGCACCGCATAGCTCAGAGCTACATAGAGGTCGTGCCGACTTGCAGTGGATGCAAGCTTCCCAAGGGTAAAGAATAAATGTTCTGTCATGCCATCGAACACGCTCTTGGCATCAAGGCCCACTCGTTCAGGATCGTTATGACAACCAGGGGTTGGCAAGCGCAAATCGCAGGGTTGAGATGCAGTCATGTCGACAAAAATCTGGGAGGATCGCATCTCCCAAGGGCAGCTGAACAAATCCAATGCTGATTAGCTCTTACCGAATGTGCGGCGCTAATTGTTGATATCCGAAGGATCGAGATCGTCGAAGATGGTTTCTAAGTAGCCGTCTCTGTGTTTGGAAAGGACATTGCTGGTTAAGGTTTGGAGCGATTTTGCCCATCGTTACACTCAACTTGTTTCCGTTCAAAATGGACCACCTTGTGGATAGTCCATTTGAGGAATCACCATTAAGGTCAGCGAGAGATTTGCCAGCCACGATGCTGCTCCCTACACTGCTGAGCGAGATTAGCAGTCATGACTTTGAGGCTGCTGAAACACTAATCGGCATCCTCCGCTTTGTTTTGATCTTCATCGGAGCGCGCGTCCTATCGGAAATTCTGGTGCGCCTCGAACTCCCCACCATCCTCGGTGAACTCCTTGCCGGCGTGGTTGTCGGTGCGTCGGGGTTACATTTGTTGGTACCTCCGGAGACACAGGTTCAGCTCAGTGGTGCCTTTACAGACGTAATAGCCAAACTGGCCCATGTCCCTGCTGATGCAGTGCCAAGTTTGTACAACGACAGTTTTGGGGCGCTCCAATCGGTAGCCACCCTTGGCCTTTACTCTCTCCTATTCCTAACGGGTCTGGAGAGCGAGTTGGATGAACTGATGGCAGTTGGAAAGCAAGCCTTCTCGGTGGCCGTGGTGGGAGTGGTTCTCCCTTTTGCACTTGGCACCTTTGGATTGATGACCATTTTTCACGTAGACGCTATCCCAGCGATTTTTGCTGGGGCTTCTATGACAGCTACCAGTATCGGAATTACAGCTAGCGTCTTCGGGGAGTTGGGCTATTTGCGCACACGCGAGGGGCAAATTGTAATCGGAGCCGCTGTGCTCGACGACATCCTTGGGATCGTTATTTTAGCGGTAGTGGTGTCTTTGGGCGCTGGCGGTAGCCTCAATATCACTCCGATTATCCAGCTTGTTGTTGCGGCAGTTTTATTTGTCGTCGTCGCCTTAATACTGAGCCGAAGGGCTGCGCCAGCGTTTGATTGGGTCATTGATCAGCTCAACGCCCCTGGTTCCAAGCTGGTAGGCGCTTACCTACTGATGGGTGCCAGCTGCTTTACAGCTACAGCGATTGGGTTAGAGGCCGCCCTTGGTGCATTTGCCGCTGGTTTAATTGCCAGCACCTCTAAGCACCATCGTGAAATTCAGGCGGCTGTGACACCGATCGTGGGACTATTCGCAACGGTGTTCTTTGTGTTGGTAGGGGCAGGAATGGATCTGTCCGTAATCAACCCCTCTGTTCCAGCTGCTCGTTCAGCTCTCATAATTGCTGGATTTCTATTTATCGTGGCGATCGTCGGCAAAGTCGCTGCTGGCTGGGCAGTCTTTGGAAAGCAGCCTACAAACCATCTTGTAGTTGGTTTGGGAATGATGCCGCGCGGGGAAGTTGGTTTAATTTTTTTAGGGCTCGGTACCGCTTCTGGGCTGCTCGGTCCAGGATTGGAGGCCGCCGTACTCTTAATGGTAATTGGTACCACTTTCTTGGCACCAGTACTTCTGCGTTTGGTGCTGAAAGGTAAGCCACCAGAGGACGGCAACCGTGTGCCTGATGAGTTCGTAGCTGATCCCCTGGCCGGCTCGTCTTGATCGTTAGTCTGAGTTTGAGATTTTCGAGTCTGATCACTCTGATTGGGAGGTAGCTATCAGTAACAAACTCCAGCCGATGGCAATCAATCCCAAGCTAGAAGCCCAACCGGGTCCTAAGACCCAGCTCATTGCGAGCCGGGTGATTATTCCAACCGCTGAGGCTAACAGCAGGCTGCTGAGCACCAATATGATTTGACGCCATTGTTTTGATAGCGGGCTGTCCGTAAGGCTGGCTTCGAAGGCAACTAGAGGCTTACTCAAAGGTATATAAAAAACCAAAGCCCAGAGCAAGGCACCCCGCCACATTGATAAATCGGCCAGTGGTCCACCAAAGGCTACGTACTCCTGCATTCGAACTTTGAGTTGAGCTGTTTAGCATCGCTGCTCTTTCTTATTGTTGTGGAGACCAGCCCCTGGAGTTACCTTGGCCATCCTGTACACGCAGTTTGTCAGCAACCTAACCAGCCAATTCCAGCTGATCGCCCTGCCCTTTTGCTAGTGCATGGTTTTGGTGCATCAACAGATCATTGGCGCTACAACATCCCCGTGTTATCCCACAGTCATGTGGTCCACGCAATCGATTTGCTTGGATTTGGCCGTAGTGCCAAGCCATCCGACCTCAAATACGGCGGCGATCTATGGCGCGATCAGCTGGTGGCCTACGTCTATGAACGAATTGGTCGGTTAACGGTGATTGCCGGTAACTCTCTGGGGGGGTTCGCAGCATTAGCGGCCGGCGCAGTCCTTGGAGAAGCCTGCGCCGGCGTGGTTTTGCTCAATGCCGCTGGTCCTTTTAGTAATGAGCAAAAACCACCGAGGAGATGGGGTGCCATTGCCCGACAAAGCATCGGGAGTGCCTTGATAAAAAGTCCCGTTCTACAGCGAATCTTATTTGAGAACCTCCGTCGTCCCAGCACCATCCGTCGTACCCTAAATCAAGTCTACGTTGATAAAACCAACGTGGATGATTGGTTGGTGGAGTCAATCCGCCGTCCATCTCTTGATCCTGGCGCCTTTGGTGTTTTTCGTACCGTCTTCGATATTCCCCAGGGTCAGCCCCTAGACGAGTTATTTGCACAGTTGACTGCGCCTTTACTTCTTGTCTGGGGTATTCGTGACCCTTGGATCAATGCTCCTGGTCGCCGTTCCACATTTCAACGGTACGCACCGAAGAGCACAACGGAGGTGGTCTTAGAAGCCGGACACTGCCCCCATGACGAAGTCCCTGATCAAGTAAACGCTGCTTTGCAGAACTGGTTGGCTAAACTCGGCTGAATTAAAGAATGAAGTGATCTGCAGCTGAGGACATTCCCCGGCGCCAGGCTAATTAAGTACAAGCTCCCTTTCCCTTGGCGGATGGTGCTGGGTCTTGCTTAACACTCGGCTTCTAATCGTATGCACATCGAAACCCATGTATCTCAAAAATGATAATAGTGTAAAAGTCACTTCAGAATGAAAAGGGCATCTTCAGCGAATGACACCGCAACGCGCGTGAAATTATTTGTTTTATTTTGATCGAGCGATCAAGAGTATCACATCAATTCGGTGGCTAACAACAGCATTCGCAGTAGAGAATTTTCGTGTTGTTTTTACTCTGTGGTAATCCTCTTTGTAGTATGCACTGGATGGACAGAACAGATCGCATGCCTTAGCAGTACAGCCTCGCGGCAACCTGCCTTAACAGTTGCGACCGTTTGCACTTAATGTAAAGCGCAGTCGAACTTCTTCTACTAACACGGAGTAAGCACTTGTTACATGTCGGTTGTTAGATTCGTTGGCTTTTATTGTAAATAGAAGATACGTCTGGGTAGAAGGCGATAGAAATTATTGCTATAACTAAGTTGGCGGCAACGCAATGAAATCTTGTTCCGTCTCCGGCTGCCTTCTACTTTAACAGCGATGACTTGTCCAGTGTGCACTTGGGCGACTTGGCAGAGCGTTAGCCATCTATCTAGGGATCATTTGTGAAGGCTAATTTAGGAGACAAGCATGACTTAGACTAAGCAGCCTACCAAAGGCATAAACCTTTTCTATCTGTCAAGTCCAGCCCCGTCACCCTGGTCGATTCAACCTTGAGCTTTAGCGTCAAGACCCAACGGATATCGTCGTCGTCTGGATAGAGACCCCGCAGGAAGTTGGCCCTTAGTTATGAATTGAATTACATCAATCCTTGGTCAGCGGTTATAGGTGAACTGATGTTGTGATCTGAGTCTAGGTTTCTATCGTTGCTTTAAGCCGTAGCTAGCATCTGGTTGACCCCTGGGAGACGGCCCCGACTAAGTTGTTGCAAGGGATCGAACTGGCGCTTTACGGCTTCGATTATCGGCCGGGCTGGTGAGTCTCTCCAAGTTGGGAAGCATTGGCTTTCAGCTTGAACCAATACCATTAGCTGCCCTCCCAAGGAGTCTACTTGGTGTAGTAAAGCTTCGATTTGGAAAGCTGGGGTGGTAGTGTTGCACCAGCCATCGCCACAGCCAGCTCCGGCAGCAATTTCCCAAGTCCAAGCGTCTAGGGACGCCATGGCGTAACTGGCCAGCAAATGATGCAGTGCCGTTGCTGGTAGGATCAATCGTACTAGTTGGGCGGGGTCCTGACATGGGACAGCTACTTCTAGCGGCGTGGCGCAAGCCTGCTGTTCTGATTGCAACCCATGCTCCGTCGCTAGGAACTTGAGACGACTGAGTTGGTCCTTTACTGCTTGCTTCGAGACGCCGCTTAGAATGAGTCGTAAGCCCCAAGCGCCTTTGTTCGAGTTATGCCAGTCGCAGCGTTCTGGCGTGAGCGTAGAGCGTAGCAGGGCCACGCGGAAACCCTCCAGATCTAGGAGTTCACCTGTCAACCATAAAGCGACATGCATAGGGCGAATCGGTTGTACTCGCAGGGTGACCTCAGTAATCAATGCCAGGCTCCCCCAGCTGCCACAGAGTAGCCGCATTAAGTCATATCCGGCCACATTCTTTACGACGCGACCGCCTGATTTAGCGGCTATTCCATCGCTGCGCAGCAGCCCAATACCGATGATTTGGTCACGTATTCCTAAATGACGTTGCCGCAAACCACCGGAAAGCCCACGAGCTACAAGTCCGCCAATGCTTCCCGCCGCCGATCTGTCATCAGGTGGATGCCCCCCACGAGGCCAGTCTACCGGGAGCCATTGATGCTGTTGGGCCAGCAGCTCCTGCAAGTCACACAGGGGAAGACCGGCTTCCACGGTAATTGTGAGATCGTCTACAGCATGATCTATCACTCGATTCAAACTGTGGTAGTTGAGCACTGCATGAGCAGGATCCAATGTTGGACCCCAATGCAGGCGAGTTCCAAGTCCACTAGGGATCCAGGGGGTGGAGTCTTGATACCACTGGCGCACCAGGGTGATCAGCTCCGCGCGATTAGCAGGGGTATGACTCACGACACGATGGTGTCATGAAGATTGTCGTTATCGACGATGATCCCACCGGCTCGCAAACAGTGCATGGCTGTCCATTATTGTTGCGCTGGGATGTGGAAACCGTGCGTCGTGGACTGCGCCATGCTTCGCCGCTGTTGTTTTTGTTGGCCGATACCCGGGCGCTAAAGCCAAGTGCCGCTGCGTTGCGAAATCGTGAAATTGCTGCCAACCTTGATGCCGCTCTGGTCGAAGAAGGTCTCAGCCGCTCGGATGTGCAGCTTGTCAGCCGCGGAGATTCCACCTTGCGCGGTCATGGGACTCTAGAGCCTGCTACCCTAGAGGGTTGTTTTGGCCCTTTTGCAGCTACGTTACACGTGCCTGCGTTCCTTGAGGGAGGTCGAACTACTGTAGGCGGTGTACATCTGCTTCATGGGGAGCCGGTTCATACCACCCCCTTTGCACAGGATCGTTTATTTGGCTTCACTACTAGCTATTTGCCGGCCTGGTTAGAACAAAAGAGTGCTGGCGCCATCAAGGCAGCTGATGTAGTTAAGATCAGCTGCAGAGAGTTGAATCAGGCTATCGAAGGTACATTACCACAGTTGATCGAACGCCTGGCTTGTCTACAAGGGAATGTTTCAGTGGTTGTAGATATTGTGCATCAGTCGCAGTTAGATGTTTTAGCTGACGCGGTGCTGGCCTTAAAGGGGGAACGACGTTTTTTGTTTCGCTCAGCGGCTAGTTTGCTAAAGGCATTGGCCGATCTGGGCCCGCAACCATTAGACTCCATCGGTTTGGCGCAGCTGCGTCGACGTGGTTCTAACGGTGCTTTGCTTCCAGGAATGGTGATGGTTGGTTCCCACGTACCTCTCGCTGATCACCAGCTGAAACGCTTGTTAGGAGAATCGGAATGTACGGGACTAGAGCTACCTGTCCGTCGCGTTGCGCACGTGTTAGCCAGGGGAATGCCAGGTCCTTTGCTAGCCGATTTAGAAAGGGTTTGGCAAGATCAACTGAATACCTTAATCCAATCGGGTGGGACACCGGTTGTATTCACTAGTCGTGATGAGTTAACCTTCGCCAGTGCTTCAGTAAGCCGGCGGTTCAGCTGTACTCTTGCTCGACTGATGGGGCGTCTTGCCAGCGCTGTGGCACCTGATCTCGGTTATTTGATAAGCAAAGGGGGACTTACCACCCAAACATTGCTGGCCTATGGCTTGGGACTAGAGGCCGTGCAACTAGAAGGTCAATTTTTGCCGGGTTTGTCGCTGGTGCGCCCTTCAGGAGGTGCTGAACGCACATTGCCAATCCTTACCTTTCCCGGCAATCTTGGTGCCAGCGATACCTTGCTAGAGGCTTGGCAACGAATGCAGGCCGGCTGACACAGCCAATAGTTCCATCGGGTGATACACTGCTTGTCCTCCTTGAAGGTGCCGACGCAGCTGTAAGGTGCAGCCGATGTTAGCGCTGGCTATTATCGACGCTCCCGTACTGCTAAGGTCAATAGCTTTAATCATTCCCAGCTCAGCGGCTTCCTGCGGCTGTACCAAATTATAAATGCCGGCACTCCCGCAACATATACCTGCCTCCATAGGTTCTCTCAGCTCCAGATTAGGAATGGCGTTAAGCAGAGTTCGTAACTGTTGCTGAATATTTTGACCATGAATCATGTGACATGCGTCATGTATAGCCACCGCACCGGCTATTGGCTTGAGCTGAGTTCGAAAGCTGTCACTGAGGCCCACGTTGGTTAGAAATTCATGTACGTCTGAGACGGTCGTGCGGAAACACTCGCTGTCTTGGAGGAGCTCGCCATAAGTTTTCATCGTGTGACCACAACCAGATGCCGCTACAATCACTGCGTCTAGTTTTCCGTCGATTCTGTTCATACTCCGCACCAGAGCAGATGCCAGTTCGCGGGTAAGCGACATCTTTCCTTGGTGATGGCTTACAGCTCCACAGCAGCCCTGATCAGGCGGTAGGACAACCTCG
This sequence comes from Synechococcus sp. M16CYN, assembly GCF_040371545.1. Lineage (NCBI taxonomy): Bacteria > Bacillati > Cyanobacteriota > Cyanophyceae > Synechococcales > Synechococcaceae > Synechococcus > Synechococcus sp. M16CYN. The sequence continues at coordinate 420,496 of NZ_AP029048.1, forward strand.
AAACCATTGGCTTGTAGAACCTTCACCGTTGCAATGTTGACAGAAGGATCGAAGCACCGCTGGACACACCCCAACAGAAATGACACTCGACCGCGGCGTGGTCCGATCGCAGGATTGATCGTAGGTATTAGATCGTCGAATGCGCTGGCTGTAAGGACTGGTAACAGCAGTTCCATCGCTTCAATTTCAGGGCCGAATAACCGAGTGAGACCGGTGCAACGAGCAACTTTTTGAAGGAGGGTGCCGGTGTAAAGCCGTACTAGATGGAGTAAAGTTCGAAGTCGACGGGGGTAAGGTAAAACCCAGAGCAACAGCTGACGAAGACTGATTTGCCAGATGCTGCGCAGCCCAATGCTATTGAGCTTAGGACGTATAGCTTCAATCAGTTGGTCGTAACGAACGCCGGAGGGACAAGCCGTCACGCAGGCATAACAGCTTAAGCAAGTGTCGAAATGGCCGGCAACAGTAGCATCAAATCCCAGCTCACCGGCTTCGATCGCCCGCAGGGCGTGGATGCGACCACGGGGTGAATCCATCTCGCTAGCTAACACCCGATAGCTAGCGCAGGTGGATAGACAGAAGCCACAGTGTACACAGGGATCTGTTAATTCAGTAGGGAACTTGGGGGGTCGAGTGGATGCGTTAGACAGCATGAAGTTTAGTTTGATTTTTTAGCAAGTGTTCAAGCGCTTTTTGCACTTGTGTAATCTTTACCTAAAGAGAAGAATAATGACTGATATGATGAAGATTGAAAGATCTTCGTAAAAAGAAGACATTATACTAGCAAATTTGAATGCTATCAATAAACCTTTGAATGAACTTATAGTACAAGTTTTTGTATGTTCTGTTCGTTTCTTTAAAATCTTTTGGCTTATTATCTAATGCTAATTATTACAGTAATTATGATCAAGGGTAATATTAGTTGTAACTAATTTAGCCGCCACTTATAATTAATATTGTATCGTGATTCAGTATATTTTTGACGTCGCTGATCTTATCGCTAAAATACGAAAGTTAATGGCGACTAATTGAAATGATGTCGCCGCTATGCTCATTAGTAGGGCAACGATCAACTACTGAAGTGATGGATCACAGCTTTAGCAAAATTGCTGCAACTTATAGGTTCTACTTGAGGCTCCATCAAGCGAGCAAGATCATAAGTGACCTCGCGATTAGCAATTGCAGCACCCAGTCCTTTGGTAATTAGATTAGCAGCCTCTTGCCAGCCAAGAAACTCGAGCATCATAGCGCCACTAAGAATCGTCGAGCCTGGATTGATCCGATCAAGTCCAGCATGCTTAGGCGCCGTACCATGAGTGGCCTCAAAAATTGCTGCATACTCCCCAATATTGGCCCCAGGGGCCATACCAAGACCACCAACTATTGCAGCGGCGGCATCAGATATGTAATCACCGTTGAGGTTTAGTGTAACTAGGATCGAGTACTCCTGTGGCCGAGTTTGGATTTGCTGAAAAATATTGTCGGCAATGCGATCATCAATAAGAACCATGTCTTTCCATTTGCCATTGCCATGGCTAGTGCCGATAGCGTCAATTACCGTCTGGACTTCGGTATTAATGTTGGTCTTTTTCTCGGGTGTGAGGCTGTCGTATCCCGGCTCAATCATTCGAGCGTTCGAGATAACGCTTGGATTTGGACACTTATCTAGGTTGTCCAAAATCCAGCTTTCACGCTCAGTGATGCACACATCGCGGAATTCCGTAGTAGCAAGTTCATAGCCCCAGTCACAGAAAGCACCTTCCGTGAATTTCATAATATTACCCTTATGTACCAAGGTCACGTGGCGCTTTTTACCCCGGAGGCGCAGTGCGTGTTGTATTGCCTTACGAATATGGCGCTGGCTACCATGCTTGCTTACCGGCTTGATTGCGATACCGGACCCTTTTGGAATCCGACGCTTACCCAGCTTTCCGTTAGCAGGTATTACCGTTTCATTAAGGTACCTGCACAGCTCTTGGCCAACAGTATCGTTGGCTTCCCACTCGATACCCATGTAGATATCCTCCGTATTTTCCCTATAGACAATTACATCAAGATCTTGGGGGCGCCTATGAGGGCTGGGCGTACCCTCGTAGTAACGGCATGGCCGCACACAGGAGTAAAGGTCAAAAATTTGTCTGAGAGCTACGTTGAGAGAACGAATACCTCCACCGACTGGCGTTGTCAGTGGGCCCTTGATTGCAACGCCATAGGTGCGGATTGCTTCAAGAGTGTCTTCCGGCAGGTATTGATAAGTGCCGTACAGCTCACAGGCTTCGTCCCCGGCAAATACCTTGAACCACTCAATTGACTTGGCTCCGCCATAGGCCTGGGTTACAGCTGCATCTAACACTTTTTGTGTAGCTGGCCAGATGTCGACGCCCGTCCCGTCTCCACGGATGAACGGGATAATTGGTCTGTCGGCAACTATCGGTTGTCCGTTCTCGAAGCGGATAGCCGTACCTGTGCTAGGAGCTATGAGCTTCTCGAACTGGGCCATGGTAGTGGGGTCACATTTCAATATAAAGAACCTAATAACTGAGAGTAAGAAATCTAGGATTTAACTGATATCAAATGATTCAAAGCAACTAATTGTGCTATTTCTGGTCGCAGCGGTCCACTTCAACAGAAAAACCCTATTTATTTGCTTTAATTGAATGAGGGGTTAACTCGTTAGAGACGAATCGGTCTCTGTTAATTAGCAACGCTTTATCGGACGGATGCTATAGCGACAGTAATTCGCCACCGGATTGATGCAGTACATTCAAAGACTGGGCTTGATCCTTTCGAAATTCATTAAATAAGCTGAGGAGATTGTAATGTTTACAAGGTTCGACCATATCGGTAGTAAGTATGCAGCTGCTGTGTTAATTGATCTGGATCTTTAGCATCCGTTTGAAAGTATGTGATCAATAGTTGCGGTATAGTGCGAGGGAGATTAAGTCGTCACTGCTATGCTCGGATCAACCATGATGAATAAAGTTCATTTAAAAGTAGCCACAGAGTTATGATTCTATCTAGTTTTCAATTGGCTGGTAAGTTTGATTTGGCTTTGGGAAGAAGCCAAATATTTTTATGCTTTTCCCGAATTTGTTCTTGCTACTGTTAGTTTAGCTTAATAAAATTAAGCATTTTTTGGAGGCTTGTTGCCTTAAATCTTTAATTGAATCTCTGTATAAAGATTTCCCAAGTACTTACATGATCTGGTTTAGCAAATAGACATCCTGAAATCTATTTAAACTCTAGAGTTATATATTAGGCAGCATTTTTTATTTTCCGTTTGATCACTGATTAGAGGTATCAATAACTTTGCTTTCATTGCTGAATTTAATTTGTACAGTTTTAATTTTACTGTGTAATCTAATATTAATTAAACTAATATATCGAATTAATTATTGTGACACTACTATGAGTAGTTACCATTGGTGTTGATATTCTTGCTAAGAATATCGGTTACGCTTTTTTGATATAAAAGGCAAGGATATTAATTTCTTATATGGATCTATTATTACCAGAATATCTTGAAATTGACACCAGACAATTATAGACTTTTAAGCATCAAGTCAAAGACCCTATGATTATAAATTTATATTACTTATTTTTATTCGAATTTTAATTGTAAAGTTGTTAACATTTAGACGTAGTTTGAAGCTTGGTTTAGCAAGTCGTTATAATTTACTTTATATTTCTAAATCTTCAAATTTTTATCGCTGATCAAAGCTATCTCTTATTACCACTGAATTAACGAGACAGAGTTAAAAGTGTTTAACAAACTAACGTTACTTCATGATCACACCCAAACGGTAGCTGTTGAACCCGTGATGCTGGCATGCCCATAACGCTGTGGTGCCCGTGAAAATACCTCGACTGTATAGTTGCGTTAGATACCAGTAGCTTAAGCTGGTGTTTAGATCTCGCTTTATCTGCTCGACACTGATCTAAGTAAAGCCGTGAGAGTGCTTAACAAGGTTAAGACGAAACCTCCCTCGGGGTTGTACCGAGAACGAATCAGAATTTTAAACTTTGGGTCATACAACGCCAAATATGCTTGGCGCGGGTGCGATGGTGTTCCCTTGCCAATGCCTGCATTATAGGGAGTAGCAGATTGAGTGTCGTGAACGCAGGCGAGTCTGTGCGGAGTGTTGCGCAGATGCAAGTTGTGGCCTCCACGGTTACGTTGGTGCGCCGCTATTTCCCACAAGCAAAGCCGAATCTTCGACCTTGGCGAGACGACGCCCAGACCCGTCAGTGGAGTGAACCCGAATCTCTCGATCTATCCTTTCACTTTCCTGGATGGGATCCGCGGCTGCAGTGCCGCAGCTTGCTGTTGCAACTTCGTCTGCAATCCATAGCCAGTAACGATGGTTTGCAATTGCTCGGTGTCTTGATACATGGGATGACTTACGATGGAGAGCGTTGGCGCTTGGTCACAGTGGGAGACTGGCAGCCAGAAGGAGCACATCTCCCCCAACCAGCCCAGGTGAAGCAACTGCGTCAAATTTGTCGCGATTTGTTCTATTTGTTTGATTCAGACGTTCATGCAGATCAAATGCCGTAACCCTTCGCAACGCTCTGGACTCATACACCAAAACTCCTTATAGGTTCGAAGAACGGATGATTTAATAGCAACGATGTCTGTCGCTTTGGCTACTCAACTTCGAGAGGGAACCAAGAAAGCTCATACCATGGCTGAGAATACCGGCTTTGTGAGCTGCTTTCTCAAGGGTGTCGTCGATAAAGCCAGCTACCGCAAGCTCGTCGCCGATCTTTATTTCGTTTATGAAGCGATGGAAGAGGAGGTGAACAAACTCTCCAAGCATCCGGTAGTGGGTCCTATTGGCAAAAAGGAGCTAAATCGCCTCGAGTCCCTTGAGCAGGATCTTGCTTTTTACTTCGGCGAAGGTTGGAAAGAAGAGATCCAGCCATCTCAGTCAGCCGTCACTTATGTGGAGAGGATTCGTACTGTGGCTAGAGACTCTCCCGAATTGTTAGTAGGACACCATTACACCCGCTACATGGGGGATTTGTCCGGTGGCCAAATCCTCAAGAGTATTGCCCAGAAAGCCATGAACATGAGTGGTGATGATGGTCTTCGCTTTTATGTCTTCAATGACATCACTGATGAAAAAGCGTTCAAGGCAAGTTACCGTTCCGCAATGGACCAGCTACCAATTGATCAAGCCACGGCTGATCGCATCCTTGAGGAGGCTAATTATGCCTTTCGCCTTAATATGAGGATGTTTCAAGAGCTAGAAGGCAACCTCGTGGCAGCTATAGGCAAGGTCCTATTTGGTTTTTTAACCCGCCGTCAACGGGCTGGTAGTACAGAGGCTGCAACTGTTGCCTGATCTGTGCCTACCAGACTGATCCGCTTTTTGGTACCTGGTACAGGTGGTCGGTTTAAGTGTGGTGGATTGATAGTTGAATTACAAACGGCCCGTTTACTGGTAAGTTTGTGTCCGACGGAGGTGGTCACATATAGGCAACGCCAAACCGATGTAGCTTTTCTCAATGATTATCTCAAGTCGGAGAGACCTGACCGAAGTATTCTCTGGATTGTCAGTTGGGGATTTGACGTCCCTGCTCTGATAAAACGCCTACGCGGCCATCGAGTGGCTTATCATGCTCATAGTAGTGGGTACGGTTTTAACCTCCCTTCCGGCATTCCAGTGTTGGCTGTCAGCAGGAATACGCTTGGTTACTGGGGATCACGGGCACCGCGTAACCCTCTCAGCTTGGTACCAAACGCACTTGATGATGCTTGGCTAAAACGAGGTGCGCTGAAGAGTAAGGCAAAACGCCCCATTGATGTTCTGGTACAAGCGCGTAAGAGCAGTCCCTATGTGACAAACAAGTTGGTGCCAGCATTGCGACGTTTCGGTTTAACAGTTGAGGTTCAGAGCGGCTGGGTGGAAGATCTCATTGATCTATTTAATAAATCAACCGTCTACCTCTACGACTCCGCAGACTATTGGCGAGGTAGGGGTATAACCGAAGGATTTGGCTTACCTCCTTTGGAGGCTCTCGCCTGCGGCTGTGTGGTGTTCAGCAGTTTAAATCACGCTCTTGCAGACCATGGTGATCCGTGTCGCGGCATGCATCAGATCGGTTGCGGTCGTCTTGGGTTTGATGTTCAACGCATCTCACGGGCAGCGCAAACGCCGTCACAATGGCGCCCACAGGTCGATCAGTTAAAAACTTGGTTGACTCCCTATACGGAGACATGGTTGCTAGAATGCTGGCGAGAAGTTCTTCAGCATCTCGACTCCTTTGACGAAGCACCAGGTGCGTTATTGACCAGCCGCGCAACTTGGCAATTAGTATGGGGTCAGAGGCTGATGCGTCTTTGCCGAAGCGGCCGATCGGTTGCCCGACTGGCCTCTAGTCTAGTAAATGTTGAGCATTAATTAACTTAGATTCCTAGTAAGACAGGCTGGTGTTATGTCGGCGTTCTATAATCGTCAACTTCTGGCATGCCTGTTCGAAGTCAGACCTGGATAGGCCTTAGGCGGCTGCTAAAAGAACTGCCTTCTAGGCGTATTCGATTCTTAATTATTGTTCTTCTGGTCTCGTTCCTACAAGGCTTGACGGATATTTTCTTGGTGGCTTTGCTCGCACGCCTAGTCGGACTGATGTCGGGAGCAAAACTGATCGATCACACTTCAGGCATTCGTGTCTTTGACGGCGACATCTTCGATCAGGCTAGATGGTTATTAAGTTTGTTGGTTGTTACCTTTTGGGTTACATCAGGTATCCGTTTTGGGGCAGCTTATCTTCAAAGCATGTTAAGCGCTGAAATTTGGAATGATCTTGTCAGTAAAGTCTATCGAAATTTGATGTTGCAAAACTATGCATTTTTTACTCAGCATCGAACAGCTAATTTATCAGAAACCTTTAATAGAATTTTAAATAAAGTATCTACATCTGTGGTTAACCCAATGATTATAATTGCAGGCAATGCATTGCCAATATTTGTAATGTTGGTAGGCGTTGTGCTTGTTCTTGGCATACCTGCTTTCGCGATGCTTAGCTTGATGTTAATAGCTTATACCTTATCTTCAAGGCTAATTATTCCTTATCTTCGATTTATCGCAAAGCAACGAGTTTACTATTCGCGGCAGATTAATTTATGGTTAATGGAGTCTTTGCGCTCAATGCGCGATATTCAGTTATATTCTGCCGATCAATTTTTTATCGATCATCTTGCTCATAACGGTGTGATTGCGAAGCGTTATGATCAACTTGCTAAGTTGCTTCCTGATGTTCCACGTTATGTAATTGAGCCAGCAGGAGTTACAATTTTATTTATTATTGGTCTCGGTCCATCTGTTATTAATGGAGATGTAGATGAGATTCGTCAAGTAATTCCTACTTTGATAGCCGTACTCAGCACGCTGTTTAGGATTTCTGCTCCATTGCAAAACACATTCCGTAATATCAATAAATTGCGTAGTGGATTGTCAGAAATTGAAGATGCCCTTGAACTTTTAACACTAAAGCCCGAAAGGATGTGCTTGACCTCCTCTAGTGTCTCTACTGTTTCTAGTATTATGCCTCGTCAGTTTATTCAGCTTAAGCAGGCAAGTTTTAGCTACTCTAGAAGGGAACAAGATGTTCTGTCTAATGTAAATCTTAAAATTCCTGTTGGATCTCGCATTGCATTGGTGGGACGTACTGGAAGTGGTAAGACCACATTAGTCCACCTTTTATTAGGTTTATATCATCCCACTTCTGGGAATCTTTGCTTAGATGGTATTCCCTTAAAACCTCAGGACTTGCCGGCTTGGCAGGCAAATTGTGCACTTGTTCCACAAGATATCTGCTTGCTAGACACTAGTATTCGTGAAAATATAGCCTTTGGTATTGATCCTAAAAATATCGATGATGCTCAAATCTGGGCTGCCTTAAAAGTTGCGCAGCTTGATGATGTAATTAGCAGAATGCCATACAGTTTGTTAACTATGATCGGTGAGAATGGAATTAAATTATCAGGTGGTCAACGTCAAAGACTTTCTTTAGCTCGTGCCTTATATAGAGGCGCAAAAGTTCTTATCTTGGACGAAGCAACTAGTGCACTTGATAGCAAAACTGAGCATGATGTTATGCAAGCTTTAGACTTAGTAGGGCATAGATGCACAATTATTGTAATTGCTCATCGTCTATCGACAGTTCGTAAATGCGATCGAATTTACGAGATTGAATATGGGTCTATTAAAGCTTCTGGAGATTTCACCATGTTATACGCATCTTCAGAATCTTTCCGTGAAATGACGCAGTTAGAAGACATCTGATAGTCATGGCTGATTTTGTTGTTATCGCAACAGCTGATTGGGATCACTTGCTTTGGACTAATAAGCAACACACATCACTCAGTTTGGTGGCAAATGGCCATCGAGTTCTTTATGTTGAATCCCTAGGTTTACGGCTTCCCCGGGCAACTTCTGCAGATGGCCTCAGAATTTTCCGTCGGTTTTGGGGAATGCTGCATCCACCTCGTCAGGTGCAAAGTAATCTTTGGATTTGGTCTCCGCCAGTTTTACCCGGAGGGACACAGGGATTTGCCATAACTCTGAATCGTCGACTATTGCGTACGGGCTTGTCATTGACATTGCGTTGGCTTGGCTTCTGTAATCCTCTGCTTTGGACTTATAACCCGCTGACACAATTATATATAGACATTAGTGATTTCAGTGGCTCGATATATCATTGCGTAGACAGTATTCAAGATCAGCCGGGGATGCCGTCAGCACTGATTGAGCACGGCGAAAGAAATTTGTGCGTTGCGGTGAACCTCGTATTAACCACAGCACCAAAATTGCAACAGAAGCTGGAGCTGCTAAATCCACATACCTACTTTTTTGGTAATGTAGCGGATGCCAAGCATTTCGGTCAAGCTTCAGAGTCCAATCTTCTCTGCCCGGGAGATCTTGCAAACATACGTCAACCCAGGCTGTTGTTCACGGGTGCGCTCGATGCTTATAAGCTTGATCTTGTAATGCTTGAGACTCTGATCCGTAATACCCCACAATGGTCTTATGTGTTAGTGGGCCCTGTTGTGGAGTGCGACCCTTCGACGGACTTATCCAGAATTCTTACTTTGCCCAATGCGTATGTAATAGGTGCAAAACCATATAGGGAATTGCCATCATGGTTGGCCCATAGCGACGTAGCTCTGCTTCCTCTACGTCTGAATAGTTATACGCAGCAAATGTTTCCAATGAAGTTTTTCGAATATTTAGCTTCCGGATGCCCCACAGTTGCAACAGCGATTCCTTCCCTACAGCCACATGCTGATGTGGCCTTACTTTGTGCCCCATCCGCTAAGGAGTTTGAAGTAGCAATCCGCCAGGCTCTAGCGGGAGAGGGACCATCGCACACAATGCGTCTGCAACGGGCTTCTGAGCATACCTATGACCAACGCAGCCGGCGCATACTGAAGTTGTTGACCCAGCTTGGGCTGCTTCCGGATCAGTAGGCTATCGGGCAGGTTTTAGACCATCTGAAACTGCATTCGTTTGTTTACTCAACAGTCTGATTCAACACCTTACAGTCTTCCTCCTTGCGTTAGCCGATCAACTAACTATTACTGATAATGTGGCGAAGACGTTACACATGTTTGCTCGAGCGGTTGGTGTATAGCGAAGTAAGGTTAGAACGTTGGAAAGAAGCTATTTTACTGTTCTTTGAACTTTAGAGATAGCGCAGCACAGTCACTGTTTCGCATAAATCTCTGTTTAATCGTGATGCAAAGAAACCTATCGATCTGGATGATCGGATTGATTTATTTGAGGCTGTTAGTCATTGTGCAGCATTGCCATTGGCGGACAGCCACCACAGCCAGATCGTTTTAGAGCGTCAGGTGTTTCAAACTCGAAATTCAAAACGGACGCACCAGGTAATAATTGCCCTAGATCAGACGGCTTCGTATCCTGGCTAAGCAACTGGTCTCCTGCTACTCGATCTTGCTGGAGCTTTATTTACGACTAGAGAGTTGGGATGGTTGACATCCATCGGAGAACGTGTATCCATGTTTATAGATTAATTGGACCTAGTAAAACTTGACCGAGAGACTTCATATGACATGATGCGAGATTTGATGTGTGCACTTTCAATCGACACTATCTTCACCTGGAAAAATTAAGATTCGAGTCGTTTATATAGGCTAAATCAACAATTAGAGCGTCAAGCCTTACACTATCAACGCTTATACCGCAGCTCAGGCTTTATTCAAGGAAATTATTTAGCTTTCGTAACCAAGATAATGCGAATATTATCAGATATCGAGACGGATTTAAAAAGGTCAATGATTTGTAGTCGATAAGCTTTCTTAAATATACTCTTTTTCTCTTGTCTACCAAATCAATAAAACAGCCATCAGGCAGCTGATTGTCTCAGTTTTTTCCTTGGTATTCTTCTACCGAGCTTAACAACGGGCTCAGACCTAAACATGTGTTGAGATACTAGTGAAAAAGAGAGTTGTTTTTTACATTGATTCGCTGCGCACCGGTGGCGCCGAGCGGATCACGCTTACCTTGGCGCGTTGGTGCGTTGAATCTGGATGGGCTCCAATCGTTCTAACCCGTCAAAGTTTAAACATCGATTTTTATCCAATTCCGAGTGGTGTCCAACGGATGACTGAACCTAAAGAGCCAGTTTGGTTGAAGTGTCTTGGGCGTTGGGGATTTCTTTGGCGAGTGGTTTGGCTACGTCGCTGGCTACGCACCCAGAGGATCAGCGTAGCGGTGGGAATAACTACCAAGCCATCGGTGAAACTTCTTTTAGCAGCTCGGCCGCTTAAGATTCCTTGCATCATATCCGAGCGCAATTACCCGCCACTAAAGCGCGTAGCTCTACCTTGGGCGGTTTTAAGGCATTTCATTTACGCTTGGGCTGCGCTCCATCTTGTTCAGACTCGTGCAACTGGTGAATGGTTAGAACGTCGGTTGTCCGCACGACCTCAGCTGTTGATGCCCAATCCCCTACAGTGGCCATTGCAGCGCTTTAGCCCTGAGGTGGAGCCCAACCGTTGGCTGGCAAGCCGTGGCGTTTCCCATAATGCCAGGGTCATTTTAGCTGCGGGCACGAAGCTTTACCAAAAAGGATTTGATCTCTTAGTACACGCTTTTGTTCCATTAACAAATAGCTTTCTCGATCTGCAACTGGTAATCTTGGGTTTGGATGCTGAGCCTTACTGCGGCGTAGATCAACAGCAAGAGTTGATGAATCTTGTGCGTCAATCTCCTGATGCGGCTGGTCGTCTACATTTACCAGGTCGTTTAGGAAATATCGCGGATTGGTATCAACGTTGCAGCGTATTCACATTACCATCTCGCTACGAAGGTTTTCCAAATGTCTTGCTTGAGGCAATGGCGACCGGATGCGTCTGCGTCGCTTCAGATTGCCCTCATGGGCCGGCCGATTTGATTGAGCATAAGCGAAATGGCATGCTGCTGCCACGTCATGCTCGGGCGAACAAATGGACTGAAACCTTGGCTGGTTTACTCATGGATCAAGAGCGTTGCCAGGCCTTAGCAGATGCCGCTTGCCAGGTTCGTGAGCGCTATTCCGAATCAAAGTTGCGTATGCGCTTCTTACAAGCTATGGATCAACTCTAGCAAAGAACTAAGTCTAGATTTTTGAGATTGTTCGCTGATCTGATTTGCATTTGTTATGCTTGGTCTCTAAGCTTGATCAGACTCAAAAATCTGTGAGCCGTAAGGCACCGAAGCAGACACTAGATACCTTGTTTGTGGAATGCGTGGCCGTATGTCTCGCAAGATCTTTTGGGATTTGTCGTGCATCGGCTTCCTGTTTGATAGTTATTCTTAAGGAGGATGGAACGGTGTTTGGTTGAATCTATGTGTTACAGCATCAGTTGTGGCAAACGACCCGGGATTATCTACAAGCTCAAAATTTGCATATGCCGGGACTCGTTTCGAATGCTGTGTTGATAGTGCAATGAAGAATCAACTAACGCTACTTGTGTTAGCTCCAACGCGACGGGCAGCATCGGAGACTTTTATTCGCGCTAATTTGCGTGGTCTACCTTTTCAGATTCATGCGTACTTTGGTGATGAGCACCCGCTCATGCAGCCGTTGCGATGTCTCTACGGACTTGCAGTGTTCATTAGCAAGGTACTGACTCAGTTGGGTTGGCTGAGGTTCGCGTCCTGGCCTGCTGCACTGGTGGCTGTACTGATCGTGCGGCGTCATCACCCCGATGTTGTTTTAGCGGAGTTTGGTTTTCATGCTGTTCGTGTAATGCATGTCGCCTCTTGGAGTGGTGTACCGCTGGTGGTGCATTTTCGCGGATCGGATGCATCGTCAGAATCGAAATTTCACCGCCTCAAGGAAAGATACCGTCAACTTATGAAGGTTGCATCAGCTGTCATTGTCAAAAGCACCCTGATGCGAACCACCCTGCAGGCCCTCGGTGCTCCAGCCAACAGGGTATTGATCAGTCCTTCTGGAGCCGATACAACTTGTTTTTATGGTTCATCACCTAAAACGGCACCGCCGATTTTTTTAGCTGTGGGCCGCTTTGTTCCGAAAAAGGGTCCTCTACTCACCTTGGCAGCGTTTGAGTGCCTACTAAATCAGCTTCCGGGCTCATTGGCATCCACGTGCCACTTGATAATGGTAGGGGATGGTCCGATGTTGAACGAGGCCAAACACATCGTAATGAGCAAAGCCTTAACCTGCCGAGTGCATTTTACCGGAGTGCTACCACCTCGAAAGGTTGCGTCATTAATGCGTCAAGTACGCGGCTTCGTGCAGCATTCATTAGTGGCGTCCGACGGTGATAGTGAAGGGAGCCCTGTGGCCGTGTTGGAGGCCCAGTTGAGTGGTTTGCCTGTAGTAGCCACGCGCCATGCCGGTATCCCAGAAGTAGTAGTTCATGGCGCAACCGGTTTTTTAGTAGACGAGGGTGATGTGCAGGGTATGGCCAATGCAATGGCTCGACTGACATACGATCCCCAGTTAGCGGATAAGCTCGGTGCGGCTGGACGCGAGCGGATTAGTTCAAATTTTACTGTTGACCACCATTTGGCTGCCGTCAGTGCATTCCTTCATCGCGTTGCTCGACAGGGAGCCTCTCAGCAATGACCGAATCGCTCAGCATCGTGGCGGTTTGCATGAACCGGCGATCCCATCTTTTGATATCGGCAAAATACGTCGCTGGCTAGAGCCATCATAATGAGCATCTAATTCTGGATTGGAGCAGTGATAAGCCCTTAAATCGAGCTGAACTACCAGTGAACCCTCGGATTCGCTTGGTGCGGGTGAAGGGCAAACGCCAATGGCAGCCTTGTCGGGCTTACAGCTTAGCATTACAACTGGCGCGGAGAAGTCAACTGCTGAAGCTGGATGCAAATTGTTGGCCAGAAGCCATGCCTACGCCAGATGATCTTGCTGAAGCGGGAGCATTGGCGGCATTCTGCAGTGGACCCAATAAGCGCGCTAGCCAATGGCTGCTCGACCGTCACCTTATAGGCATAGACCAGGTCGGGGGATTCAACGAGGTGTTGCTGGGCTATGGCTTTATGACAAAGACTTTCGTTCCCGTATAGAGGCACAGGGCGTTCTTATACGTCGATTGCCGGCTAGCGCCCTTGGGACGATTTCCCCTTCCGTTAAATTTGGAGTCCAGGCTCCTAATGGGGCACCGCAAACGGCGATGGGGCAGGCTGAGTCTCGTTCGCTAAAACGTGCTACAGCAATTGCTAATTGAACGCTAGCCGCTAATCACCCTTGGAGTGGTCAACGGGTGGGCAGCATGTATAGGGCTGATCCCATTACCGGTGAGCTGCAAGTGCAGCATTCCACAATCCCCGGCCCATCTCTGCAGGTAGACGACGAAGCCCGGCGGTTAAGTCGTCGAATCTATTGGGGATTGTTCTTCAGCCTTCCTGAAAAATTCGTGATGCGCATGCCCATAGGTCTGCTTTCCAACGACATTCGGGGTCGCTTTCCTTTAAAGTTAATGCATCAATGGGCTTGGTATTTGATTCGCCCATTTTGGGCTTGGCCGCCACTATTAATGTGGATACTACAACTATCATCGCGGAGTGATTTAGCTAAACGAGACTTTTGGCTTGCTTTGGAGACAACGAACTGTTCTATCTTGTTACAAGCATTAGAACAGCTCCGCCTTAAACCACGTCGAGACTTAATTGAACGGTTGCTGTTTCAGCGAAACCTACGACCACGAGATATAAATCAGCAAAAGAAATTGTTTACCGACTTGTTTTATTGTAAGATACTGGAAGCGGATCAACGTACCTATGCTGGAGTTGCCTTAGGATAAATTTTGATTCGTGTGGCAGACGTTAAGACAGCATTGCTGCTCGTCAAGCAACTAATGCCAGAGGCCACACAGCTGCAAATAGATCCCGCCACGGTGGGCTGTAAGCGGCGAAACCGTGAAAACCGATAAAGCGGTTAGTGTCTATCTGGGCTGTGGTGATACATTTAGCCCTGCTTTGTAAGCAGGATCAACTGATCGAAGAAATTCTGCTGCTGCGCACAGCCTCCTGGAGCGCACAGATCTGCTAAAAGGTGACCTGGATCGCTTGAAGCGTGCCGTGCATCACACGCGTTACTGAGTCAGCGCTCCAGATGAGAACTACCGTCGCTTTGTGGGTGTATTGCAACAACTCATCTCTACGTCACCTAAGTCGCAAGTGTTGCAGCACTCACTCACGCTTAAGACACCTGAATTGCTTGCGGCTATTCAGCGTTTCTAAACGTCCATTCGTTTCTGCTTTCATGACGGTTTAGGTCATAAAGATGGCGCTTAGCATTGAAATTTATCGTAATCACTAATTAGAATTAAACGTGAACTCATTCTTTATCGATACGACTTTTGATATTTCAAAGAGTGTTCTTGCTAACAACATGGATCTCAAGCCAACAACACACTTTACCATAAAGATTTGAGCTTTCTTCGGCATTCCTCAAGTGTTAACCACTAATTCATAACAGGCTGCTAAAGCAAAACATTCAGTGCAGCTATTAGCAAATACTTGACTCAATATTTAGTAAATATCTAACCTAGGTTGTGCTTTCACTAGGTCGTCAATGGCTTTTAGTTGGCTTAAGAATGGCTCCAATAGACTCAGCGGCAGGGCGCTTGGACCATCACAACGTGCTTTATCGGGATCAGGATGTGCTTCGAGAAACAACCCTGCAAGTCCCACTGCAAGTCCAGCCCGGGCCAAATCGAGAACTTGAGAACGGCGACCGCTAGAGGCAACGCCACCAGGTTCTCTGCACTGAAGAGCATGGGTTACATCAAAAGTGAGAGGCAGGTCATAGCAGGTTCGTTTCATGACCCCGAAGCCCAGCATATCTACAATCAGACCGTCATAGCCAAAGTTGCTGCCCCGCTCACATAGCAACAACTGATCATTTCCATACTCTCGAAATTTTTCTACGACGTTGGCCATTTGTTCCGGGCTGAGGAACTGTGGTTTTTTTATATGAATGACGGCTCCAGTTTGTGCCATTGCTGCGATTAGATCGGTTTGACGACCGAGGAATGCTGGTAGCTGAATGATGTCAGCTACCTCAGCGGCAGCGACGGCTTCTTCTGGGGTATGAACGTCCGTAATCACTAAGATATTGTGAGTGTTTTTGACAGCTTGAAGAATGCTGAGTCCTTGTCTTAGGCCAGGGCCTCGAAAAGAATGAACTGAGGATCGATTAGCCTTGTCGTAAGATGCCTTAAAAACTAGGGGAATACCAAGACGTTCGCAAACAATTTTGTAATGACTCGCGCAGTGTAGGGTGAAATCCAGATTTTCTAAGACATTCACCCCTCCCAGTAGAACAAAGGGAAGATCGTTGGCGAACGTGATGTTATCCAGTTGAACTTGTCGCGCCACGATCTGAAGTCGCTGATAGTTGGGATAGCTTACTCCTGATAATTATTTAAATCCATAATTTAGTGATTATGAAATCGCGGATGATGCACGTGATTTATTGAAAGCCGATTATCTATTGATATAAAAATGCTCATATTGACACCAAGGTTTCGATCGTTAAATCTTTGCATAATTAGTGTCAGTATTATTATGACACAATTTTACGAACTTTTGCTTAGCTTAATGTTAAAGTTGGATATTTAGCATTATATTGCTAATAAATATTTCATATTACTATTTAATTTAGATATACTTTTTGCTGAGGTTTTTATTGTCGTTTTGCGTTACATTAGCTTTGGGGTATGGATTTGTTCAACTCTTGTGTTGGATATTCTCCGGAGTGAAGTCATTCATTCCAGAATCTAACGCATCTGATGTGACGACGTATCGCATGCTGTTTTCTTGATCTAACGTTCCGGTTATGAGTTTTTTGGCGGGCCTTAGCGATACCCAGCGTCGGGTGGTGAATCATCACTACGGACCTTTACTGGTGGCTGCTGGTGCAGGTAGTGGAAAAACGCGTGCATTAACGCATCGCATTGCCCATCTCATTGGAAAACACGGCGTAGATCCGGCTCAGATTCTTGCGGTGACCTTTACCAATAAAGCCGCGCGCGAGATGAAAGAGCGACTTGAAATTCTCTTGGCACAGAGCCGGTTTGGTCAGACTTGGAGCACCTTGTCGTCGGTGCAGCAAAGCCAGTTGCAATCTCAAATTCACTGGGAGGTAACCAAAGAACTCTGGATCGGGACGTTTCATGCTGTGTTCGCTCGAATCCTCCGCTTTGATATAGATAAGTTCAGGGATACTGAGGGGTTGACCTGGACAAAACAATTTTCGATATACGACGAGGCCGATGCGCAAAACCTGGTGAAGGAAATCGTAACTCAGGAGCTGCAAATAGACCCGAAACGGTTTGAACCCAAGAAGATACGTTGGGCGATTAGTAATGCAAAGAATCAGGGTTGGCTACCAGATCAGCTAGAAGCCAATATAGAGAGCCAGCGCGGCCAACTCACTGCCGATGTTTATCGCCGGTATCGCAAAGCTTTGGCGGCGAATAATGCTCTGGACTTTGATGATCTATTGTTGTTATCTGTACAGTTGCTGCAGCAGAATCAACAGGTACGTAGTTATTGGCACCAACGCTTTTGTCACGTGCTGGTGGACGAATATCAGGATACCAACCGTACGCAGTATGAACTAATCAAACTGTTGGTCACCGATGGCAAGGAGCCGCAGATGTATGACAATTGGGCTGGGCGATCTGTATTTGTGGTTGGTGATGCTGACCAGAGCATTTACAGCTTTCGTGCCGCCGATTTTACGATCCTGATGGATTTTCAGGAAGATTTCGGCGATCAGGCACCAGATGCTACTACCCGTACAATGGTAAAATTAGAGAAGAATTACCGCTCCACGGCGACGATCTTAGCTGCAGCAAATGCTCTGATTTCGAACAACAGCGAGCGAATCGATAAGGTATTGCGTCCCACCCGTGGAAAAGGGGAGCTAATCACTCTCACGCGCTATGATAGTGAGATTGCCGAAGCCGAAGCTGTGGTACATCGTCTGCGGGCGGTGAAGGCTGCTAACTCAAATCTGAGTTGGGGAGATATGGCAGTTCTTTATAGGAGGAATGCTCAGTCCAGAGCGATGGAAGAATCCTTAGTGCGCTGGGGCACCCCTTACGTAGTTATTGGCGGTCTTCGCTTTTACGACCGACGCGAAATTAAGGATTTATTAGCTTACTTACGTTTGCTGGCAAATCCAGCCGACACCGCCAGCTTGCTGCGAGTGATTAACGTGCCCAAGCGTGGGATTGGTAAAACCACAATTCAGAGGCTGACCGATACTGCAAACCAGTTGGACACCTCGCTTTGGGATGTTGTGAATGATTCAAAAATAGTGCGCTTCCTTTGTGGGCGTTCAGCTAAAAGGCTACTGCAATTTTGCGAGTTGGTGAACGACTTGAAAGCACAGGTTCAAACAGCTGCGCTATCAGAGCTGCTGCAACAGATCATGGAAAAAAGCGGTTATGTCAGCGAGCTGATTGCGGAAGGGACTGACGAGGCCGAGGAACGCCGACGAAATCTTCAGGAGCTAGTGAATGCTGCCTTGCAGTACCAAGAGGAGAACCAGGAAAGTGACTTGGAAGGGTTTTTGGCGTCAGCCGCATTGTCCAGCGATGTAGACAACAAAGACACAGAAACAGGCCGCGTTAATCTGATGACTCTGCACAGCAGTAAAGGGTTAGAGTTCCCCGTGGTTTGCCTTGTTGGGTTGGAGCAAGGTCTGTTACCGAGCTACCAGTCGCTGAATAGCCGTGCGTCATTGGAAGAAGAGCGTCGCCTTTGCTACGTGGGAATCACACGTGCCAAAGAGCGTCTTTTTCTTTCCCATGCTAGCGAGCGTCGTCTTTGGGGTAGCACACGAGAAGCGGCTATGCCCTCGGTATTTCTCTCAGAACTGCCAGAGGCTCTTATACAAGGGGATCTTCCGCGTGGTAGTAAAGCAAACCTAAGGGGCGAGCACCGTCTGAATCGACTTGCCCACATCCGTCGTAATCGACCATCGACTGCATTAGCTAATGCCGCGTGCCATCGTAAAATGGAACAAGACCCAAGTCGCAATTGGACTGTTGGAGACAGGGTCACCCACGCCAGCTTTGGCATCGGCGAGATCACCCATACCTTTGGGAGTGGAGAAACGATTTCGATTGCTGTCAAGTTTGTAGGAATGGGGTCAAAGATCTTGGACCCGCGCCTGGCACCGATCGAGCTGGTGAACGGCATCAATGATTGACTCTCTTATATCAGCTAGGCTCGTTATTGGTCCGAGGGTTGGGTCTGATGCAAGTATCCTCTTGGGTTTAGCCCTTAAGTGGTCGTCCCAGTATCATTAGTTTTGAGAAGAACGGTACGTACGGGTGTTGGAGCAGCTTCGTGTTTGTGAATCCCAATAAATGTCTTCAGGGATTGCGCAGTAATTTTCACTTAAAACGATCTTATGCCTGTGGTGGACTTGCCAGCTCAGGCGTCCGGCGTGGAGGCCGTTGCTTGCTAAAAAGTTTTTCTGTCCCTGAGTCTTGCGGTTCGGTTACCGTCTGTTATTAAGACGAACAGGGGATTAGTACACAGCAACGACTTGCTTGGGCCGGTTTGGTCCAGCAGCTTAATCTTCCTCCAGTAACCAACGGCCCGTGCCGACCGTCGTCCACCAGCCGATTCCGATTTTTATTGGCTATGACCCACGTGAGCGTGCTGCCACTAATGTGCTCATCGATAGTCTGTATCAGCACAGCAGCGTGCCGCTGGCAATCACCCCATTGGTGGCTCCTCAACTAGTGAATCAAGGGTTGTTTCATCGTGAGCGAGATCCAAAGCAGAGCACAGCATTTTCTTTCACGCGCTTTCTTGTTCCCTATTTAATGGGATATCGGGGCTGGGCACTATTCATGGATTGCGATATGCTTTGTCGCTCTGATATCAAAGCTTTATGGGATCAGCGAGATGATTGTTACGGTGCCATGTGTGTTCAACATGAGTACGTGCCAGGTGAGACTATGAAGTTTCTTGGTGAAGCGCAGAGCAATTATCCAAAGAAAAATTGGAGTTCCTTAATGCTGCTGAATTGCAGCCGCTGCACCAACCTTACAGTTGATTACGTGAATACGGCGACGGGTTTGCAATTGCATCGTTTCCATTGGTTAGAAGGCGATCACGACATCGGGGCCATCAAGGGAGGATGGAACCATTTGGTAGATGTGCAGCGCCTTCCAGATCAAGAGGAGCCAACGCCGATGTTGCATTGGACTCTTGGTGGCCCCTGGTTTCGTAAACAGCGCACCATGGGAGGTCGCTTGGCTGCGGAATGGTTTAGCGCCCGTGATGACGCGATGAAGCTCTGGGATTGATGGCAATTCAAAGATGTTTGGTGGCTGTCCCAGCTCGTTTGCAGTCGTCGCGGCTGCCGAATAAACTGCTGGCAGACATCGGTGGTAAACCGATGATTAGGAGAGTACTCGACCATTGTCGTGAATCGAGCGAGGTGGATGCGGTGATACTTTGCACCGATAGCCAAGAGCTTCGGCAACACGCAATAGACTGGGGATTCCCTGTACTTATGACTGCCAACTCCTGCAGCTCCGGTAGCGAGAGAATTGCTTCGGTCGCTGATAAACTGATCGCCGCCGCCTGGGGAGCTCCAAGCCCAGTTCCTGATCAAACAGGCATAATCAACGTCCAGGGGGATCAGCCATTTATCGAATCTAACATTATTGATGATGTGGCGACTAACCTTCGCCGGCTTGACCCTACTACAGCCGTCGTAACCCCTATTTATAGTTTGAAGCCTGAAACTATCCACGATCCTAACGTGGTTAAGGTTTTGTTGGCCCACGATGGAAGGGCCCTCTACTTCTCCCGTTCGGCTATTCCCCACGTGCGCAATGTGGATCGATCTGAATGGTATCTGCACACGACTTTCTGGGGACACGTCGGCATATATGGCTTCCGAGGGGACGTGCTGGTTAACTGGAATCATCTCCCAGTTTCACCTCTAGAGGGTTTGGAACGACTTGAGCAACTTCGCCTCATCGAGGCCGGGCACACCATCGCTACCTTTAAAGTGCAGGGAAACTTTCTATCGGTGGATACTGCGGAACAGCTAGAGCAAGCTCGGGCGATAGTCTGACACTCCTGGCGACTGAGATTGATTGATTTCAACAGATGTTGCATCAGCTACGGCTTGGCGGTTAGTGCCCAGCGACGTAATCAGTGTCGCTTACAAACCGGTGCACAGCAGTTGTGGCAGGTAAATAGGTAGCGGCCTAGCACCGCTGTTACGTCATGCAAAACCGTCGTGCCGGTGTGGCCGACTTTGACCCGTTAGCTTTCATGAGGTTTCTTCGCAAGGAAACCTTCGGCGTGTTGCAAAAGTGCTACTAAGCTGTGTATTGCGAATGAACGTTTGTAGAACTCAGTAAAACCAAAATTTGGGGGTAGAAATGTATATAAAGGCATCTATGATATGCCCATAAAGGTCTTATAAGAAAGTGTACAATTGAGCGGCTAGACTGGCATTGTGAGTCGTCTCAGCACGCTCGCTAATTATTCATATTCTTATATCGATCGAACGAGAAAACGTTGACTTTGCCAGATGAATAATTTTAGTCAGTAAGCATTTCGGGGAAAGTCAAAACATCGAAAATGTACTTACTTTCAGAAAACTGAGGTTGGCATACTATTTAACGATTGACTTGGGTGTATGTAGCCAAGATGCAGTACCTGCCTATGGACACTAGAGACTTAGCAAAAACCTCCACAATGCAATATTTAGTTATCGTAATCACGCCAACCGTTACGCTTTAAACCTTGCCAGCGCCCACGGGCTTTTAGGATCGCCTCCGCGAGTTCCCTAACGGCACCGTGACCCCCCTGTCTGCGCAGAACAGCATTGGCCCTACACCGAACTGCTGAGCACGCGTCGGCGGGTGCGAGTAGCAGTCCTACGACTGGTCGAACGGCTAAATCATTCAGATCATCGCCTAGGAAAGCTGTCTCAGCTACACCGACACCAAGTTGGTGTTGGAGTTCAGTTAGGGCAGCCAGCTTATCCTTAATGCCTAGCAAACAGTGTTGGATTTCAAGCTGACGAGCTCTACGGTCGGCTGCTTCCCCGTGGCTACCGCTAAGGAAGGCTATCTCCATACCTGTTTGTTGTAACAAACGAATGCCGAGTCCGTCACGTGCATCAAAGCGTTTGATCAACTGGCCGCTGGCATCAAACCAAAGTCCCCCATCGGTAAGAACACCGTCTACGTCCAAAACAAGCAGTTTGATCTGGCTTAAGCGTTGCCTTAGTCTCCACCAGTACAACCTTCTCATATCAAGCCTGCTCGCACAAGATCATGCAGCCGCAGTAACCCCATGAGTCGTCTGTCATGCTCAACAACAGGAAGGACAGAAATAGGTTTACGTCGGTTGTTTTCCATCTGTTCAAGAGCCTTTATCACCAACACATCGCTATGCACTGTGATTGGATCGACTGTCATTAAGTCTGAGGCTGTAAGAGTTGTCCAGGTTTCAGCATTGTGATTTTGAAGAGCGCGACGCAGGTCACCATCAGTGAGAAGTCCCACCAGGTGGCCTGGTGATGTTGGATTTTCGACCCAGCCACTGCCTATTCCATCCCGAGTTAGGCCACTAATCACATCCGGCAAGGGTGTCTGCAGTTGCAATGGATGCAATTCACTAGCCGGAATCATTAGGTCAGCGGCTGTTAGAGTAAGCTGCTTTCCGAGGGAGCCGGCTGGGTGATTGAGTGCGAAGTCAGCTGGAGAGATACCACGACGTTCCATCCACACCGTAGCCAAAGCATCGCCAATAGCCATAGCGACAGCGGTGCTGGCGGTTGGGGCTAGATTTAATGGACAGATTTCGCGGTCAACACTGGCTTCCAGCACAACATTGCTGCCGCGGGCTAGGGAGGAATTAGCTCGTCCGACAATGGCTATTCTGCCGGTACCCCGGCGTTTTAGGTGAGGCAGTACTTCTAGCAATTCAGTAGTTTCGCCGCTGTTGGACAGCGTTAGGCAGACGTCGTCAGGTGCCACAACGCCTAGATCGCCATGCAAAGCGTCGAGGGGATTTAAGTACAATGCCATCAGGCCGATCGACGAGAAAGTGGCAGCAATTTTGCGAGCTACGATGCCGCTTTTACCGACCCCGGTAATCACAAGTTTGGCTTTTTGGTCGGCACAACGCTCGAGCAAACGGATGGCTGCTTCAACTTGATCGCTGCTCAGTCGTTTTGCTGCAGTGGCGATCGCTGAGGCTTCCTCTTGCAGGCAACGAGTCAGAGCGGACAAGGTCAGAAACCCGTGATGATCAGGCCATTGTCATTCACGCTATACGATGAACCTAATGGGTGTACCGCCCGCTGTGTTGGCTGAGTTGCGGGCTGCGGCTGCGGCGGCAGGTGTAAGACGCTTGGCGATAGTAGGTGGTGCCGTTCGAGATGGATTGCTGCACCAGCACTATGGCTGGTCCTTAAGTGGTAAGACTGACTGGGATTGGGTTGTTGAAGGCGATGTGTTGAGACTTGCAGTCGAATTGTCGCAGCGTTGTGGAGTAAAGCGAGTCACAGAATTGCAGGAATATGAGACCTTTGGAACGGTGGCCTTGCGGCTGGACGGTCTTCCGCTGGATCTTGCTATGGCACGTCGAGAAACATATTTGATGCCGGGCCAGAATCCAACAGTTAAACCCGGATCTCTGGAATCTGATCTAGTCCGTCGTGATTTCACTATTAATGCAATGGCGCAGGATCTGATTTCTGGGAACTTGATCGATCCGTACCACGGCCAGCGGGATCTGGCGGCTGGTCGCTTAGTGTTCCTCAGTGATAGGAGCGTTTCCGATGACCCAACCCGGGTTGTCCGTGCGGCTCGCTACGCAGCTCGATTGGGTTTCGTGTTAGCACCGGAGGCGCGACAGCAAGTGATCGACACTGTGCGGCGTTGGCCCTGGTCTTGGCATTGGTACGACACACCGGAATACGCTCCACCAACGTTGGCCAGTCGTATGCGAATGGAATTAGATCGTTTATTAGAAAAGGAGCCCTGGCGTGAAGCTCTTGATCTCTTGGAGGACTGGCAGGCTATGTCTTTATTAGATCCGGTTCTGCAGGGGGACCTTGATCGAGCCCGCCGCCTTCGCTGGGCGCAACGTCTTAAGATTCCTCTACTACCAGCCTGGTTAGCTGCAGCTTCGATTCCCGAGGCTGTTGCTCGTCGTTTGTGCTGTCCTGGGCAACAGCAACAATGGCTAAGGCAGTTAAAACTGTTGAAGGAATGGTTGTCGTCTGGAGGCGCGCCGTCTGTCGATGCCTCGCCTGCGGTTTGGACTGCCGCGCTGGAAGATCAAAACTGGATGCCAGAGACAGTGGCCTTGATGGTGTGCCTCAAACCCCGGCAATGGAAACCGTTGCTCCGTTGGTGGGGACGTTGGCGTCGTCTTCGAGCACCAAAAACGGCTCAGGATCTTATGGCTGCTGGTTGGTTGTCAGGTCCTGGGTTGGGGACTGAGTTACGTCGTCTTCGATTGGAATTGCTAGGTCGTAGTCGATGAGATAGTCCTGCTTCCTAGGGGTTGTTGTAATTGCCCTCATTTATTGATACGGAGTGATGAGCTGTACAGCGTTGGTAGAAAGCTTTCATCCATTCCTGATTCCTGGCTCCCTGAGCTGCGACGGGAAACCCACCCGCTACTCTATTTATTGCGACCTTGTTGCCTTAAGCCTTTCATCTTCGTTTACTATTTTATTACGTCTACACCAACCCAACTCTTGTACTACTAGTGGCGATGCTCTTAGGTTTTACTAGATAAATCTATATTAAGTCGGTTTAATCTCTCCTTCTAGCATAAACTCAGCTTATGTAAAAGTAAGCTAAACAAACTAGTTTGTTTGACGTAAGGATGGTTCAGAGTCCATTAGACATGATCGGCCCTTGCAATGCCAATCTGAATCCATGAATACTCAGCCGTAAGACTTGCTGCGGCTTCTGCTGTGCATGCTACTAGGAGCGGACCACAGGTCTGGGGATCAACTAGCAAATTCATCATTGCCCTCGATGAGGCAGGGATTAGTTGAACAGGGCCATTAAGACAGTTCCATGCCTCACGGTTAGAAGGTGCAAGGCTGCTGGCAAATCCTTTCTCAAGTAGATCCATCGCGCCTTGATGTACTGGTATCAGATTGGTCCATAGTTGAATAGTTAACGGTTTGCTTCCCTGTAGCATTTCAGTAAGATGACCTAAAAGGCCGAAGCCAGTGATATCGGTACAAGCATGAATAGCTGGTCCGTACCTCCGCAAAGTGGAAATAAGTTGATGTTGGCTACTGTTCATTACGCTCAGGGCTGCTTCTATATCTCTAGGCTTAGCAGCGCCGACCATAGCGGCAGCAAAAAGCACGCCGGTACCGAGAGCACGGTTGAGTAAGAGAGCGTCCCCTATTTGAATTCCCCCTTTTGACCATGGTGTGGAACTCTGGCCATTCACACTGAGAGCAACTTGTATGCCGAGGCTTGTTGGAGTGGGGATAGGACTACGTGATTCCAAGGTGTGCCCCCCGATTAGCGTTGCTCCTTGTTCATTCAAGACCGATTGAATACCTTCCAAAGTTTGAGCCAGCATTTCTTGCTGTTCAATGGGGTGAATTGATGGCAGCGTGACCACGGCCATGGCACTAGTAACAGTGGCACCACAAGCCCAAAGGTCTGAGCAGGCGTGAAGGGCGGTGAGGCGAGCATTGAGCCAAGGATCACTCAGTAGTGCAGGGAAGCCATCAACACTTTGCAGTAGTGCAGGTGTCCCGCCAAGATCGATCGCGTCTTCTGGTTGTGTGTCAAGGCCCACCTGTGACAACGCTGCACCTAGGAGACGTGCCGGCAGCTTGGCGGCACAGCCACGGCAGGCTATAGCTTCAGCTGTTCTCATATTCATGTTTGCTGGACGGGCAAAGCCAGCCATGAAGGCATGATCGATGGTTTGCTTTAAAACCCAGAGCATGTGAGAAGGACCGATTTGCAAACGGCCCCGTTGCAGCCAAGCCGCACCGTTTTGATCTCCGATCAATTGCAGGGCCTGGCGCTGTGGTTTCCATGGATGCAAGCTTTGACCTTTGTACGCAGCTTCAAGGTTGCGGGCCAGCGGCTTAGCAGCTTTCACAGCCCATACACCAGAAGCTGGTCGTGGCTGCGACACGACCACCGCGCAATCGCCACTGGCGAAAATATTAGGATAATCTTTTAGTTGCAAATAAGCATCCGTGTAAACGCGTCCATCCTTATTCACCGCGAAACCACTTTCAGCAAGCCAAGACGGGGCTTGACTGCCTGTACAGAGGAGCGTGGAATGTCCGGTGTTGTCAGCATTCCTGAGGTTCGTAAGACAGCAAACCCGGGCGCGTTGGAGGACGCCCCGGATCTTGGCGTTGAGCTGCCCTACGCGAGTATGCAGATGTAACGGTCGGTGTGGCCAGCGATGGCGTAAAGCAAGTACCACCTCTACTCCTGCAAACCCACCACCTACTACGCGAAACGGTTTTCGGCTCAATGGATCCTGCTGAGATAAGATGCTCAGAGCGGTTTCTAGTGGTCTGATTGGAAAACCAGAAAGTCCATCAATGTTTTGGATTACTGCTCCCACATCGAGGCTCAACAATCCAAAACGAAGCGCTGGACGACGGTAAAGATTTAAATATCGATGGTGGGGATCAGCGCCTGTGATCTCAGCTTGTACAAAGGCCACACCAGCTCGATCGCATAGATTCCTCAGATCGATGCTTATCTCATCGAGAGAATATATATTAGCGATCAGGCCTGGGACCATGCTCGAGTAGAGCGTTGTGGGATGTCGGTTCACAAGAACGATTCCGCATTTTGGTCGTAGCCGTGGCGTCATGGCCCAGCGTTTGAGCAAAAGAGTGTGGCTATGTCCACCACCTGCTAGGAGTAAGGGGCCCAATGGGTTCATAAGACGTCGCGATACCCCGTGGGATTAGCCCGTTGCCAGGCCCAGCTGTCTCGACACATTTGTGCAAGATCGCGCGTGGCAGACCAGCCCAAGATGTTTTTGGCCTTTTGGGGACAAGCCTCGAGCTTGGGTACATCTCCAGGGCGTCGGCTGACCAACTGATAGGGAATTGAAAGTCCAGTTGCTTCTTCAAAACCGCGTATCACGTCTAGAACGCTGAATCCGCAGCCGGTACCGATATTCAGAGTCAGCTGGTGGGGACTTGTTTGCTTTAATAAATGGTTTAAGGTGGAGCTGTGAGCTTCGGCAAGGTCCATCACGTGTAGATAGTCACGGACTCCAGTTCCGTCGTGCGTTGGATAATCGCTACCAAAGACATTTAATTTCTTGCGACTGCCTGCGGCAACTTGGGTGATAAAGGGGAATAAATTGTTAGGAATTCCCAGGGGGTCTTCTCCAATGCGACCACTGGGGTGAGCTCCCACAGGGTTGAAGTAGCGTAAACAAGCGATTCGCCAATTGCCCGAACGACAAAGCGCATTCAGCATCTGTTCAACTGCTAGTTTGGTTTGGGCGTAGGGATGAACAGGTACCGTCGGCATCTCCTCGTGTAAGGGAAAATTCTCTGGCTCGCCGTAGACCGTAGAAGTGCTGCTAAATACGAGTGTGCGAAAGTTGCGCTTTTCCATCGTGGCGGCAAGAACTCTGCTACCATTGACATTGACATCCCAGTAGCGCAGTGGGTTAGTCACCGATTCGCTCACGGCTTTGAGACCAGCAAAGTGGATCACGCCTTCGACGGAGCCACAGTTGTCGAAAGCACGATTTACCGCTGTAGGGTCGCGTACATCTCCCTCCACAAGTTCCAGTGCCTTGGATCCTGCAAGATCCTTGACTCGATCCAGAGCTTTTGGGTTACTGTTGTCGAAATTATCGAGAATTACTAGCTCATAGCCCTGTTCTAGCAATACAAGAGCCGTGTGGCTGCCGATGAAGCCAGCACCACCGGTAATTAGGACACGATTGGTCACTGCAAATAGTTTCAAATAATCGTCCATATACCCTTTATTCTGATACGACTTTCAACAGCTACCCTCCGGGTTTAGGATAATTCTAATGTTCTGTGACCTTACTTTTAATTGAGTGGATATTAAAACAAGTCCTAGATAAGTTTAACTAAGTGATTGGAGCATAGGGAGGGGTGCAACCTGCTCCAAGGTTTTGGTCTTCTTAAAGGTTCTCATCAAAAATATGATTATTGTGCAGCCGTTTGTTGAGGTAGAAATCCTTAATAAGGATCCTAGTCTAGCTGGTTTAGCTTTTCTTAAACGGTATAAATATGGAGGTTTTAAGTAATCGTTATGGTTACTGAAAGAGCCTAAATAAATAGAGTAGGAAACCCTAGATCGCTTAAATGACGTCTTGTATTGGTAAACTTTATTTCGCAAACAATTTGCCACTAGGGTAGAAGCTTATTTTCTCGATAAAAATCAGTTCGATTGTGTGGTCGAAAGTTTGCTTTGAATTAGGAGTTATTTTTTAGCTCGAGAGCGAATCTAAAAATCGAGACTGGTGAATTCGATTTCGCTAATCTAGCTAAACGCTATGCTTAAGAAGAAGAATTTAATGCTAGTAATATTATTTGTTTAGCTTTTTAAGCAAGCTTATTTTATTCTAACAGGAAAATTTTGAGTTGTCAAACTTAGTAAGCTTTTAGAATTATTTTCGATTCTTAACTGATGGTTAATCATTAGGGTAGAGTGCTATTTACTAGCTGTTTGTGCTTAGAAAATTTTAAATTAAATGTGTCAAGAAATGTTGGATGAATGATTTGAAGAATAATACATTTTTATTTAAAGTAGCTAATATAAGCATATAAATAAATTTATAGCTTTTCAAGCTTAGTACAGTTATAGTTCTTTTTAGTGAACTGGTTATATCAAAACTAACCAGACAAAAATACAAAAAGATAAATAATCTAGAAGTTCAGATATTAAAGAAATTCATTCTTCAACTGGAAATTCTTGAACGTTATCAACAATTAGAAAAAGTAGGTACTACCTTTAAGCTTTCATTTTTGTCTCAGCATAAAACGGTTGAAAAGACCCGTGATCATCTAATACAGTCAAAGCTAAATAGCCTTTGCTAAATATCTCTTTTAAATCGAGCAGATGGCTCAAATTTAAACTTGTCAATCTCATCGATTAGCTAGCAAAAGTCCTAGTAATCTCATGCTGCTAACAGCTTAAGTCACCTGTAGATGCAGTGGTTTTCAATCTAGAGTTGACAGCATTTGGTTATACGCCTCAATTCACACAAACCATTATGAAATGTAGTGACTTTTGGTTTGCTTAAAATTAAAATAGAAATCCTTAGTAATAAAATCTGGATTTATCAAGACACTGGTCAGATGCCCTAAGAATCTTTTCACTTGCATGGATGTTGATATCAGTGCTGACTTGTATTATGCGATTGATTTCGGTGTCATTGAGAACAATATGATAAAAATTGGTTTTGATGCTTTAAAACCTAATCAGCAGGGACAGCGACAGAAGCCTAACTTTCCTGTTGCCATTACATTAAAAAACAATAATTAGAGTTGAAGAGTAGCTCTACACTTCCTCTAAAAATGAGTATGCCTATGACAACTAATATTAAGCTACGCAAAGTCTCTTATTTGCGGCTTTTGGTTGGTGGATTTTAAAACAAAACGGAATCATTACAATGTATTTGAGTTTAACATGAAAATTCTTTTCGTACATCAAAATTTTCCAGGACAGTATATTCACCTTGTTCAGCATTTAGCTCAGCAGGGTAGTCATCAAATGATAGCCTTAGGAATAAATCAACTAGATCAGAATTGTTTGCTTTCTAATAAACTTCAATATTTTCGCTATAGATTAAGTCGTAGCAACACTAACGGGTTACACCCTTTGGTTTTGGAAACTGAATCTAAGGTGATTCGTGCCGAAAGTTGTGCTCGAGCGGCGGAGCTGCTCAAAAAAAAGGGTTTTATTCCTGATCTTATATGTGCCCATCCAGGCTGGGGTGAGCCACTTTTTTTGAAAGCAATTTGGCCTAATATTCCTTTGCTTTGCTACCAAGAGTTTTTTTATAATGAGCATGGATTCGATGCTGGCTTTGATTCTGAATTTGAAGATACACGTGATTGGCAATCTAAGGCAAAACTAATAATGAAAAATGCTTACCTGCTACTCACGCTTGAGCAGGCAGATTGGAATATATCGCCTACTCACTTCCAGTTTAGTAGCTTTCCCGAAAATTATCGACATAGATTTAGTGTTGTTCATGATGGTGTTGATTTAAATAAAGCTATACCGAATAACTCACCTATCCCTCTTACGCTGCCCGATGGTACAACATTGAGAAGTGGACAACCGATTATCACCTTTGTAAGCCGACGTTTAGAGCCCTACCGTGGCTGCCATATTTTTTTGCGGGCCATTCCGAACCTACAAAGACTTTACCCCGAAGCACAGATTGTAATTGTTGGAAAGACAAAGGATGTTAGCTATGGCATGATTTGTCCCCAGGGTGAGTGGAAAGATTTCTTTCTGGCTGAAATTGAAGGACGTTACGATCCATCACGCGTGCACTTTACTGGCCATCTCCCCTACGACCAATTCATCCTTCTGCTACAGCTCAGCGCCTGCCACGTCTATCTTACTTACCCATTTGTGATGAGTTGGAGCCTATTGGAAGCTATGGCATGCGGCTGTGCAGTGGTAGGTTCTGATACCGGACCTGTACGTGAAGTAATTCACCATGGTCAGAACGGTTTATTAGTAGATTTTTTCTCTTCCACGGATCTTGCTTCCGCGGTGGTTGAGTTGCTTAATGATCGTGAGCGGGCCAAGGCATTTGGTGCAGCAGCCCGGCTTACGGTGGAGCGCACCTACGACCTTGATATTTGTGTCACTCGTCAGTTAGCCCTCCTAGATTTAGTGGCTAGTGGCAGCATCATTGGCTGATTAACCCGGCAGACTGGGTTGATTGATGCAAAACCTCCACTGTGACGCAGCTGCAAAGCCTGAGGGGGATGGTGGACTTGCTTCCTAAGGCTTTGCAACGTTGGCAGGTAGTGGAAGCGATTGCGCGCACTCATTTCCAACACTCTGGCTTCAAGGAGATTCGAACACCACTAATGGAGACCACTGACCTGTTTTGCCGTGGTATTGGTGAATCCACTGATGTAGTAGGGAAGGAGATGTATACCTTTCAGGATCGTGGGAATCGTTCTTGTACATTGCGTCCTGAGGGAACGGCCTCTGTTGTGCGTGCTGCGCTTCAGCATGGGTTGATTAGTCAGGGCACACAAAAGCTCTGGTACGGCGGACCAATGTTCCGCTACGAGCGTCCTCAGGCTGGGCGGCAGCGTCAGTTTCATCAGATTGGGGTCGAGTGGCTGGGGGCAGCGAGTGCCCGCACCGATGTAGAGGTAATTGCTCTGGCCTGGGATCTTCTTACTTCCCTGGGTGTGAGTGATCTTGAATTGGAATTGAATAGCCTTGGTTCAATAGAGGATCGTCATCTTTACCGCTGTGCCTTAGTGGCTTGGCTAAAGCAGCAATCGGATCAATTGGATAAAGATTCTCGAATGCGTTTGCTAACCAACCCTTTGCGAATCCTCGACTCTAAAGACAAAACTACCCGGGCGTTGCTGGAAGAGGCGCCAACCTTAGGCGACTACCTGAATTCTGAGAGTCGTACGCGTTTCAGTGTTGTGCAACGGGGACTGATCACTCTGGGAATCCCATTTCGTTTAAATCCTCGATTGGTGCGCGGCTTGGATTACTACTGCCACACTGCCTTCGAAATCACTAGCAAACAACTCGGTGCTCAGGCCACCGTGTGTGGTGGGGGTCGCTACGACCACCTGGTAAGTCAACTAGGCGGTGCCGAGACCCCTGCAATCGGCTGGGCACTTGGGATGGAACGTTTGTTGCTAATTCTCGAGGAAACCTCCAAAGCCAACCCAGATGGTCGCGCTTCTCGGCTCATTACAGCAACGAAACCGGATGCTTACGTAGTGAACTGTGGTGAGCGAGCTGCAGAACCTGCCCTCGTTCTTGCCCGTGCTCTTCGTATGCAGGGATTAACGGTTGAATTGGATTCCAGCGGAGCGACTTTCAGTAAGCAGTTTAAACGGGCAGATCGTTGTGGTGCTCGTTTTGCTCTTATCCTGGGAGATAAAGAAGTAGACCGCGGACAAATCCAAATCAAACCGCTTCGGGTTGAGGGAGACGAGGTTATCCGGTCGATAAATGCAATTTCCGCGATCGTAGATATATTGCAAAACCGCTGATGCGGATTCATTTGGTTACCGGTGGAGCAGGTTTCCTCGGCTCACATCTAATCGACCGGTTAATGGAGACCGGCGAAGAAGTGATTTGTCTTGATAACTACTTCACAGGTCGTAAGTGCAACATCGAACATTGGATCGGACATCCACGCTTTGAGTTAATCCGCCACGATGTAACTGAACCTATCAAGCTTGAGGTTGATCGTATTTGGCATCTGGCTTGTCCAGCTTCGCCGATTCATTACCAGTGCAATCCTGTTAAGACGGTTAAGACCAGCTTTATTGGCACGTACAATATGCTTGGCTTAGCCCGGCGCGTGGGCGCTCGTTTGTTGTTGGCTAGTACAAGTGAAGTTTATGGGAATCCCGAGATTCATCCTCAGCCGGAAAGCTACTGTGGCTGCGTAAATCCAATTGGGCTTCGTAGCTGTTACGACGAGGGTAAACGCATTGCCGAAACCCTCTGTTTTGATTATCAGCGTATGAACGCGGTTGAGGTGCGTATTGCTCGCATTTTCAATACGTACGGGCCGCGAATGTTGATCGATGACGGCCGGGTTGTGAGCAATTTCATCGTTCAAGCTTTACGCAGAAATCCCCTCACGATTTATGGAGATGGTTCTCAAAGCCGTTCATTCTGTTATGTAAGTGATTTGGTGGATGGATTACTTCGGTTGATGAGCGGTCAATATGTTGGACCGATGAACTTGGGTAACCCCAACAAATTTACAATTAGGGAGTTGGCCTATCAGGTGCGACAGCACATTGCCCCTAACCTGCCTTTGATCGAAAAGCCTTTGCCATCTGATGATCCTCGTCAGCGCCAACCAGATATTTCCTTCGCGAGGACAGTGCTTGGCTGGGAGCCGACTGTGTCACTAGAGCAAGGCCTAAGACCGACCATCGACTCCTTCCGGAGTCTTCTCGCACTCCAAAAGGAGACGGGAGAGTGAAGATTAAACGCATCTGTTGTATTGGTGCTGGTTATGTTGGAGGTCCGACTATGGCGGTCATTGCCGACCGCTGCCCAACGATTCAATTGACGGTTGTAGATGTCAACCAAGCCCGCATTGATGCTTGGAATGCTTCAGATTTAACCCAGCTGCCTGTGTACGAGCCTGGGCTAGATGCCGTGGTAGCGAGGGCTCGAGGTCGTAACTTACATTTTTCAACGGCCATAGACGCGTCAATCGCTTCGGCCGATATGGTATTCATCTCTGTGAATACCCCCACGAAAAGAAAAGGTCTTGGTGCTGGTCAAGCTAGCGATTTACGCTGGGTGGAGGCGTGTGCTCGTCAGGTGGCGGCGGCGGCAAAGGGTCACACGATTGTTGTTGAAAAAAGCACCTTACCGGTGCGTACAGCGGCTGTGATTAAAACGATTTTAGAGGCAACTCAAAAAGAGGATCCTCGACGCAGCTTTGCGGTTTTGTCCAACCCTGAATTTTTAGCGGAGGGAACGGCAATCGATGACCTAGAATCGCCTGATCGAGTTTTGATTGGCGGAGATGATGTCTCGTCCATTGACGCCTTGGCTGAGATTTATAGTCATTGGATCGCGACGGAGAAGATACTGCGCACTAGTTTGTGGAGTAGTGAGCTATCCAAGCTCACAGCCAACGCCTTCCTAGCCCAACGGATAAGTTCCATCAACTCGATCGCAGCGTTTTGTGAGGCTAGCGGTGCTGATGTACGGGAGGTAGCGAGAGCAATCGGTACCGATAGTCGAATTGGTCCCAAGTTTCTGAACGCTGGTCCTGGATTTGGTGGGAGTTGCTTTCAAAAAGACATCCTGAACTTGGTGTATCTATGCCGCCATTTTGGTCTTCTTGAAGTGGCAAACTATTGGGAAAGCGTAGTGACGCTGAACATTTGGCAACAGCATCGCATTGCTTGCCTTGTTGTTGAGAAACTGTTTGGCACAGTGACGGGCAAGCGATTAGCAATTTTAGGTTTTGCTTTTAAGGCAAATACCAACGATACCCGTGAAGCCCCTGCCATTCGAATCGCGCGCGATCTCCTGGAGGAAGGAGCCAAGCTTTCCATTCACGACCCCAAGGTGGCTGAAGCGCAGATCAGCCGAGATCTGCGACTAAAGCCAACAGCTTTCGCAACAGAAGCCTTGAATGGATCAGGAGGCTGGAGTCAAGCCGCTTCGATCGAGGAAACGGTTGAGGGCGCCGATGCCATATTGATACTCACGGAATGGCAAAACTATCGCTATCTAAATTGGTCTAGTCTTGCTGTATTAATGCGACAACCGGCATGGGTATTTGACACGCGTGCTGTTGTCGAGCCGGCAGATGTTAGAGCTGCCGGACTTAAATTGTGGCGTATTGGCGATGGCGAGGATTGATGATGGTACGTACCGTTTTGGTTACTGGCGCCGCTGGCTTTATTGGTGCCGCTTTGTGTCAAAGGTTGCTTCAACAGGGTGACCGAGTCGTGGGCTTAGACAACCTAAACAGCTATTACGATCGTACTTTAAAACAGGCACGGCTTCGGAAGATTGAGTCAATTGATTCTGATAGAAGGTGGAGATTTGATTCCATAACCCTTGAAAACAGTAATGCCTTAATGGCATTATTTTCTGCGGAAAAACCTTCAGTGGTGGTGAATTTGGCAGCGCAAGCCGGGGTGCGCTATTCTCTAGAGAATCCCTCTGCTTATATCCAAAGTAATCTTGTAGGTTTTGGCCACCTCCTTGAAGGGTGCCGATACCACGGAGTGAGTAATCTGGTATACGCCTCCAGCAGCTCGGTTTACGGCGGTAACCGTAACCTACCGTTTGATGAACTGCAGCCGGTTAACCATCCGATAAGCCTCTATGCAGCCAGTAAGAAGGCAAATGAGTTAATGGCGCACACCTATAGTCATCTCTATGGACTTCCAGCAACAGGACTGCGCTTTTTTACTGTTTATGGCCCATGGGGTCGCCCGGACACTGCCCCGATGCTTTTCGCGCGGGCAATTTTAGCTGGTGAACCCATCAAGGTGTTTAACTATGGCAAAATGCAACGCGACTTCACATACATCGATGATGTTGTTGAAGGGGTAACGCGTTGTTGTAATAAACCTGCCACCACCAATATTGACTTTGACCCTCTCCACCCCGATCCTGCCACAGCGTTAGCTCCGCATCGGGTGTTTAACATTGGTAATGACCGACCTACGCCTTTGCTGCATTTTATTGAAGTAATGGAGCAAGTTTTCGGGTGCAAGGCAATAAAAAGCTTTCACCCTATGCAACCCGGAGACGTGGCCTCTACTGCTGCAAACACCCGGGCGTTGGAAAAATGGGTTGGATTTCGACCTCTGATCCCGATCGAGGTTGGTTTGGCCCGCTTTGCCGAGTGGTATAGATCTTTCTATGAGGTCTAGGTTGCAGCAAAGCAGTCATGTAAACCTTCTTACTTAGGTAGTTAGTACTCCAAATACCTTTTAATCTTGTTCAGTAAGAATTTAAATTAGGCAGAGCCAACTCCAGTGTAAGAACCGTAGAAAAATAAGCCTACAACAAATAAGACTGCCATACCTCCAGCCGTGGCGACAAGCCACAGCGGAAGAACACCTTCGGTCCAGCGAGAACGCCAAGCCACAGCTGGGCGGCCATCAGGGAGACGATCGGGAATACGTCCGTCGGGATAGAGGGACTTCTTACTGCTCATGATTCAACGCCTCAATTGAAAAAGTAACTGGACATAAGCACGCCCGTGACGAAAACGAACAGCAGTCCTAGATATAGGCTGGTGCGATTCAGTTCGACTGGGAGATTGTTGGGGTTGTTGTTGCGTTCCATGGCTCAGGGGTCAGCGGCGAATAAATTGCATGGCGGCAAGAGAACCGAGAAAAAATACAGTTGGAATTGCAAGCGTATGGAGAGCGAGCCAGCGAACCGTGAAAATCGGATAACTACGAGGTGTGGTGGAAATTGGAGTTTGCGACATGATCTAGATCCTATTTCAAGCGGACGTCGAGTTGAGACTTACCTTCGTAACGTTGGCTCACCACAGGAGCTTTACTTTCTGTGACTTGGAAGTAAGCATCAGGTCGAGGTGTCCCGAACGCATCATAAGCTAAACCTGTTGAAACAAAAAGGAACCCAGCTAAGAAGATTGATGGCAGTGTTATCGCGTGTATTACCCAGTAACGGATGCTGGTGATGATTTCGAAGAATGGGCGCTCTCCAGTGGAACCTGCAGCCATGGTCTTGGTGTATCAACAGTAAGCATCTCCGAGAGTAGAAGATGATGCCGAACTTCTGAGTCCGACTTCTGACTTCGGTTACACAGTGTCGCCGGCCCAACGTAGAAGACTGCCGCGCTCTCCTAGGATAAACATATGATCGCCGTCCAGGACAAAACGGGTGAAGTTGCTGGGCTGGAGCTTCCCAACTGGATCCGTCTCCCAGCTCTCACCTCCGTCACGGCTCACCAGAAGTGTTCCATTGCCACCGCCAACCCAAATACCATTGTCCTCATCCCAAGCCATGTCCATATAGCCATAACCGTTGGTGATTGGGATAATTGCCTTACCCCAGCTCTCTAAGTTGCCGTCTTCGTTATTGAGACGGATTTGTGCACCTCGGGCAACCATCCAAAGGTTTCCGTCAGGTTGATAACCGATGCTTTGCAGGCGCTGGCTGCTTACTCTTTGGTGAACCTGCCAAACGGTGTCACCCGGTTTCCAGGTGGCATAAAAATTGCCAAGGCTGCTCACACTCACGTAATCGCCGTTATCTCCGCGACGCAGATCACGAACAGCACCTGCAGCATCAGTCACTTTTGCCTCCCAACTCTCACCACCATTGTTGGTCTTGTAGACAGCACCCACGTTCGTGGCAAGCTCGGCAGCGTTTTTGCCGAGAGCTGTGATTAGGTATGGCTCGCCAGGCAGTTTAGTGTCGAGTAAAAGGCGCGTCCAGTTCTGGCCACCGTTAGTGCTGTGCATAAGCAGACCTGGCTGACCAGCAATCCAGCCTTCTTGTCCGCTGAAGTCAATACTGATGAGTCGAAAATTTTCCTCATCAGGCAGATCAAGGCTGCGTTCGTTCCAACACGATCCACCATCGTCGGTCTCTTGAACCATGCGATTGCTGCCCACCAAAAAACCGTGGTTGGGATCTGTAAAAGCGATGTCAAGGGGATTGGATTGTGTTTTGAGGTCGATGGCTTGCCAGGGGCTAGTACTAGCTGTTGGTACCCTTGTGGAAACACAGCCACCCAGTCCAACGCCGAGCATCAGCACCAGGAAGAGATTGATGGCAGAAGACAACAATCGGGTCATAACAAGTGCGTTTAGCGCAGGGAATAGAGAGAGAGAAAGAAAGCAAAGCCCAGGGCAAGACTTCCAAAGATCAAAACGTTCTTTTGGCCAGGCGTCATGCGGTTAACGCCGAGCCCGTAGCCGAGGTTTTCCTGAAAACCGCTGGCTTTACTGCGAGGTCCGATATCGCGAAATGCAGCTACTTTGCTACGGCACACAGGACAACGGAAACTAAAAGGGTTGAGATCTATAAAGGCCGTACCAACCTCGATGCCGATCTTTTTCACCCCTTCTTCAGGATCGTATACGTATCCGCAACTGCGGCATTCGAACCGATGGGTTCGAGGATCAGTCTCAGGAGTTGGTTCAACGGGCGCCTCAACTGCCTTGGCGACAGACGCAATCTGTTCCACGGGCTCGAGATCATTTCCCACCGCTCTACTGCTGCTTTAAACAACTCTATCCGCGACAACTCCTTTCAGTGAATGCAAGACTATTCTTGTCTACTGGGGTGTCCATGTTTACCCTGCCGGGTTACGACGCTTTTCTGGGGTTCTTGCTGGTCGCGGCGGCGGTTCCGGTTCTGGCGTTGGTCACTAATAAATTGCTGGCTCCAAAAAGCCGTGCCGGTGAACGTCGGCTCACCTACGAATCCGGTATGGAGCCGATCGGCGGCGCATGGATTCAATTCAACATTCGCTATTACATGTTCGCTTTGGTGTTCGTTATTTTCGATGTCGAAACAGTATTCCTCTATCCTTGGGCTGTCGCCTTTCATCGCCTAGGTCTTTTGGCGTTTGTCGAAGCATTGATCTTCATCGCCATCCTATTAATAGCCCTTGCCTACGCCTGGCGCAAAGGTGCCCTCGAATGGAGTTAACTTACGCCTGTTATGCCTGAAATCCCTTCAGTCAGAGCCATTCGCGACCTGCGAGAGACCAGTTGTGGTTCCGTTGGTACGCCCGCCGTTACTAGCGAATTAAGTGAAAACGTCATCTTTACTAGCCTAGATGATCTTCATAACTGGGCCCGGCTTAGTAGCCTCTGGCCTTTGCTTTATGGCACAGCATGCTGTTTCATCGAATTCGCAGCCCTTCTTGGATCTCGTTTTGATTTCGACCGATTTGGTTTAGTGCCGCGTAGTTCGCCTCGTCAGGCAGATTTGCTGATCGTCGCTGGTACTGTCACAATGAAAATGGCCCCGGCCTTGGTGCGTCTCTACGAGCAGATGCCTGAACCAAAGTATGTCATCGCCATGGGTGCTTGCACAATCACTGGTGGCATGTTTAGTGCCGACTCCACGACAGCGGTGCGTGGGGTTGACAAGCTAATCCCTGTGGACCTGTATCTGCCAGGATGCCCTCCCCGTCCAGAGGCTATTTTTGATGCGGTGATTAAGCTAAGGAAGAAGGTGGGAGATGAATCTCTCGCTGAGCGTCACAAGCATCAGCAAACGCACCGCTATTTCACCATTTTCCATCAAATGAAACAAGTAGAGCCGCAAGTGACTGGTACTTATTTGCGTGCTGAAACTCAACAAGCGGCTCTGGCTGCATCCTCTGCCGGCCAATCATTGGCGACCGATGCTGCTGTTGCGGAGGCTACTCCTGAGATAGCTCAACCATGAGTGAGGTTTCACCGTCTGAACAACCACCTAAGGATCCCAGTCTTACTGTCGCTACGTCAGGATGTGGCGCTGTGAGCCAATGGCTAAGCAGTCAGAACTTTCATCACGATGTGCTCGAGCCAGATCATATTGGCATAGAGCAGATTGGGGTCGAACCGGCTGTATTACCAATCGTCGCTGCCGCTCTCAAAAGTCATGGTTTTGATTATCTTCAATGTCAGGGCGGTTACGATGAAGGTCCTGGAGAGCGACTGGTTTGTTTTTATCACTTTCTTGCCATGGCTGAGCAAGTAGAGTCAACGATGGCAGGAAAAAGTTCAATATTGCGAGAGGTACGATTAAAGGTATTCCTCAGTCGTGAGGGTACTCCATCGGTTCCTTCTATTTACGGTCTGTTTCGCGGCGCTGACTGGCAGGAACGAGAAATATTTGACATGTATGGCATTCAATTTGAAGGTCATCCTCATCCTAAGCGCCTGTTAATGCCGGAGGATTGGAAAGGCTGGCCATTACGCAAGGATTATGTCCAGCCCGACTTCTATGAAATGCAAGATGCTTATTGATTAAAAATTAAGTGAGATTTGGTTCTATTGGCAACCTATTTCTACACTTCTCGGCTAGACACTAGGCATATATTGAGCCGCTTTTTAATTTATGGTGGTACCTGTGATGATTCTTTTTTGTGTTTTCGATAAAATCGCATAATAGCCAGAGCCAAACTGTGCGGGTCATGCTGTAGCCCGGATGTGGGGTCAGCTCTTTGAAGCGATACCTGGGTCACGTCATATCCGTCTTGTCTTAAGCCATTTGCGTCACATAGCACCGGTTCGGCTCCTCGACTTTGACCGGACTCAACTATGGTGGAATTTGGAAGTTCATCTTGCGCCAAAACAGCATGAAATAGCCGTTGGCTTGATCCCAAGCTCGTGAGTTGTGCTTCAATCGCGCGGAGATGACCTCGTACGTCAAGGCCGTCTGTTTCCCCAGGTTGAGTCATCAAGTTGCATATGTACAGCCGGGGTGCGCAACTGCGTTGAATTGCTGAAACTAGTTCTGGCACAAGCAAGTTTGGCAGTAGTGAGGTGTAGAGGCTGCCTGGGCCCAATAAGATCAGATCCGCATTAGCTATGGCTTTCAGAGCTCGAGGTAACGCAGGAGGATGAGCTGGTAAACAGCCGATCCGCACAATCGGGCTGGGAGCATGCCCGATTGTGCTTTCACCCTCAATGTACTGACCATTCTCCAATTCAGCCCATAATTTGACGTCTATGTCAGTAGCCGGTACTACCTGACCTTGAACCGCCAGAATCCGACTTGAAGCGATGATCGCTGTTTCAAGATTGCCTGTGATGGCTGTGAGTGCCGAAAGGAATAGATTCCCAAAACTATGTCCTTCAAGTCCGTTACCGGAAGAGAACCGATATTGAAAGAGTCGTGTGAGGAGCGGCTCCTCGGTGGAGAGGGCCGCCAAGCAGTTTCGAATGTCACCAGGCGGTAGGATGCCCAGCTCGCGTCTTAAAATGCCGCTGCTACCGCCATCGTCGGTCACAGTGACGATGGCTGTGATGCGACTGCTATAACGCTTTAATCCACTCAGCAGCGTAGATAAACCGGTTCCTCCGCCAATCGCTACGATGCTTGGCCCGCGGTTCAGCCGGTTTTTTGCTCGCAGTGCATCAATAAGCACAGTATTTTTCTCGGGTACTAAAGCTTGTTTGATCGAACCGAAACTGCGGCTTTGTCCTAATAGGATGAGGGCAACGCCGATAAGGACAACCAGGGGCCCAGTTACCCTTCTTGATAAAGCGGTGGTAAGTTTGCCCAGTAGCCAACTTAGAGTTTCAAGGATCCAATAAATCGGTTTCAGGTCAGCCCAAATAGCCCCGCCTAATAGGGCCGTTAATAAACCTAAACCGGAGGTAAATACCCAACGCTTCACCAGTAGGCCGGGTTGTAACCAGCATACGGCGCGCCGCGAGCGCGCCATTAGTTCTTGCTGCCAATGGCGCCGGATCATTTTAGTTATTCGTCTGCTTGTTGGATTCTTGGGCGCCAAAGGGCGGCTCTTTCAGTCGTTGCCTGAACTGTACGAAGCTCTTTCAGGCGCGGCAGGATGGGCCAGTGCCTTAGCCTGTGATGTGTTTCAGCCCCAACCCGTAGTAGAAATGCGGAACCTCACCGTACGGTGGGGTTCAAGGCCAGTGCTGAATAGGGTCAATTTGACTATGCAGCCGGGCGAGCGACTTGCTGTAGTTGGCCCGTCGGGAGCGGGGAAATCGACGGTTTTACGTTTGTTAGCTGGACTGCAGTTGCCTACAAGTGGGGAACTACGTCTTTTCGGGGAGAGTCAAGATTATCTTCGACTGGATCAGACCACCCCCCCCGACGTGAGGTTGGTATTCCAGAGCCCAGCTCTACTGGCGTCACTCATGGTTGAGGAAAATGTCGGCTTTTTGCTGCGTGCAAAAGGACAACTTTCTAATGTCGAGATTCGTGAGCGAGTGGAAGCTTGTTTGGAGGCAGTAGGTCTTTATGAAGTGGCACATCTCTATCCCGGTGAATTGAGTGGAGGAATGCAAAAGCGAGTGAGCTTCGCTCGCGCCCTGATTGATGACCCCCAACGTGGAGATAAGTCGATGCCTCTTTTGCTCTACGACGAGCCCACCGCGGGACTCGACCCTATGGCGTGCACACGTATTGAAGATCTAATCGTAAAGACAACAACAGTGGCTCAGGGTTGCTCTGTCGTTGTCAGTCACGTGCGCAGCACAATCGAACGTTCAGCTGAACGTGTACTAATGCTGTACGAAGGACACTTTCGGTGGGATGGCTCAGTGGATGAATTTCGCAATTCTGACAACCCCTACGTTGAA
The DNA here is from genome assembly GCF_040371545.1 of Synechococcus sp. M16CYN. Lineage (NCBI taxonomy): Bacteria > Bacillati > Cyanobacteriota > Cyanophyceae > Synechococcales > Synechococcaceae > Synechococcus > Synechococcus sp. M16CYN. Next base: position 462,052 of record NZ_AP029048.1, read on the forward strand.
CAGTTTAGGACGGGTAGCCTGTGCGGACCGATGCAACCTGCGGAGCATTGATCATTATGCGGCGCAGTGTTCGTGACGCCATTGTGGGGTTCACAATTATCGGCGGAATTGTAGGTTTCGTTGCCACAGCCATGTGGATGCGCGGCATCAGCCTAGGATCAAGCGAGTGGAAAGTGATCGTTCATTTTAACAATGCTGCCGGACTGACAGAGCACTCTCCGGTAACCTACCGAGGTATCCTAGTCGGCGCGGTGCGTTCGATCAAGGTCACTTCCAACGAGGTGGTGGCTGAATTGGCAATTGCTAAAGAGGATCTACGTCTTGCGTTGCCTGTTGCGGCTACCGCAGCGTCGGCGTCATTGCTGGGAGGCGATGCGCAGGTGACGCTAGTGAGCCATGGCAAGCCCTTGCTTGACGATGCTCCACTGCCCAAGGCCACAACTTGTAATTTCATGACGCAACTTTGTGATGGCGCCATCATTGCTGGTCGTGAGACGCCCAGCATTGCGACAGTTACCGACACCCTTCAGGAGCTTTTGCTGCAAGTCAAGGCCGAGGAACTGATACCTAATGCAGTCGCCTCACTTGAACAAATCGACGCCATGGCCAAATCCTTCGAGACATTGACTCTGCAGTTACAGGCCGAAGCGGTGAAGATAGATCCAGTTTTGCGCAATTTGCAGTTGGCTACAGCCTATGCAAGCAATATTGCGGCTTCATTGGACAACCCAGAGACCTTATCGAATCTGCGTAAAACGGCCAACAGTGCCGCTCAGCTGACGGCCAGAATTGATTCTGTGGGTGGTGATGTAGAGAAACTCACCTCCGATCCAGCATTTATGCAGGGTCTTCGTAATGTGACTATCGGGCTCGGAGCAATGTTCTCAGAGGCCTATTCCGTCAAGGCAGGCGAATGAGAACAATCACGCCACGTTTCTTGATCCTTATCGCGATCTGACTGTGCTAATTGCATCCATAGCGATCGATGCAATCGTTTGATCGCTAACTTTGGGTAGTTGAATGTATTTACCGCCAGCAGCCTCTGCGAGATCTTTGCCAATACCACTACCGATGAATTTGCGTTCGGTGTCGATTACCAAAAGCTTGATACCAAGCACACGATATCGAGCAGCAAGATCCAGTACCTCTTGCTTCAGATGGGGCTTTTCTCCTCCCTCTGGCTTTGGCTGACCAAGAGACACACTCAGGGGAACATTGCCACGACCGTCGGTAATGGCAACCACCACCACTTGGCTTAGATCGCCCGTGGCTAGAGAGTTGGCACCGATTTTTGCCGCTTGTGTAAGCCCATGGGCGAGTGGTGAGCCGCCGCCGCAAGGCATCAGTTCTAACCGTCGTCGCGCTGCTGTGATCGAGCGTGTTGGTGGCAACAGCACTTCAGCTTGTTCACCTCGGAAAGTGATCAGCGCTACTTCATCACGGTTTTTGTAGGCCTCAGTAAGGAGGCGAATGACCGCACCCTTAGCACTTTGCATGCGGTTGAGAGCCATAGAACCACTGGCATCCACCAAAAAAATCACTAGAGCTCCAGCTGTGCGATGCATCAGCTTGGCGCGAAGATCTCCTTTTTCCACAATCACCAAGCGACCAGGCCGACGTTCCCGACGCACCTTTTGGTACGGGGCGGCCGCGCGCAGGGTCGCATCAACTGCGATACGACGCACAGGGCCGCGGGGTAGCATCGGTCTAATATATCGACCTCGGCTGTCACTTAACACTACGGAACGACTGCCGCCGCTATTGACCGCCTTTCTTGTGCCTGCGTTAAACAGCAAAAGATTTGGGTCCACATCGATGGCTTCTGGGTTCAGCATGAATTCCTCGGGAACGACAGATGAAGCTTGGTCCCTCAGCTCATCGTCGTCGGTATCGCCCTCCTCAGTATCATTTCGGTCGTTGTCTTCCTCTGGATTATCACCGTCTTTTGAACCTTCTGATGACGGGTTTGGATTCTCCTGTTGTTCTCGATTTTCTTGATTCGATGATGGCCTTTGATCTTGGGGTGGCGGAGGCTCCGTATGTTGTTGATCCAGCGGCGGCAGCTGTGAAGCTCTCGGAGCAATCACGAGAGCGACGGCCACTTGTAAATCGTTGGCTTCGACGCGGTCACGCCCACTGAGGGCGGCATAAGCGCGGGCGACGCGTACGGCATAGAGATCCGAGCGGTGTCCTTCCACTCCCCCGCGAATTGCCTCGGTGACAAGATATTTAATCTGTTCACGGTTGATCTGCACGTCTGGCAGCCATTGACGGGCGAGCAACAGCTGGGTGGCAATAGCGTCGGTTTCTTTGCTCCAAGTTTCAGCAAAACTGCGGCTGCACTGGCCGTGAGCCAGTACAGCTTTGGTGATCTCTACCCGTTGCTTAATGTTCACCAACTGATTGGCCGAAAGCGCGATAGCAAAGCGGTCAAGCAAATGATCGCGAATCGTGCCTTCCTCCGGGTTATAGGTGGCGATCAAAAGTGGTTTGCAAGGGTGGCTTAAGCTGAGGCCCTCTCTCTCAACGTGGTTTTGGCCGCTGCTCACAGCTGCCAGCATCAGGTTAACAATGCCATCATCGAGAAGATTAAAATCGTCCACGTAGAGCACACCACGGTGTGCATCTGCTAGAAGACCTGGCTGAAAGATCGCGCTGCCATTTGCTAATGAGGCTGCTACGTCAATGGCCCCAATCAGACGGTCTTCGGTTATGCCTAAAGGGATTTGCACAAAAGGCGCTGGAATTACCTTGGAGACAACGCCACCCGCGAGCCGTTGTTGCGTTGCAGCATCCCATTCCTCAGAATTCTCGGGATCGAGGTTGCGGCTTATCCCACCCTGGATATCGACGATATTGATCGGTGGCAGCAGGGCGTGTAACCCTCGTGCCAAAACCGATTTGCCGGTACCCTGCCCTCCAGCAATTACAACACCACCAAGCCCAGGGTCGACCGCTGCCAGTAAGAGCGCCAGCTTGATCGTTTCATGGCCAACAATTGCAGCCAGCGGAAAGGAATGGATTGTCCGGTCGTTTTTGCAATTAGACCGCTCGCTAACATAGAAGTGTTCCATTCTATTCATGTGTGTCAGTCTCGCTGATGGTTGGTTGCAGCGATACCTCTTTAGCAATTGCCTTGGGTGCAAATTTGCCGCATGCGGGTAAAGAGCCACGGCAGACTCTGCTAGAGGTGCGTCCACTGTTGATCGCATTAGCAACAGAGTGGGCTGACGCGCCATTACGGTTTAGCTGGTCTCCTCTGTTCGATACAACTCCTATGGGCGGACCGCCCAGCCAACCTCGGTATTTGAACTCCGTGGTGGTGATACGGGGCTGTCTTGGTCAGCCCGCTCAGACGGCGGCTATCAATCTATTGGATAACTTACATAGTCTGGAGCGCCAATTCGGACGTCAGCGCGTCGCAGAACAACTTTGGGGACCTCGAACATTGGATCTTGATTTGTTGTTTTGGGGGGAACTGCGGTTTGAGCATATGCGGTTAACACTCCCTCATCCACGCCTTCACCTACGCAGCTTCGTGCTTGAACCGCTTTTAGCCGCGATGAAATGCTCAGAAGATTGGGGGACGGCTTAAAGGCGATGACGTGTTTAGCGATCTAGCCATGCTAAGTATCTAAAATATTGTTGATTCCATGGCACCGTTGCCAACTCCGGAGCCTTTTGAGTTGTTGGAAACCGTAGAAACGGTAGCTGTTCGCAAGCTCCGGTTTGAGCGAAACCGGATCAGGTTACCCATAGCAATGGAGGGCACCTTTGGCATGATTCGCCATCCTGGTGCATCACTGGCAGTGCCAATCACAGACGACGGCCAGGTCATCCTATTGCGCCAATATCGTTTTGCTGTACAAGCACGGTTACTTGAGTTTCCTGCCGGCACCCTAGAAGAGGGTGAAGATCCGCTTGCGTCCATGCAGCGAGAGCTTGGGGAAGAAGTGGGCTACAGCGCAGCACGTTGGGATGGTCTGGGCTCAATGCTTCCCTGTCCTGGCTACTCTGACGAAGTAATTCATTGCTTCCTGGCCCGGGATCTCATACCCTTGGAGAATCCCCCGGCTGGAGACGACGACGAGGACTTAGCCGTGGTAACTATGACTCCCGCTCAGCTAGATCGCGCTTTGGCTTCTGGTGATGAATGGCTAGACGGTAAGAGCGTCACGGCCTGGTTCCGGGCGAAACAATTGTTGAGTCTTTGATGGCGGTCCCTCGCGTTCTGTTCTGGCATCGTCGCGATTTGCGTCTAGCTGACAACCTTGGCATCCATAAAGCTGTTGGCATCAGCCCCGCTGTGACCGGGGTATACGTTCTGGACCCAGCGCTGATTAACCCACCCGAATTTTTGCCACCAACGGCCCCAGCCCGATTGTGGTTTTTGACTGAAAGCCTGGTCGAGCTGCAGCAACGCTGGCTTGCAATCGGTAGCCGGTTATTAATTCTTGAAGGTGATCCGCTGGAAGTGGTGCCACAGTTGGCCAAAAGGATCGATGCTGAATCTGTTGTATGGAATAAGGATGTAGAGCCTTACAGTCGTGAACGCGATCGGCAGGTAGCAAGGAGTCTACAAGCTGATGGGCGCAAGGTGCTAGTTGGCTGGGATCAGCTATTGGTAGCACCTGAGTCGCTCAAAACTAGTACTGGTAATCCTTACCGCGTTTATGGTCCTTTCTTTCGCAATTGGCGAAACAAGGTGCAGGCCAATCGGCCTGCAACGGTCGATGCTCCTGCAGGACTGATTGATCTAAGTTCCGACTTGATCCCGGCTAGAGATCCACTAACTGCGATCCGCCACAACCATGGGTTTCAAGGAGCCGAGATCTGTCCGTGTCGTCCTGGCGAGGCAGCGGCACTGGAGCAGCTTACCAATTTTGGTAACAATGCCATGTCCGACTATGAGCTAAATCGTAATCTCCCGGGCACCGACGCCACCTCTCATCTTAGTGCAGCATTGAGTGCCGGCACACTCAGCCCTCGTCAGGCTTGGTGCGTCGCGCAACTGGCTCGTAGTCGTATCTGTAATCACCAACAGCATATGGCAATTGGTGTGTGGGAGCAAGAATTGGGTTGGCGCGAGTTTTACCAGCAGTCTTTGTTTCATTTCCCGCAGTTAGCGGACGGCCCGTATCGCGAGCAGTGGAGTCGGTTTCCGTGGAAGAACAACGCGGATTGGTTCAGTATTTGGAAAGAGGGCCAGACTGGTGTTCCTATTGTTGATGCAGCAATGCGTCAACTCAACCAGAGTGGCTGGATGCATAATCGCTGTCGAATGATTGTCGCTTCTTTCTTGGTGAAAGATTTAATTTGTGACTGGCGTTGGGGCGAACGCGCCTTCATGGAGATGGAGGTAGATGGAGACCTAGCTTCTAACAACGGCGGTTGGCAGTGGAGTACGAGCAGTGGAATGGATCCCAAACCGCTGCGTATCTTTAATCCTGTGACCCAAGCTGCAAAGTTCGATGCTCAGGGCGATTACATTCGTCGCTGGTTACCCGAACTAAAGCACGTCAACACCAAGGACCTGCTTACTGGGGAGATTGGTGCGTTGGAGCGTCATGGCTACCCACAACCGCTTGTTGACCATAAAAAGCAACAAGCTCTATTTAGAACACTCTATTCTACAATTCGATCTTAATCATATTTCATAAATCTCCAGTTGAAGGTGTTAGTTATGCGATAAGCCGGAGCGTAAGTAACCCCAAGCTCTTATTTTTCCTTTGCGAGAAACTTAATTATAGAAAATTGACAGACTTTAAAACTTCATTCAATAACTGTTTCATAATGAGAAGTAGATTTTAAATATAGCCTGGCTATCATTAAAGTAATTGAAAGTCCGTTATAATTGCACACTAGACAATTATTCTGACTCTAGCTTCCTTTCTGCGAAGTTTACTTTAGGCTAGCGCCTATGAGCCACGACTTCCGTTAAGATATTAAGCCGAAATTGTAACTAATTAACGCATAGTAGGTTTGACCAGAAGTGAAGCTGCTCAAGCCAATTTACGGCTCATATTACTAACTAGTTCCGGCTGTAACTATGTACAGTTATTGATTAATACCGGTTAACCTAAGGCGTTAGCTTCTGTTAGCGCACAGTAATCGACGATGTTGCGATTGCTAATCTAGTCTATGTTCGAGGCTGCTGCTTGCACCAAGGTGTCAAGGCGTTCGCCCATCATAATGAAAGATGTGTAAGAAACTAGCTGGCGTATCATTCACGGCAAACTCATGCATAAATTACATTGCGGTTAGCGTTGCTTATTTGCAACACACACGGCAACTTTGCTTAATAGCAGAATTCTTGGCGGGGTAGGTCTGAGCTAATAGCTGAATGATTGGCCCATTTAATAAGTTAGCCGTTTTTGGACCTGATTTCGGTGCCAATCAAGACTGACCAAGAGGATGGAGCTAAATCCATATCTGTAAACACCGAAGCCTTACTCAGTGACAGTGCTGATGGTTTCTTATTGTTGTGGGGAAACCAGATAAGCTAGTTGCTGCTTTGCTTCATCGCCTATTTCGATTCCAGGGGCTTATCAGGTCAAAATTAAGGAATATCAGGCTCTGCTATCGCAGTTTATAGCACCTAAAGGTTAAGGGTTTAAAACATAAAGTATTTTCGGCTTATTGGTTGATTCATTATTTAATGCCATATTTATATGGTGTTGTTCCTCTAATAAAGTTAGCACTCAGATTAATAATTGCTTGATTGAGGTTTGAAGGTGATGTCTGTACATAAGGAAACTATGAATGTTTCAGATGAACCATTGTGGTTCTTGACCAGGGTTCCATTTTATATTGCACCCTACTGAAGCCAATTGTTTGGGGTTGACCGCCTCACCACTAAGTGTGGCATTGAGCGCTGCACGTAAGTCGGATCCGGTCAGGGGTTCGTTGTTGCCGGGTCGACTGGAATCAAGTTGACCCCGATAACGAAGAGTTTGCGTCGTGCTGCCTTGTGGACTAAACAGATAGAATTCAGGTGTACAGGCAGCCCGAAGAGATTTTGCAAGACTGTGCTCTGTGTCCAGAAGGTATGGAAATTGCCAGCCATGTTTATTAGCTTGCTCCGTCAGTTGCTCTGGCCCATCTTGGGGATGTGTGGCTAAGCTGTTGCTGCTCAAACCGATGATCTGGATTTGGGTTCCAAAGTCTTGATCTAAGCGAGTGAGCTCCGGTTCGATGTGCTTTACAAAAGGGCAATGTGCACAGAGCACCATCAGCAATACCGGTTGTTGATTCAGTTGCGTCGATTGAAATTTCTCTCCACTCACCCGCCGCAAACTGAAAGTCGGCATTGGTGTTCCAAGGGCTAACATTGTTGAAGATGTGAGAGTCATCGCAGTGTCCGTAAATCTCGACTATTCATCAGGATGGCGCTAATTGGCATTAATTGACACGGTAGTTGTTCTTAACCCCATTGATAGTGATGTTGTCAGTAAGTTGCGATTGCCCACCTAAGCCGATAAGAAGAAAGATTGTACTTTACCGTTCGTATGGTCAGTTCTGAGGCAATGAATCAGGAATCAATGAATAACAAAACGGTCTTTCTAGTTCACATATAACTAAAAACCGGTTAACCCTTAGTGTTGGTTTCGCCGGTCGTGGTCAACTTTCCATCTTCGCAAACTGCGGTAATGCAATGAAAAAACCTCTCATAATTACGATCGTGAACAAAACCCTATTTTATCGGAGCATTAAAAATATATAAAAACAAGCTATTTCAACTACGTTAGTCGCAATCCTCAGCACGGTTATTTTTCTCTGATAGAGAGAGTGAAGCACTTATTGGCCGGCCTTGCAAAGCTTGTAAAGCAACCCGAGCGACTTGAGTAATTGCCGAACGATCAATGTCGCACACCGTAATGCTGCCAAATTGCTGGTTCGGCATCGTGCCAGTAGTGACTAAATCGTCCCAAGCGAGGCGGATGCGCGAGCTCTACAAACGTCTCCCCATCAAGCATCCGGAGAGGACATTCTCGGTTAATGGCATCTCCAATCCGTTTGATTCGAGGATCAACGGCTCTGCTGCTGACAACTCCATCTGCTCCACAACGTTCAGCAAAAGCCAGGACTTCGGCAGCAACATCTCCTTTGCGTATTGTGATAGGCAAATCCAAACAACATTCGTAAAGGAAACCTAGTCGTTTGCGACTAATGCGCTGCATCTCAATCCAGACTTGATCAAAGACAAAAAGCCCAGGCGCTTCAGGGTAACTCTTGAAGGCAGGGTTAGCTGTTCCAAGTGCTTCTTCATGAAGCCAAATGATCGGCCGTTTCAGTTCCATTGAGATTACTAGCTGCCTGGATTTAACTTTTTATGGTCGACTTACTGCGGTTGCTTCGTCGTCGCACAGGTGTGTTGCGAATTGGGGGTGCATAGGGGAATAAATCGCTACCGAGCCTGTCGTAGCTGCCCTCAAACGGACAAGATGTTGCACTTGTACAGTTCTCGCAAAAACTACCCCCGCTGTAACGCTCCAGGGTGTCGCGATTGAAAAAATAGGGCTTATGGCTGAAAGTACTGGCGACCCACTGCCAGCTCAGGTTATTGCTGGCGGGATCGCCGTCAAGCAAATGCTCAAGAAACCAATCGGCCCCTGTCTTCCAGTGTACACGTCGCCAGTGCACCAACCAGGCTGCCATCCACATACGGGCGTGATTGTGTAACCAACCGATACTGACAAGCTGCTTGTAAAAACTATCCATGCAGGCCAAACCGGTGCATCCGTAGCGGACATCTTCCGGAATCTCTCGGCTGTAACTAGCACTTACATAACCAGTTTTAAACTCTTCCTGATCATCGTTGATTCCATCACCAAGGTTTTGCCATATTCGTTGCCAGAAATCGCGCCAACCCAGCTCATTGATCAGTTTAGCCCCGTCGTCGCGATTGTGAATACTCTTGAAGACTGTGTCGCGCACTTCTGCCAGGGAAATTACACCGTGGCGGATGTAAGGCGATAAGCCTGTGACGAATCCGCCGAGGTGGTCGCGACTGCGAGCATATAGTTTCGCGTCAATGCTCTTTAGCCGTTTCTCAGCAGCCTCTCGCCCGCCACGGATTGAGCTAATTAAGCCGTTCGCTTCAGGAAACTCCCTCTCTAGCAATTCATTGAGATCATCGCGACAATTAATAGTGCGCGGCATGTCGCCGGCAATTGGAGGCAACGGAGTAACTGGCATCCGTCCTTATGAAATGACTGGTGCTTGATCTTGGCGGTTGATGGGAGAGAATGGCGCGAGTTTACCTCCGTTCCGGTTCGTTCTGATGCTGCTTGATCTCACCGGTAAAAAAATTCTGGTTACCGGCATCGCTAACAATCGCTCGATTGCCTGGGGCATTGCTCAGCAGTTGGAAGCGGCAGGGGCGGAGCTCGGCATCACTTACCTTCCAGATGAGAGAGGTCGTTTTGAGTCCAAGGTGCGGGAACTAACCGCACCGTTGAAGCCCAGCTTGTTTCTTCCTTTGGATGTCCAAGATCCTGCTCAAATAACGAGTGTTTTTGCGGAAATCAAAAATAAATGGGGAGTCATGGATGGTTTGGTGCATTGCTTAGCTTTCGCTGGCAAAGAAGAACTGATTGGCGATTACAGTGCCACAACAACCGAAGGTTTTGCACGCTCCCTCAATATCAGTGCCTATTCCCTAGCGCCGCTTTGCGCTCATTCCAAGCCTCTATTTAGTGAGAAAGCCGGCGTAGTCACTCTCTCCTACTTGGGAGCTGAGCGTGCTGTTCCTAATTATAATGTGATGGGCGTAGCCAAGGCTGCTTTAGAGGCCTCCGTGCGCTACTTAGCAGCTGAGCTTGGTCCCGAGAAGCAAGTTCGTGTCAACGCTATCAGCGCTGGTCCGATTCGCACTCTAGCCAGCTCAGCTATTGGAGGCATTATCGATATGATACACAATGTAGAAAAGAAAGCCCCATTACGTCGCACGGTCACCCAGATAGAAGTCGGTGGTGCTGCTGCATTTTTATTGAGCGATTTGTCCAGTGGGATCTCGGGTCAAACTATTTATGTAGATGCGGGTTATTGCGTAGCTGGCATGTGATCTGCTTTTGTACGGTTCAAACACAGCTGGCTTGAATTATTTTTATCTCGGTACAGCGTGGGTGCCATACACAGAGTCGGCTTGTCTTGCACTATTGGTTGTTCTATTTGGGCCTCTCCTGAACCTGTAGGCATACTGGTATACGATTTTGGGGTCCCTCTGCGGCTGTGCTTAATAACCGTCGCCGGCATAAAGACAAAGGGCACTTTGAGTGGAGCCGATCAATCTAAGCCTCAACATTTGGATGTATTAATTGTCGTCTGATGCACCAGTAAATGAGATCGGTAACGCACAGGCTGCGTAAGCCAAAAATAAACTGCCTCTCCTTGTTTGATGTATAGATAAGCTCCTCAAGATTAAAAATAATGAGGCTCCCATTCTATCAAAGTTTGTTATTATCTGCCATTACATCAATCTTTCTTAAACAGTTCAAAGTCCCGTAGTAGTGCAGTCAGCCTTTCAAGTTTTGATTTATGCGCAACGTAGTCTGTAGCGTGATGTAACCGTGCCCCGCATTAAACACATTGAGAACTCAGATGTATTCTTGGCCTGATACTCGTAGCGGAGCACCGAAGTATTTGAAAATCCATTGATCAAATGTCCCGGCGGACGCCTTAAACAACAGTTGTGTCGATACCCATCGATCTTTTGGTTGATGTTGAAGATTCGCATTGCTATGCTTACGATTCGCCATGACCACTGCTTTGGACATATCGGCGGGAGCCTTGAAACATGCGCACAGGGGAAATCCATCGCCATACCGGTGAGACTGACGTGAAAGTCCTTCTTAATCTGGAAGGCAGCGGTCAATGTCAAGTCAACACCGGTGTACCTTTCCTCGACCACATGCTCCACCAAATCAGTAGCCATGGCTTGATTGACTTAGTAGTCAACGCTGTGGGAGACACCCATATCGACGATCATCACACCAATGAAGATGTAGGTATTGCCGTGGGGCAGGCCCTTGGTCAGGCCTTGGGTGATCGGAAGGGCATCCGTCGTTTTGGTCATTTTATAGCGCCTCTTGATGAAGCTTTGGTGCAGGTAGCCCTCGATTGTTCTGGTCGGCCTCATCTCAGCTACGGGTTAGTGATCCCAACTCAGAAAATTGGTTCTTACGACACTGAATTGGTGAAGGAATTTTTTGTGGCGATGGTGAACAATAGTGGTCTCACGCTACATATTCATCAACTAGATGGAGTAAATTCGCATCACCTTGTCGAGGCTTGTTTTAAAGCATTTGCTCGTGCATTACGCATGGCGATAGAAATTGATCCCCGCCGCGCTGGTGCAGTTCCAAGCAGCAAAGGCATTCTTGAGCAAGCTGGCGCGCATTGAAATCTTCGAGCGATGCTCCACGTTTTGCAGTCTTTTACGAGATGATGAGGCTCGCAGGTGTCCTTGTCCGTGACCATTACCCCTACTCGTATTTATAGCCGCGAGGATTGGTCGAGCGCTTTCGTTAATGTGCAGGAGGAACTCACAAACGTGACGCTTAATCCGGCGCGTGGTGAAATCCCCACAGACCTGAAAGGCACATTCTATCGAAATGGCCCCGGTCGCCTGGAACGCAATGGTTATCGGGTTCATCACCCTTTTGATGGTGACGGCATGATTGCCGCGATGCGCTTTGAGAATGGTGCTGTTGCCTTTACAAATCGGTTCGTCCGCACAGAAGGCTGGCTCGCGGAGGAAAAGGCCGGCAAAGTCCTCTATCGCGGTGTCTTCGGGAGTCAAAAACCCGGTGGACGCTTCTCTAATGCTTTTGATCTGCGGTTAAAGAATATTGCCAACACCAATGTGGTGCGGCTCGGCGACCAACTTTTGGCTTTGTGGGAAGCAGCAGAGCCTTACACAATGGATCCCGTCAGTCTCGACACCCGTGGTTTGTCACATCTGAATGGTGTGCTGAAAAAGGGAGAATCCTTCAGTGCGCACCCACGCTTCGATCCCAGTCATCAAGAACGCCCACGCATGGTGACCTTTGGTGTGAAGACATTCCCTCCATTTCCTAGTAGCACTATTCGTTTAATGGAGTTCGCCACCGACGGTCCCGATGCTGGCGCACTTCTCAACGACCGTTCGGATAAATTCCCGTGCTTTGCATTTCTGCATGATTTTGCAATTACACCCAATTGGGCTGTATTTCTGCAAAATAGTCTCTCGTTCGATCCTTTCCCCTTTGTGACCGGTAGGAAAGGGGCGGCGCAGTGCTTAGCCTCACGGCCCGGGGGTAAAGGACAATTTTGGTTGATTCCTCGTGACTCTGGTCGTTTCGCTGGCAAAGAACCCCTAATCATTAAGGCACCTAGCGGCTTTGTTTTTCACCACTTAAATGCTTTTGAGGAAGGTAATGACATTATTATCGATAGCATAGTCTACGATAGCTTCCCGCTAATTGGCCCGGACGACGATTTTACTCAGGTTGATTTCGATAACCTTCCAGAAGGAATTTTACATCGCTGTCATTTAGATTTGAGCCGTAGGATTGTTCAAAAAAATGAGCGAATCACAAGTCGCACTTGTGAGTTTGCCATGGTTAATCCCCTGCGTCAGGGGCTGTCAGCTCGCTATGCATGGATGGCTGTAGCCGAACGAGAGGTTGGCAATGATCCGCTACAGGCAATCCAGAAACTTGACCTAATTACAGGGAATACGAGGACGTGGAGTGCAGCACCCCGAGGATTTGTGAGCGAACCGTTAATGGTTAGTCGCCCTGGAGTATCAGTAGAAGATGATGGCTGGGTGCTAGATATAGTCTGGAACGGAGCACGCAAGGCTTCTGATTTAGTCATCCTGGACGCTAGTGATCTATCCGAGGTGGCTTTGTTTGAACTGCCCTTGGCGATACCCCACGGCCTGCACGGCAGTTGGGCTGAGTTCCCTTGAATCTAGCTGAATTTTCTAGTTGTTGCTTTTTATTCAACAAGTCTTATGGCCGCCGTTAGATAGCTTTTTCAGTCATTTACTGGAATGAAGAAGTGAAAAAATATGTTTAAAGCTTTAATTTAGATGAAAATATGACTTACCAAAGTTCAGAGTTAAACACATGTTTTAGTCATGTTAATATTGAGTGAGGTGATTTTTACTATCAGCTTATCGTGTTGCCAGTATCGACTTACACTTCGTGGCTTAAACACTATCAAACTATTATCAACGTTAGGAACGGATTAATTCCTGCCAAAATATGAGCTCTTCAATATTAAGCGTATGTATCATTTATATAAAAGATGATCGATAATCTAATATCTTTAAGAAGAAAGAACATTGGCTTTCTTAAAACTGTGCTAAATAAGGTTAAAGATAGGTTATTGGGTTGTAGGTCAATATAAAGCCAATTTATGCATAGGCAGTGCTCAAATCAGCTTATATCGTAACACCAATGCAGCAATGTTTGATAGTAAGTTGCATTTTTGTTTAATGCGTGAGTTCGTATGAACAGGGATTTTTGTCTATACGGTAAATTCAATATTTAACCGGTTTATCTGGTCGGGTATAAGTAGCAGATGGCCATGATTTTTCGTAGATTTTCATTATTCGCTTTCTTAAAAGGGAGAGAAAATGTGACATTCATATCACTGCAAAACTACATATGAAGGCGTGCAAATAAAGTTGCTATGTTGAATGGCTGAATTTGAGTACATCATCCATATTCTTTGCATGATGATTTAAACATTATTTTATCTTTTTGTGCTAATTGTTTTTACTAATTATTAATCAATAGCGATGAGTAGATGTGTGGATTTATATTAGACTTTATAAAGTAATTTATAGATATGTGGCAGAACATTTGTATGAAAACTATCTATTCTGATGATCTGGGTGGGTCGTGCTAATGGGCGATTATAGTATTTACTTTGTAAAGCTTATTGCTATAAAAAAATTGTCAAACTCTCTTTTCTTAAGATTATCATTTAACTTTGGTCATGCCTATAATTAGCTAATGCGCTTGAAATCTGTTGGCGCGTTATGTGTGAATTAAATTCCTAGCACGCCACTTAGAACAAGAACAACAGAGTTGAAGTCATTAGCTAGATTCCAAATTCTAGCGGTAAAAATCACTGTTAAGAATTTTGATTTAACCCTCGATAGTAAATACCGCAAATTTTGTAATAGACCTCTTCGATTTTCCTTCAGATTCTTATTGGCTACGACTCCACTCTCGAAGCAATCCTCTAGACAATTGTCGAAACGCACAGATTCCGCCCCGATCATTAATCATCATCAACAAATTACAAGCGCTTATCCTTTAACCATGTCGCTTCCGCAAATTGTCTTGCCCAATCTAGAACAGCCCCAACTCGACCAGAGCTAGGTCCCTCGCAGTACAGGCGCAATAATGGTTCAGTGCCCGATAAGCGTAACATCAACCAGTGGTTCGGTCCCATTCTTAGCTTGATGCCATCAGTTCGAATGATCTCTTCAACAGCCTGTCCGGCTACCTCCTGCGGAGTGGTATCGGCTAGTAGATGCTCCAGCCGCTGGCGAGCATCCATATCGGCGAGACGCAGATCGAGCCGGTTGTAATGGCTGACTCCACCATGTTGTTCTTGAAGAGCCGTTAGTCGTGCTCCGAGCGGTAATCCTTCTTCAACTAAAGCTTCTAGAACTAGTATAGCAGCATAAAGAGCATCCCGTTCAGGTAAATGCATGCCAAACCCCACTCCTCCTGACTCCTCTCCACCAATCAGGACGTCCCCGGTTAATATTTCCGCCGCGATATACTTGAATCCGACTGCTAACTCGAGAACCTCACGTCCTTGTGCTTTAGCAACCGACTGCATCAGATCTGAGCCGCTTACGGTTTTCACTATGGAACCAGGGAACTGCCGGACGCGAGCTAGGTGATCAATAAGTAACGGTATCAGTAGCTGGGTGCTGCAAAATCGGCCCGTCTCATCGATGGCTGCGATCCGATCGCCGTCACCATCAAATACCAGCCCCACTGCAGGGGTACCCACTGCTGTGGAGGCTTGAACAGCGGTAATAATTTCCTGCAGGTACGGACTCAAAGGTTCGGGGGGATGACCCCCAAAGAGTGGGTCGCGTTCGCTACGTATCTCTTCGACCCATCCGTTTGCTTTAGAACCCAGTAGCTCTGAAATACAGCCGGCGGCTGAGCCGTGCATCGGATCAACTATTACCTTCAAGTTCATCGCTTTGAGCCCGTCCACAATTGAGGCTAGGCCAAGCTTGTGGCGGAGTCCGTCTAAGTGCTCTTGCCTTCCTTGAAATCGTGGAACCTTTGCTTGGATAGGAACCGTAATTCCCCCGGCAGCTAGACGCCGTTCGACTGCGGCTGTAAAATCATCTTCCACAGATCCTCCGAAAGGACCTTTGATTTTGAGTCCTAGCCATTCTGGAGGGTTATGGCTTGCCGTAATCACGAGGGCACCTAGAGCTTGACGCTCAACGACTGCCCAACTACAAGCAGGTGTTGGCACCGGAGTGTCTGTGAGAAGAGGCTCAAGCTCGCATCCATACACAGCTGCAGCGATCGCTTCTGCCATTTCGGGTGCCAGGAAGCGACGGTCATGGCCGATTACCACTGTGCGGCTGTTGAAACCTTCAGGGGAGCGGTAGGCCAACTCTTGAGCAGCGGCGGCAGCCACGGGGAGAAGACGTTCCAACGTGATGTCTACCCCTAATACTCCGCGCCAACCATCTGTGCCGAATTGAATCGGAGTAGGGCCGAGAGGTAATGGAGCCGATGCCATGGCGACATCTTGACAAGGTGGAGGGTTTAGCAGCTCGCAGTCGCCTAGGGTCGATCAATGGGTGCTACTCCGTTTGCCGACAATGTTCTGACAGATCGGCTGCTGCGCAGTTGGTTGCGTTGCCGCCGTAAGGCTTGGCTTGACTGTCATGGCGATGCAGATGAACGGCACTGGACAGCTCATCGCAACCTTTTACTTGATAATCAGCAGCGGTGTTTCATCGCGTTGTTGACCGATAAGCCAGGCCATGGTGAAGCAGCTTGTGCCGCTGGTCAAGAGGGGGTAGTTGGTTTGCGATTGAAAGGGCCTGGGCCCTCTGGGGAGCGCCTAGAGGCTCATCCCCCTTTGCTAATCCGGGTGAATGGGCAGAGCCGTTGGGGTGCTTTTGCATATCAGCCTGTACTTGCGCGTCAGGGAAGACGGATGACTCGGGAGCACCAGTTGTCATTGGCCTTAATGGGACATCTATTAGAGCAGTACCAGCAGGGGCCTGTACCGGAGTTATTGGTGATTGGTGGGGGAGGACGGCCTTTGGAGCAGGATCGAATCAAGTTGACCAGTGGTCTCCGGAAGCAACTATACAAGGCACTGAGAAAACTCCGTATCGATTTAGCTCGACCTCAGCCACCCCCTCTAGCAGCGGATCGCCGTAAGTGCACGCTCTGCGGTTGGAAAGAAAGCTGCAACCGCATTGCTGTGACTAACGGACATCTAAGCGAGGTAAGTGGTATTGGTTCGAAACGTCAAGACATATTGCAGAAGCTGGGGATTAATGCTCTCAAAGACCTCGCTTTGGCCGATCCAGATTGGTTGACTACTCAAATGGAACGCCACGGAGAGCACCAAGGAAAGGTGGCCCGAACTTTGGTAGCCCAGGCGATAGTTCAGTGTGATGGCCGTGCGGAACGTCTTGGACTCTCCCCTGCTCTCCCTGAACTTGACAGTGCTCCAGGCGTTCTGCTCTACGACATCGAGTCGGACCCAGACGTAGGTCATGATTTTCTACATGGCTTTCTGCGTCTACCGCGTCAAAGTGATGATCAGTGGGATCTTGCAGTGGCTTCCTACTGTCCACTATTGGTACTAGCTGAGCACGGAGAGCACAGCAGTTGGTCACGTCTGCAGCGGCTACTCAATCGATATGAAGGATGGCCGATTCTTCATTACGGCGAAACCGAAACTATTTCATTGAGACGAATGGCGCATAGTCAGGGTGCCTCCGACACACAGTTGGGTCGATTAGAACGGCGATTAATTGATGTACATGCAAGGATTCGCAGTCACTGGCGTTTACCCCTAAGCAGTTACGGACTGAAGTCTGTGGCAGCATGGCGAGGATTTAGTTGGAAACAAACCCGCGTTGACGGAGCCAGATCGTTACTTTGGTGGCGTCAATGGTTAGGAGAAGGTCCTGAACGACGAGGAAGCCTTCATAACCTAGGCTGGATTTTCGCTTATAACCGCGATGATTGTCTGGCTACTTGGACGGTGGCAGCATGGCTACTGGAACAAGATAGGCTGTTGCACCGGCATCAGCAGCCTGCTGGCAGAGATTCAAAGGCTGGCAGGGAGTTGAGCTGAACAGGTTGGCCACTCGGTCCGTCTAGCACTTCTGCGTCGAGATGTCGACGTCGCACTAGAGCGAGGCCGATCGAACCGTGTGGTGTGTTCAAAACACTGGTAATCGTTGCTGCTAGCTCACCGTTGTAGCTCATGGTGTCGCGAACAGCTAGTTGGGTGCCGCTACTCCACCCCCTGAGCTGCTGTTTAACTTTGCCGAGTCTTGCAAGCTTCGCTACGACCTCCTGGCCGAGGTAACACCCTTTATTAAGATCCACCCGATCGGAGAGACCTAACTCAAATGGATTGGCATTGGCCTTCAGCTCTCCAGGGCCAATCGCCAGCCCTTGGTCAATACGCCAGTATTCTAATTGTTGAGAATTCGCAGGTTGGCTAGTCCAATCTCGAGGCAATGAGGATTGAGGTTTGAGCCACAATGCTGCACTTTTAGTAAGGAGTTGCTGAATACGCCGTTGCTTGCTCATAGGACGTAAACGCACGCGATCTGTGGGAAAAATCACCTGGCTGAATCCCTGCTCTAACGCAGACGAGTCTCCAGCCAGAACGAGGACATCAGCACCGTTGCGATCAAGACGAACTTCTAGCAAAGCCCTTAAGTGCCCTGTAGTGGTTAGCCAACAACTCTGAACCAATGCTCCGTCTAGTGCGTTGGCGATATTAGCGCTGGTTTGCCCTTGGAGAAAGCTGCAGGCACTCTCGCCTTCTAGTCTCAGCAATGGAAATACAGCATCCCAGTGAAGGTTTTTACTCATCTATTCAGCTTTGCTGCACATATGGAGATTTCTGAGAGGCGGTACAGGCTGATTAGTTCAAGGCCTGCCGCCTCAATGGAGGCGGCTCCTCCTTCTTCGCGGTCTACGATCGTGACCACGCGAGTCACTGCGTAACCTGCCTCGCGCAGTTGCTTAACGGCTTTCAGGGATGATCCCCCGGTCGTGACAACATCTTCTAACACTGTTATTACGGCACCGGGTTGAGGAAGAGGACCTTCGAGCCAAGTACCTGTTCCGTGGTCTTTAGCTTCTTTTCGGACGATGAGCGCATCCAAGTCTTGGTTGGCTAGGGATGCAGCCATGGCCACCCCACTCACCAGAGGGTCGGCTCCAAGGGTGAGCCCTGCGACGGCAACGGCTTTCGCATCTACATAATTCAACATCGCAGTGCTGATTAGGGAAAGCCCCGTACCACTCAAACTGACGGGCTTGCAATTCACATAGTACCTGCTCTGGCGTCCAGAAGCCAAGGTAAAGTCGCCGCGTTGGTATGCATACAAAGCCAAGCGCCTTGTTAGTTCGCCGCGCTGCTCCTCGGAGAGTCCGGGCAAAGTAGGCATAAGGTCAACCGGTTGTCATAAGGTTCCTTCCAGCTTGCGATAGTAGGGCCGGGATTTGTTTTGATGCTCCTAGATCTGGTTTCAACCTCATTCGTAGCATCTGGCTGCCGTGGCTGATTTTGCTAGGTAAGTCTGCATAAATGAAATGGTTTCTATCCGGCCTTGGAGGCTCCTAACTAGCTAATGCTAGTCTACTACCGATGACGAAAAGCTTTGATACGACCCAAGCAATCATAAGATCCGTTGATTCGAACAATTAGCTATTGACGGTTAGGTCTTCATTAGCTTCAAACGGATTCAAGTCTGGCAGTTACACTGAATTGGGAGCATCATTACAACACAAAGCTTTTTGGTCTTATTTCACAAGTTGAGCTTTAACCTTACCTGGAGCTTTGAAATCGTCCAAGACGAATGAGCCTTCTTCCAGCGTTGCTCCTGTGATAACACTGCCTAAGGGGGGTCTAGCAATCTGGTGAATGCAGCGAACTCATAATTCGCCTGAGGCGGGTTCGATCCCCGCGACCCCCATTGAAGTCACCTGATGCGGCTCCTCTTGCTGGCTGTCTTGTTGTTTTTACCGGCATTTTTCGCCGCTGCGGAAGTGTCGCTTTTACAACTGCGGCCTAGTCGGGTTGAGGTACTGATTGAAGAAGGACGTGTTGGAGCATGTGCAATTCAACGTCTACAGCGCAGGCTAAGGCGAGCCCTAATGGTTTCTCAGCTCGGGGCAACTCTGGCTTTGGTGTCCTTAGGCTGGACTGGCCGGGGCTTGGGAGAGCACCTTTGGACTGCTGAGTCTTTCGGTTTGCTCTGGTGTGATGCCGCGTTGTTTATAGGAATTGTTTTGGTAGCCACATTTTTTGGGGGTTTGCTTCCTAAAGCTTGGGTATTGAATCGACCGGAAACAGCGGCCCTGCGCTTGACGCCGTTGTTAGAGGTGTTGATGCAGTGTCTTGCGCCGCTTCTCAATGTGCTTGAGGCATTCGCCGGTTTGTTAATGCGCCTTTTAGGGCTAGCTCCTCAATGGGATGTACTAGTGCCAGCATTGTCCGCAGGTGAATTAGAAACCTTGGTCGAGTCTGGCCGAGTAACGGGGCTGTACCCAGATGAGCGCAACATCCTTGAAGGAGTTTTTGCTCTACGTGACACTCAAGTGAGAGAGGTGATGGTGCCGCGCTCCGGAATGGTCACGCTGCCAGCAACCGTTTGTTTCGCTGAGTTAATGGAAGTGGTGCATCACACTCAGCATGCTCGTTTTCCGGTGATTGGTCAGTCCTTGGACGATGTGCGTGGGGTGCTAGATCTGAGACAGATGGCCGAACCGATCGCTCATGGACAGCTGGAAGCTGGTTCTCCATTAGAGCCTTACCTTCAGCCTGCCGTGCGCGTATTAGAAACCTGCACGCTAGCCGAACTTCTTCCCATAATCCGTAGCGGTCAGCCGTTGCTGTTGGTGGTGGATGAGCACGGCGGGACGGAAGGGCTCGTGACCGCCGCTGATCTCACAGGGGAGATAGTTGGTGATGATGTGCAAAATGAGACCCATGAACCAGAGTTACAAACTGAAGACGGCCGCCCAGGGTCATGGTTAGTAGCTGGTGAGTTCGAAATCGTTGAGCTGAACCGCCAGCTCAACCTCAATCTGCCAGAAGCGGACGATCACCACACTTTAGCGGGCTTTCTCTTGGAACGTCTTCAGCACATCCCTGCTCCCGGAGAAGCCCTACGTTTTCAGGGCCTACAGTTCGAAATCATCATCATGGCCGGTCCACGTATTGATCAAGTCCGGTTAGTTCTACCGAATTCGAACGAGGTTGCTTCTGAAGGCCAGTAACCCTCCCCCAGCAGTCTTAAATCAGCCTATGCTTGCTGGCCGCATCTTTAACTGGTAAAGGGTCGCCATAATTAGACAACACCGATTGGCGTCCAGCACCTAGTTTCCAACCTATCTCTGTACGCTGCTAACCAGATTGCGAGGGCTACTTTGATCATATTGATAGAGGTTTTGTTGCCCCATTCTCATATGTCGTAGTCAGTGCGCGATAAGTCCTAATTGCGATGCAATGAACTAAACTTTGGGTGGTCATAGTATCTACCTCATCTCGACTACGTATGAATCGAGATATAGGCTTCGGGCTCGCTCTATCTCAGCTGTAGCCGGGACAAGGCATCGACGTCGCCCTGAAGATGCTTCCGGCGCGATCAGCGGCTGCAGGACTCTCGTACAGCATCACATTTTGCGTCAAAAACGTCGAGAATATTCAGGCTGTTGGTTAAAGTCCTCAATCCTCTTTGATTGGGACAGCATAGACCGTAATAGGCTTTTCATCAGGCTTAGAACCCGCTACTTCAATTTCTGACTCTTGGTCAGCCTGCGTTATGAAACCAGCTATGCGCGAAGCTTAGACCCCCCAAAACACCGAATGGAGTACACGCAACCCTTCACTCACGCGTTTCTAGTAATTGCCACAGATCATTGTGGGTTTGCTGGTCGGTAAAAAATCACTGAATGAGATCCTAGCGATCAAGAATCACCTGCTCAACAATTTGACCGAGCTGCCTGAGATCCGGTCATGATGGCTATTACCCCGGGAGTCCTTGTCCTAAGCATAGTTATGCCTGGCTTAATCACTAACCCTAAACTTTCCGACACGGACTTATGGTAATACAGCCAGCCACCAAAGCCTGTGGTGGCTGTCACCGCTACCGCGTGCTTGGTTTTCCCGTAGATGTCTGTTGTGATGTACAAGTTGCCGCTTTAGACATGCATGTAAGCGGTGGCGGACGCATCGTCACCCTGAACGCTGAAATGACGATGGCAGCGCGGATGGATAAGGATCTCGGTAGTGCAATCATTAATGCTGAGCTCGTGATCCCCGATGGCGCCGGCGTCGTTTGGGCTCTCTCTAAGCAAGGGGTGCGGGTAGTGAAGACGGCAGGAATCGAGTTGGCCTGGAGCTTGCTCAACTACGCGGCTTCCCACGGTTGGACCGTTGCTCTTGTGGGCGCATCTCCAAATGTGATGGCCTCGCTCAAAATCATGCTATTTAAAAGATTCCCTGGCCTAAGATTAGTCTTCGCCGTTGATGGTTACCAGTCAGCCGAAGCTTGGCCTCACCTTGAGTCAAAACTCAGAGAACTTCGACCTGATTTGGTGTTGGTTGCGTTGGGTGTGCCTCGTCAAGAAACCTGGTCACATCGAGTACAGAAGGGTCAGCATGGTTTGTGGATGGGTGTTGGTGGCAGTTTCGATGTCTGGGCAGGCACCAAAAAAAGAGCGCCGAAGTGGATGTGTCGGATGCAAATTGAATGGCTCTATCGACTGATACAAGAGCCCAACCGTTGGAAACGCATGTTGTCCCTGCCAGCTTTTGTTTGGCAGGTCATTAAGGGTGAGCTGAATGATTAGCGGAAACCTACAGATGCCTGCCACACAAAGGCGAGAAGTAGGAAAAACACTGGAATCAGTGGAAGAATGTCAATAAGCGGAGAGAAAGCTTGATAGGCCTCAGGCAGCTGGGCCATCAAGTCGGGGGTAAAGATGATCATCCCTAAGCGTGAAGCAAGCATCGAGCCGGACGTTACCACGTGTGGTGGGCTGGTGAGTTCCGCTGCCAGGGAGCGAAATCCTCTGAAAAAGAACCATCCTGAATGGCCTGCGCCATAGCACTGGTAAATCTCAATAGGTGTGTGATGTTATGCAAGCTCACAAGCGTGAGACCTAGCAATTCCTCGCTGCGGATCAGATGATGGAGATAGGCTCGACTATGGTTTGTGCAGGCCGGGCAGGAGCAGCTGGAATCAAGGGGGGTGTGATCATTACGAAAGCGTGCATTTCGTAGGTTCCAGCGCTCTCCACCAACGAGTGCTGTGCCGTGTCGGCCCAGTCTCGTGGGAAGGACACAATCGAACATGTCGGTGCCATTTGCAACGGCAATGGCCATCTCGCATGGTGTCCCGACCCCCATTAGGTAACGGGGACGATCTATTGGCAGGAGTGGGTTGATGTCGCGAATGATTCTATGTATGTCGTTGACCGGTTCGCCAACGCTTACGCCACCGATAGCGATGCCCGGAAGGTTGAATGCTGCCACAGCGTGGGCGCTATCTCGACGTAGATGCGGGAAACAACCCCCTTGAACGATGCCGAACAGGGCTTGGTCGTTTCGGGTATGAGCATTGACGCAACGCTCAAGCCAAGCATGGGTGCGTCGACAGGCATCAATCACATCATTTTCGGTGGCTGAGTAAGGCGGACACTGGTCAAAGGCCATTACCACATCAGCCCCCAGAGTCATCTGAATGGTGGTGGCCTGCTCCGGAGTCATGTGGATAGTGCGACCGTCACGTGGGCTCTGGAAGATCACCCCGCGTTCATCAACAGTGTTGAGATTCCCGAGACTAAATACTTGGAATCCACCCGAATCGGTAAGCATCGGCCCGTGCCAGCCCATAAAACGGTGGAGCCCACCTGCGGAAGCTACAATATTCTCACCCGGCTGAAGATGTAGGTGATACGTGTTAGACAACACCATCTGTGTGCCAGCATGTATCAATTGCTCTGTACTAATCCCTTTCACTGTGGCCAAAGTCCCCACAGGCATAAATTGGGGTGTTTGTACTGGTCCGTGCGGTGTGTGAAAACAGCCACAGCGGGCCTGGGTGTTTGAACAATGCGCACTGATTTCGAAGTCGAACATGTCGGTACTTTCTCTTTTGCTGAACCTAGGGTTAGGCCAGGGAAGCGAAGCTGCTGGACTTGTGCCTTACGTATTGAAACTCCTTACGTTTTGATTGTGTTCAACTGACCTACGGTTGAAGTCAGATGCAGGCTCTGATCGCTCGGAAGTTTTTCCTTGGCTCGCTGATCTGGCCGGGGCATGGATTTTCTATTCAGTTTTGCCGCCTTGGCCCTGGCCACAACCTAGTTTCAAACGTATTGCTCGTTTTGCATCTTGGATCGGGCTGTTGATTGGCGCGTTCCAGGCAATGCTCTGGTGGGGAATGACAGTTCTTGGCTGGGGGACTTTGGCTTTAGCTCCCTTGGTGATGGCTGCTGGAATTTGTCTTGGTGGCGGCTTACATCACGATGGATTGATGGATACTGCGGATGGCTTGGCTGCTGGTTTTTCAAGACGCCTGGAAGCAATGCAAGACAGCCGTGTCGGTGCCAGCGGCGTGCTCGCCTTAGCAGTAGCCCTATTGCTTGAGCTTGCTGCATTGGTGCAACTTAGTGATCAGGCTCCTGTAGCGCTTTGTCTGGCAGGGTTTTGGGGTCGTGTCTCCCCTTTGTGGGCAATAGCCCGCTTTAACTATTTACGACCAGACGGCACAGCAAGCTTCCATCGGCGTCATTACCAGAATTGGTGGGATGCCTTGCCGGCCGGCTTAGGACTGCTAGTTTTAGCCCTATTTATTCCGCTCTTTCCCCTCCTCGTAGGTGCACCTGTGTCGTTAGTCGTTGCTGATTGTCTGGGGCGACATCTAGGAGGATACACTGGAGATAGCTATGGAGCTGCTGTAGTGATCACAGAGGTGTTCACTCTATTGCTGCTGGCAGGGTTGGCTGCAGCCAGCTGAGTCGAAACGCGTTACCTTGTTTCGGTAGATTCGTGTTGATTCGCCACGGCTCAACGGACAGCGTGAGTTGTCCTCCGTTGCGCTC
The DNA here is from genome assembly GCF_040371545.1 of Synechococcus sp. M16CYN. NCBI lineage: Bacteria > Bacillati > Cyanobacteriota > Cyanophyceae > Synechococcales > Synechococcaceae > Synechococcus > Synechococcus sp. M16CYN. The sequence goes on from NZ_AP029048.1 coordinate 486,414, forward strand.
GGCCAGAGCGCGGGCAAGAGCTAGACCAAGCCCGGTACCAGGCCGATCGCGACTGGTGATGCCACGTTCCCCTCGCCGAAAAATCAACTGACGTTCGTCTGTTGCAATAGGAGGACCGCCATCCCAAACACAGAGACCATCAGCCAACAGAGTCAGGCCAACCGCACAGCCTGGCGGGCTGTAACGGAAAGCGTTCTCAAGCAGATTGGCAACGATCTCAGCAGTGCTTCCGTCTCCTGCAGAGCAGCCACCCCAAGCTGGCCATTGCGAGGGGCCATGCCATTGACGTCCTTGCAAGCTGGCTGTTGCACTCGCTCGTTCGATGAGGGGAATCAGGAGTTCTTTTAGATTTTTGTTTTGTTGAGCGGCATCAGGCGGCAGTAGGTAGGGGCTCGAGGTATCTGATCCGCTGGGAAGCTTCTGTTGACCGAGCGTTTCGATGGCATCGATGTATCGTCCAAGCTGTCGCTGTTCTGTCAGGATGCCGTCGATCAAAGGTAAATGAATATTCTCGGGCCCCAAGCGTCGAATTATGAGTTGGGCGTAGGTACGCAGCGCGGCAAGTGGGTTGCGGAGTTGATGCACCAGCATTTTGAGTTGGTTACGCTCATGGTGAAGTTCCTTTCGCAGCTGCATACATTCCAGGTCGCGACCAAGAGCGTTGCTAATGGACAATGCGCATCTGCACATTTGCTCGTCGAGATCTTTGGTCCAGCTAAGACCCGGTTCAAGCTCAACATGAAGAGCACCTAAAATTAGGTCAGCATCCTGAAGTGGATACCACCGGCGCTCTTCATTGGTTTGCCTAAGCTCAATATCCACGCTTGTTGCAGGTAGGGCGTGGCTCGACGATGACCATTGCTGAATTAAGATTAGTGGCGGCCCCGGCTGTTCTGGCGGAGCGCTTAGGTACAGGTCTAGATGACTGAAAACCTTTCTCGAGACCAATGGATCGAGCTGCTGGTCTGCGAAGTCGAGAAACCGATTGGTCAGCTGCATGTGGAGTGAAACGGACCCATCGGGTTATATGAAGTTGAAAAATCCGAAAAAAATCTTAAATCTTGATGGCATTGGAGTGCCGCTTATCAAAAGTGAATGCTCGCCAACGCGCATAAAAGTTGCATTCTTAATGCAATCGCAGCTACAGCAGAGACAGGTGGGTCTCCGCTGGATGTCCACTTTGGCATTGCTGAGGTGTTGGTGTCCTTTCGATGGCTTGAGCTATTCATGCTCCTCTGTCCTGATGCGGTCCACTCCTAGCGTCTGACGTCTTTCCGTCGACCCGCTTGTGGCGAAATAACCGAAACTGTGATTTCACTCTTTCGGTTTCCGCTTGCCTTTGCGTCCATCCCTAGTTCTTTTTCCTCAACGGGATCTTTCCATGTCTAAGAAAAGAAAGCGCATCAGCCGTCGCAGGCTTGCCGGACAGCGTGTCCTTACTCGCGTGCAGACGCATTACTTAGAAACTGGTGAATACAAGCCCGTCACCGCGGCACGTCGTTATATAGCCGAAGGCGGTCTCGTTCCTCCTGCCCTGCTGAATGTTCGACGCAATGAACACACTACCGATCGCTTTTTTTGGGGTGAAAAGGGCTTATTTAGTGCTCAGTATGCTGAAGAAAACTACTTTCTATTCCCCTCACTTCGGTTTATAGTCTACTCCGTTGGTGAAGATACGTTGTTTGAGGGTCTTGATCTAACCTCCGACGACTGGGAGGAAATGGAAGAGTACGAATACTCTTTTGTTTGATCAACTCAATGTCAGCATTGCTTGAAGAGCGTTTTGAAGCGGCTGCATCATCTCCGTTGTGATGGTGTGGCCATTTTTCAGCAGTTGATTCTGACATCTTTCAGGCGTAAGCCGAGCTGTGATCATCTCGAGAGCTGCTGGTGGTACAACTTCGTCGTCAAGACCGTGCAGTGCTAAAACGGGTGGGTGGTCGTGCGGTGGTTGCCAATCCGGATGGGGGTAACCACTACAGCTAATCACACCAGCCAAAGGAAGACTGCAACCGCAGCTCAGAGCCATTGCTCCTCCTTGAGAGAAACCAAATAAAACTGTGCGTTCTAGAGGAATGCTATCACTTGAGATTTTGAGTAGCCGTACTCGAAGGTCATGAACAGCTTCTGGCACTGCAGCCCAATCTGGTGGAAATAGCCCATACCACTGGCGTCCTCCTGTTTGTACATGCGGCTGCGGTGCTTCTAAACACATCACATCAAGCTCATTTGGATGCTGTGCAGCCAATTGTCCCCCGAGTGGTCGTAAATCGGCAGCATTTGCACCCCATCCATGCAGCAGCACAAGGCGTTGAGACATATGGAAAATTAATGATTAATGCGTAAGTTGGCCAAAGACCAAGTCATGTCGACTGATGGCTCCTATTGCTTTGCTGAGTGTGTCCGATAAATCTGGTCTTGTGCCCTTCGCCGAGGCCCTCCATCTCACCTACGGTTATCGGCTGCTCTCCACTGGGGGTACTGCCAGAGTACTAGAACAGGCGAGTCTTCCTGTAATACGCGTATCTGACTATACGGGAGCACCTGAAATCCTTAGCGGTCGCGTAAAAACGCTTCATCCTCGAATTCATGGTGGTATCTTGGCTAAGCGTGGTGATGCGTCTCATGGCGCAGAGCTCGATCGGCAAAAGATAGACCCAATTGACTTGGTGGTCGTGAATCTATACGCTTTTCGAGAGACATCAGCCAAACCTAATGTGACTTGGGATCAGGCGATTGGGGATATTGATATAGGTGGGTCAAGTATGATTCGCGCCGCTGCGAAAAACCATGAGTACGTTACTGTCTTGACGAGTCCTGATAAGTACAATCGTTTACTTGAGGTGATGGCCAGGACTGGCGGTCGGGTTCCCCCGGAGTTGCGCCGTCAGCTGGCTCTTGAAGCATTTCAACATACGGCGACATACGATATCGAAATCAGCCGATGGATGGAGCAAACGGTTGCCACCGAGAAGGCACCCCGACTGGAGGCAGTCCCTTTGCGTCAAACCCTTCGTTACGGCGAGAACCCTCACCAGAAATGCAGCTGGTATAGCTATAATGACCAGGGTTGGGGCGGTGCTACTCAGCTGCAAGGTAAAGAGCTGAGTGCCAATAACTTACTGGATCTTGACGCTGCTCTCGCCACTGTGCGAGAGTTCGGATACGGCTGTAATGAGCAGAACTCTTGTACTCGGCCTTCGGCTGTGGTGGTTAAACACACTAATCCTTGTGGGGTTGCGATCGGCGAGGATGTTGCAATTGCACTCGCCAAAGCCCTCAACACTGACCATGTTAGTTCTTTTGGAGGAATTGTCGCCGTTAACAGTGTGGTCGGCGCAGCGGCGGCAAGCGAATTAAGCAGCTTCTTTCTGGAGTGTGTTGTAGCGCCGGGCTTTTCTCCGGAGGCCAGAGAGATTCTTTCAGCAAAAGCCAACCTGCGCTTACTAGAGCTTCATTCTACGGCGATTGATTCAGTGAGATCGGATCAGGTACGCAGCATCCTCGGCGGATTATTGGTTCAGGACTTAGATAATCAAGCAATCACCCCGAGTGACTGGACCGTAGTCAGCCAGCGACCTCCAACATCTCAGGAAAGGCAAGATCTTGAGTTTGCCTGGCAATTGGTGCGTCACGTGCGTTCGAATGCCGTCGTAGTTGCTGGAAAGGGTCAAAGCTTTGGGATTGGCGCTGGCCAAATGAATCGGGTCAGTTCCGCTCGCCTTGCTCTCGGTGCAGCTGGAGATCGAGCAACAGGGGCTGTTCTTGCGAGTGATGGGTTCTTTCCTTTCGATGACACTGTCCGCTTAGCGGCACGTTATGGAGTTACTGCTGTCATCCATCCGGGAGGTAGTCTTCGCGATGTTGATTCGATTAAGGCCTGTGATGAACTGGACCTGGCGATGCTACTTACAGGCCGTCGCCACTTCCTACATTGAGTCGCCAAACTACCAGGATTTTTCAACCCCTAACCTCGCGACAGAGTAACTACTTTTTTGATGATGCTGGCCACCCTTCCCTTCGCTTTGAATTTCGCCCATCCGTTAATGGAATGGGGTCTTCTGGCTACAAGCGCCTGGGCCCTTTACCTCGGCATTAAAGTCAAAAAGACGCGCACAGGAACCCCGAAGCAACGCAAAGCTTTACTGCCTGGGAAGTTTGCTCAGCGCCACTACATTTGGGGAAGCATCCTTCTTGCATTAATGACGCTCGGTACACTGGGCGGCATGGCAGTCACTTACCTCAATAACGAGAAGTTGTTCATCGGTCCTCATTTACTCGTGGGCTTAGCTATGACCGGAATCCTTGCTGTAGCTGCCTCTCTTTCCCCACTCATGCAGCGGGGCAACACAGTAGCCCGCAAGACTCATGTTGGCCTCAATATAGGGATGCTTACCTTGTTCCTGTGGCAGGCTTTCAGCGGAATGGAAATCGTCAACAAGATTTGGGTTAGCCGCTGATACGCACTTGTCATTCTCAGCATTTGCTGTTAAAAGGCTGCTTGTCGTCGTGACGGGCAGCTCAAGCCGTGGGACGCATGAAAGTCTTCTTGTACCTTCCACGTCAGCCGTCTTGAAATTTGACGTACTATCTGCTTAAGCAAGTGGTTCCCGCTAGACTGTACAAAGTGATTTGGAAGCATGGTAATTACCTGAGGAAGGCGAATCCAAACAGAGAGATCGAGATCCCATTGAACAGATGTTCCCGTTCTGCGGGATAGTTTGTCGTCCTGGCGATGTATTGGAACTAGGTGCATGCTGGCCTGGAAATCGACGTCGTAATGCCCTCGTAAATCAAAAGTTTTTGGGGTGAAATGAACTGTTTCAATTCGATAAATGCCTTTATCCTGTGGTAGAAGGCGCAATGCGATAGTAGGCTCGATCTCAAATCCAAAATTTTTAAATTTCCCCAAGGTGAGCTTGTATGACTGTGGATCAAGAGGATGTACGCTCATAGGTGTTGCGCAGCGTTCAAACCAAGCTCGGTGGCGGTCTAAGTACTTCTCAACTGCATCACTAGAAGACAACATCTCCATCTGATCGGAGCACTGGCTGCGGTAACAGCGCACCTGGGGATCATCTCTGTAACGCAAATTGATAGTGTCGAAACGCGACAAGAGCAACAAGGTGAGAAATGGGCTGATACAGAACTAGTAAAACATGAACCAATGTAAAGCTGGCTGGAATCAGCCTTCGCTCAGTCGTTTCAGCTTGTCGATAACGGCCTCAACAGCACGGTCTGGGGTCGATGCACCTGATGTGATTCCAACAGTTACTGATCCTGCGGGAAGAAAGTCGGGCTCGCTTTTAAAATCCTCAGACAGCGGCTTATGCTCAATAGAGTTGGCGTTTACGTTGATCCTGTCTGGTGTGTCTATATGGAATGATCGGATGCCGCGGCTGATAGCAATTTCTTGAAGATGAGTGGTATTGGATGAATTGAAACCACCAATCACCACCATAAGATCTAGAGGATTGTCCACGAGCGAGAACATGGCATCCTGACGTTCCTGGGTAGCATCGCAAATCGTGTTAAATGCCAAGAAATGCTCGTCCAGCCGCGTGGGGCCATATTTGCTGAGCATGGTCTGCTCAAATAAGCGGCCGATTTCTTCGGTTTCACTTTTTAGCATTGTGGTTTGGTTCGCAACGCCGAGTCGCTCTAAATCACGGTCCGGGTCAAAGCCTTGTGAACAAGCTTTGGCGAAGCGTTGCATAAATGAAGTACGGTCGCCCTTGCCGTGTATGTAGTCGGCGACAATTTGCGCTTCTTCTAAATCCAACAAAACAAGGTATGTTCCAGCAAATGAACTTGTTGCAAGGGTTTCCTCGTGCTTCACCCTACCGTGAATTACAGAGGTGAAGGCGTGTTTTTTGTGTTTTTCCACCGTGTTCCATACCTTGGAGACCCAAGGACAGGTGGTGTCCACGATGTGACACCCTCGTTCGCTGAGGAGTTGCATTTCTTGGACCGTGGCACCAAAAGCAGGAAGAATCACTACTTCTCCAGACCTGACCACTGAAAAGTCCTTTATTCCCTGTTCGACGGGAATAAACCGGACATTCATGTCGCGCAGATGATCATTAACGGAAGGGTTATGGATGATTTCATTGGTGATCCATAAACGCTTATTGGGATAGTGACGCTGCGTTTCATAGGCCATTGCAACCGCTCGTTCTACGCCCCAGCAGAACCCAAAGGCCTCCGCTAAACGCACTTTGAGTCGGCCATGGGTCAGTTCATATCCGTTATCTCGAATGCTTCCAATCAAATCACTTTGATAAGCCCGCTTGAGACTTTCAGCCACTTCTTCAGCTCGTCCAAACCCTCGTCGGTTGTACTGTCCAGAGTGGTGGAGGGAACGCTTAAAGGCGCGGGTGTCCATGGCCTACCTTTGATCGAGTAACTTTTATGGTGCCTACGGTGAGAGCGAAATCTAATTAAAGCCCGGCCCTTCGGCCGGGCTTTAGCGCTTAAACATCCGTAAAGACTTAGTTGTTGGTTAGGAAACCAGCGTAGGCTTCCATACCGTGTTCGCCAATATCCAAACCGTCTATCTCTTCCTGCTCTGTTACGCGGATACCACCCAACAAAGCTCCAATTACTTCCCAGGCAATAAAACAGGTAACAACGGTCCAGGTGGCATAAACCCCTGCACCCAAAGCTTGGATACCGAGTTGTTCAAAACCACCACCAACCAGGAGACCGATAGGCGAGCCATCGCCCTGAATATTGAAACCCCAAAGCCCGATTACTAACGTACCCCACACACCGCAGACTCCGTGTACAGAGAAGGCGCCGACAGGATCATCAATTCCTGAAGAGTCTAGTGCAGAAACAGCAAACACGACGATAATGCCACCCACGAGGCCGGCAAACCATGAGCCTAACAAGGTGAGGCTGTGACAGCCAGCAGTCACGCTTACTAGGCCAGCTAAGATACCATTAATAATCATAGTGATGTCAGGCTTCTTGGAAGTGACTGTGGAAATCAAAGTTGCACCTATGGCACCGCCAGCAGCACCTAAGGTGGTTGTGGCGGCTAGATAAGGTACCCATTGGTCCATGGCGAGCTCAGAGCCAGGATTGAAGCCGTACCAGCCAATCCAGAGGATCAAAGCGCCGAGGGTGGCGATAGGCATGTTGTGGCCAGGAATTGCCTGCACCTTGCCCCCGACGTACTTACCAACGCGAGGGCCAAGCAATACGGCGCCGACCAAACCAGCCCAGGCACCTACAGAGTGTACGACGGATGAGCCAGCGAAGTCGATGAACCCTCTATCGCCAAAGTTGTTTAGCCAGCCACCGTTCCATGTCCAGCTACCGGCAATTGGATATATAAAGGCTGTCAATATAAGGGCGAAGATCACGAACTCACCAAACTTGATTCGTTCGGCAACAAGACCGGACACGATTGTGGCTGCGGTGCCTGCGAAAGCAGCTTGGAAAAGGAAATCAACCGTTGGAACTAAACCAGTGTCACTGATAGTTTCTGCTGTCACAGTCGGATCAAAGAACAACCCGCCGAAGTAGAGCCACTGACCGATTAGGGAGTCACCGTACATCAAGGAATAGCCCACAAACCAATATGCAGTTACCGCAAGGGCGAATACAAACAGGTTTTTGGCAAGGATATTGACGGCGTTTTTTTGACGGCACATGCCAGTTTCCACCATGGCAAAGCCAGCATTCATGAAAATCACCAGAATTGTGGCGACTAACAGCCAAAGGTTATTAATCAGGAAGCTTACCGACAATTTGGGTAATTCCTCTGCCTTAATGGAGGTTGTGAAAATGCTGAAGCCAAGCAGTGTCAGAGGGACGCAAGCAAGCCAGGTTATCGCGCGATTGGAACTGAATCCACGGATAATCTTAAAAAACATCACTGGACCATCAAGAAGACTGACTTCTCGAAGTGTTTTCCGTCGCCGTGTTTTCCGTCGCCATGGAGGCGGGGCTTGGAAGGCGGTTGTCATTTACAAAAAGGCAAAAACGCTGAGGTGCTTGGGTTCATATATCCCAGCAGATGCCCAATTTGGAACTACGCGGTCCCTCTCAATGTTTAACTTGATACCAAATCGTCAAGATGTCGTATGGGCTTCAAGCCTTGCCAGGTGATTTTGTTTGATTTGTAACGGAAACAGCAGGGAATAACCTCGACGCCGGCGCTCACGGCGGCACGAAAAAGGGAGCCATAGCAGGAATCAGCTTGATCGCCAGGTGCGAAATCGTTTACATCAGGACGACTCAAGCAAGGGATCAGAATGGCCCGTGCTTTTGGTAACACGTTCATAAGCTGTACCAAGTGTTTCTGACCCCTTTTTGTCACACTGTCTGGAAACAAGGCAGTTCGACCATCCACCCAAGTTGTATTTTTAACTTCTAAATAAACCAAGCGTTGATCAGGATTGCTCTCCGCTGGTGTGAGCAGGAGGTCGATCCGGCTACATTGGTTTTCACCGTAAGCCACCTCGGCACGGATGCTCTTTATATCGCCCAACTGGTCGACAAGGCAACCAACCTCGATCGCAGCTCGAACCAAACGATTGGGGAGGGCCGTGTTTACCCCTACCCAACAAAGTTGACCATCTGCACCGGTGACTGCGGCTTGCTCCCAGGTCCATGCCAGCTTACGTTTTGGTGAAAGTGCATGCCGTAGTCGGACCCGCTGCCCCGGGACTAGCACACCTCTCATTGAGCCTGTGTTTGCACAATGAGCCGTAACCACCTCCCCATTGTCGATTTCGATGTCGGCAAGGAAACGCTTGTAACGTTTGATCAGGACCCCCTCCTGTAAAGCTTCAAACTCCAGGAGAGGCATGTCCAACCAAACAGGACCGGTCATAGCTCTAGCAGATAGCCTTCCATGCTGTACTGATGTTTCCACAATGCGTCCACTGTTAGGGCCTGGATGTAGTGCGTTCACTTAAAGACATCGCATTAGTGGTGACCCTGGGCACTTTTCTTAGTAAAGTCGGTGGGTTAGGGCGGCAACTTGTGATTGCAGCCGCTTTTGGTGTGGGTGCTGCTTATGACGCTTACAACTACGCCTATGTGTTGCCGGGTTTCTTTTTAATCTTGCTCGGTGGCATCAATGGGCCATTACATAGCGCCATGGTGAGTGTTCTGAGCCGGCGACCTCGTGAAGAGAGTGCTTACATCCTTGCAGCATTAAACACAACGGTTAGCGCTCCGCTGTTGATGGTAACTGTTGTTTTGGTGCTTGCTGCTGATCCATTAATAACTTTGGTTGGTCCTGGCTTAAGCCCAGATGTCCATGCGATTGCTGCAATGCAATTGCGGGTGATGGCGCCGATGGCGCTCCTAGCCGGACTGATCGGACTAGGTTTCGGATCACTTAATGCGGCTAATGAATTTTGGATTCCAGCGATTTCACCACTTATGTCCAGTTTAGGGCTCATATTTAGCGTTGGCCTTCTATGGTGGTGGGCTGGAGGAGGAATTGGTGCGCCAACCCTCGCGATGCTCGGTGGAGTAGTGCTGGCAGTTGCAACGCTGGTTGGAGCATTCGTGCAATGGCTTATTCAGCTTCCAACCCTGATGCGGCAAGGCTCAGGAAAACTTAAGCTGGTGTGGTACTGGACGCATCCCGGGGTTCGTGAGGTCTGGCGAGTTATGGGGCCTGCGACACTGTCGTCCGGAATGTTGCAGATCAATGTATTCACCGATTTATTTTTTTCCTCGGCTATTACCGGAGCAGCAGCTGGTCTTAGCTACGCCAACCTACTAGTGCAGACACCGCTTGGATTAATTTCCAACGCCTTGCTAGTGCCACTATTGCCTACCTTTGCACGTCTGACTGCTCCAAGGGATCGCCCCCAGTTGCTTGCGCGTATCCGTCAAGGTCTAATTTTGTCGATGGCATCAATGGTACCGATTGGAGCGCTGTTCATCGCTTTAGGTGCTCCAATAGTGGCCCTTGTATATGAACGTGGAGCATTCGATTCTGCTGCTGCTCAGTTGGTGACAGCACTTTTAATGGCATATGGCCTTGGCATGCCGGTTTATCTCGGTCGAGATGTTTTAGTGCGGGTGTTTTACGCTCTCGGTGATGGCACTACCCCGTTCCGTTTTTCTTTGGTAGGGATTGGTCTTAATTTAGTATTCGATTGGTTATTGGTGGGGGGGCCAACTCCCTGGGGTAATCAGTCACCTTTAAACTTCGGAGCACCGGGACTGGTTCTGGCCACTGTTGGAATCAATTTCGTTACCTGTTTGGCATTGTTGCTCGAACTCAAGCGCTGCTTGCCGACGTTGACTCTTACTCTTTGGGGGGCGGATGCAGCGCGTTTACTGGTTGCTGGCCTGCTGTCAGGAGTAGCGGTTTGGGGTTTTTCAGTGCTAGCGGATTGGCCTTTGGGCTGGTTTGGTCTGCTGGCTCAGGTAGGGTTGTCGAGTGTGCTGGGTTTGGCGTTATTCGGTTTGCTCGGTTCGGCATTGGGAGTCTCCGAGGTGCGTGACATCGGCAAGATGTTCCTTCGAGGAATCCGATTGTATTAACTTAATTCCTGCAGTCTCGACTGATTTGTGTAAATTTACTCCTTATGTCGGACTTCTTTGATGTTTCTCACCTGGATTGGCAGCTCGATTAGACCAGTACCAATCGTTTGTGCACCAGAAACTGATGTAATTTTAGCTTCAATTCCAAATTCCTTAAAAGCAGTTTCCATTTCCTGAATCAGGGCCTCTTCGACTTGCTTGTCAGGGTCAACGATTTTACCAATCAAGCGTGCGCCTAACTTTCCAATGCGTTGCCGCACGACCTCACGTGCGTTGATGACCTCGATTAGCAGCACGTAGGAACTCTGTCGTCAAGTGACTTTATGAGATCTCCATAGCGAGGCCCTCATAAACCGGTCCTAAGTAACAGATTCATGGTTTTTGATAAACAAAGACTGCGTAGACTACTTATTCCCACTGAAATCCTTCTTAATGTTAAATCCTGTGTCGTAGATGGATGGATCAAACGTCATGCTCGTTCCCTCTTCCGATCAGTCGAAATTAGCTCTGTAATCGATCAGCAGTATGTCTCTAATATTTCTTCAAGGTCACGCAGCTGAGATGGAGGTAACAAACATGCCAACGGTAGTCGACTCGTGCCCCCGCCTATAGGTACCTTTACAGTTTCTGTGGCTTGACGTGCAGCTACAGCGGCCCCTTGATTAATAAAGGCACTGCACTCTATAGCAAGTGCTGCTGCGAGTCCAGCATCCCCCAGATATAAATGCCATCCGCTGACCTGGAGGTAGAGGCGATCAGCGACTGCAGCCTGAAGATCCTGCAGGTCGGAAGCTAAAAGAGACATGGCGCCAATTGAAGCATCCTTTTAGGATCATTTTAATTGGGTCTGCTTGGTTGACGCTGGGCAATCACGTTAATCAAGTGGATGGTGAGAATACTTGCCCATATTCCAGTGATCCAAGCAAGAGACGGTTCGGGAAATGGGTGCTTCATTTCCTGCAAAAACCATATACCGCTGTTGGTTGCGGCAAAAATTCCAGCATGTAAACAAAAGTTAACAATTCTTTCGAAGTGTCGATATATGGGGTCTTGAGGATTAGCAGGGCCATACCAACGGATTGGCATCATGTTGAAACTTTTCTACTGTGATTTTGGCTTGGTTACGTCTTGGTTGACGATGGGGACTTTGATAAGGTTTTATGGGTTTATTCCAGCGCTTGTAGCTCAGCGGATTAGAGCATCTGACTACGGATCAGAGGGTCGGGAGTTCGAATCTCTCCAGGCGCGTTAGAAACCGAAAAACCACCTTCTTGGTGGTTTTTTCGGTTTCTAAACAACCTGACTTAAAGGTTGTTCTTTACGATCCAGCTGCGATCATTCTAAAAAGCCATGAGCCAGATCTCCGAATTAACCATCAATATGAGTCTAACCATGGCTGATTCTGAGATTTCAAACTTAATTAATCAAGAACGTCATCGTCAAGAAAACCATTTAGAACTAATTGCTAGTGAGAACTTCACTTCACAAGCAGTAATGGAAGCCCAGGGTTCTGTACTCACCAATAAATATGCCGAGGGACTGCCAACTAAGCGTTACTACGGTGGATGTGAACACATTGATGCAATTGAAGCATTAGCAATCAATCGAGCCAAAATGTTGTTTGACGCGGCTTGGGCTAACGTTCAACCTCATAGCGGCGCACAAGCTAACTTTGCTGTGTTTTTGGCCTTATTAAAGCCCGGAGATACGGTCATGGGCCTCGATTTGTCCCATGGTGGACACCTTACCCATGGGTCACCAGTGAATGTCAGCGGTAGTTGGTTCAACGTTGTTCAGTACGGCGTGGATCCAGAGACAAAGTGTCTCAACATGGAAGTGATTCGGCGGCTCGCTATCAGGCACAGACCGAAGTTGATCATTTGTGGTTACTCTGCTTATCCCCGCAAAATCGATTTTGCGGGCTTTCGTTCTATCGCTGATGAAGTTGGTTCCTATCTTCTCGCTGACATAGCTCATATAGCTGGGCTAGTGGCAGCAGGAGTACATCCTAACCCCATTTCTTGTTGCGATGTAGTTACAACTACGACTCACAAAACTCTGCGTGGTCCTCGCGGGGGTCTAATTCTCTGTAACAACACAAAGCTTGCAAAGCAGCTTGACAAGGCCGTATTCCCCGGAACGCAAGGTGGTCCACTGGAGCACGTGATCGCAGCCAAGGCGGTTGCTTTTAAAGAAGCATTGCAGCCGTCGTTTAAAATCTATGGCAAGCAGGTAGTAGCAAACGCTCAGGCCTTGGCAAAACGGTTAATCTTAAGAGGTATTGATGTAGTGAGCGGCGGCACTGACAATCATCTAGTGCTGCTGGACCTCCGATCCATCAGAATGACTGGAAAAACAGCCGATCTTTTGATGGGTGGTGTTCACATCACTGCCAACAAGAATACGGTGCCGTTCGACCCAGAGTCTCCTTTTGTAACAAGCGGACTCCGTCTTGGTACGGCAGCGCTGACGACGCGAGGTTTTGATGTTGATGCCTTCCAGGAAGTAGCTGATGTCATTGCCGAACGCCTACATTATCCAGACGATGAGACGGTTCGCGTCCACTGTCTTGAGCGTGTTGCCGCTCTATGCCAGCGCTTTCCTCTGTATGTCAATAACAAGCAACCTGCACTGGTGTAACTCAACCAACCTGTGATGCTGCTTCGCACTCAGCTTCTTTATGGTTAGTTTCTCCTTTTAATTAGCAATTAATTAGCAAAGCCGTCCCATCTCAGGTGCCCCAGTGAACCTCGCAGCCAGCCCGATTGCGGTTGCCACGGTCATTTTCCTTGTGGCGGCTGCATTCACGATCGGATTGGTTCCTTTTGTGCGGTGTCTGGGTCTTCGCTTCGGTTTTATCGATCGACCGGATGCGCGTAAGCAGCACAGCAAGCCAATAGTGCGCGTTGGCGGCATCGCCATGGTTTGTGGATTTGTTCTTTCTCTTAGTGGAATCCCGCTGTTTGGAGGTTGTAGCCTTTTGGCTCTCGAGCAAAATCGGCTGATTTGGAGCACTCTTGCAGGTTCCCTGTGTTTCTTTCTAATCGGTTTGGCAGACGACTTGTTCATCTTGTCGCCATGGCCGCGCTTGGCCGGTCAAATTTTTGTAGCCACAGTAATCTGGGGCCAAGGTGTCCGGATCGGGGCGATTGACCTGCCGTGGCCAACATCCACTGGGTCTGTAATCAACCTTTCGGATGGCCTTAGCTTGTTGACCACTGTAGCCTGGTTGGTGGGAATCACAAATGCAATAAATTGGCTCGACGGATTAGATGGCCTTGCAGCCGGCGTGACCGGTATCGCTGCGATTGGACTGGTGTCTGTCAGCTTTTCTCTGCATCAAGTTGCGGCAGGTTTTTTGGCTGCTGCTCTGGCTGGCTGCTGTTTGGGTTTTCTTCGCCATAACTTCAATCCTGCTCGGATTTTCATGGGTGATGGTGGTTCTTATTTCCTTGGCTTTACCGTAGCTTCAGTCAGCCTAATGGGACCAGCCAGGAAGCTCTCCACAGTGAGTTTGTTATTGCCTTTGCTGATTCTTTCGTTGCCTTTGGCGGATATGTCGGCTGTGATCATGGGTCGTTTGCGGGAAGGAAGATCTCCGTTTTATCCTGACCGTCGTCACCTGCACCACCGTTTACTGCGTGCGGGCTTCAGTCATCGGCGCACCGTCTTACTGATTTACGTGTTCACACAGTGGTTGGCTTCTATAGCTTTGGTGGTTGCGAATGCCGAGATGCGCTTTCTCTGGTTAGCTCTCGCTACAGCGATTCTTGTGGCCACGGTTGTGACCAGCCGTCATCAATTGCAGACTGAGAAAGCTTTTCCCCGAGACTTCTCCAACCATGTCCGCCATTGATGTAAGTTCCCACAGTAATCACCATGGCTGAGAATGGTGTTGAGATTCTTTGTGTTGGCACTGAGCTGCTGCTTGGTGACATCCTCAACAGCAATGCACGTTGGATTGCTCAGAGGCTAGCCGGTTTAGGGCTGTCGCATTTTCGTCAGAGCGTGGTAGGTGACAATACAGATAGGATTGTCGCCGCAGTACTAGAGGCAACTAAACGTTGTCGGATTTTGATTACAACCGGAGGCTTAGGGCCAACACCCGATGACCTAACCACTGCCGCTTTGGCCACAGCATTTGACACGTCCCTTGAAGAACGTTCAGAGCTTTGGCATGAGATTCAAGCCAAGCCGTCCGAAGAAAAACATATTTCCGCCCTGAGCGATGGCTCGCAGGTGCTGCTGCCTGCGGGTGCAGAAGTTCTTCCTAATCCTTTAGGTTCTGCTCCAGGGATGATTTGGTCCCCCGTATCAGATTTTACGATTCTCACTTTTCCCGGGGTTCCATCGGAGATGCGAGCAATGTGGATAGAGACAGCAGAACCTTGGTTGCGTCGCAATGGCGGTGCCTCATCTGTTTTTATAAGTCGGAAACTTCGATTTAGCGGGATTGGCGAGTCTGATTTGGTGGAACGGATAAGAGATCTGTTGGTATCGACAAATCCTACCGTGGCTCCTTATGCCTCGCTTGGTGATGTAACGCTAAGGCTAACGGCTTCCGGGATCTCAACAATTCATGCTGAAGCCTTATTGTTACCTATGGAGACTGAGTTGCGCCAACGCACTGGTCGATTCTGCTATGGAAGTGATGAAGATACCTTGGCTTCTGTAGTGCTAGGGCTACTCAAGGAAGCTGGGCAAACCCTAGCCGTCGCCGAGTCATGTACAGGCGGCGCTCTCGGCGCTGCTCTCACAGCGGTGCCCGAATCTTCAATTTCATTTAATGGTGGAGTAATCGCTTACAGCAACACAGTAAAGCAGAAGCTTCTAGGAGTCCCTTCAATCTTATTTGATGAACACGGCGCCGTATCTGAGCCCGTAGTGACCCAGATGGTAGCAGGTCTTCGTTCTCAGTTTCGATCCGACTGGGGCATCGCTATTAGTGGTGTCGCCGGGCCAGAGGGTGGAACCGTAGAGAAGCCAGTTGGCATGGTGTATTTAGCGCTAGCGGGTCCGCAAGGCTGTGAAGCTTGGGTGCAACACTTTGGCTCTAGTCAAAGTCGATCAGCGGTGCAACAGCTAAGTGTGATTCATGCACTGGACCGTCTTCGTTTGCACCTTCTCGCTCAGTCGTAAGGTCATCATTCCCTTGCACCTTCTCGCTCAGTCGTAAGGTCATCATTCCCTGCAGTCAAAGGATTGAGTTCTGGCACCCTCTACGACAAGGTGTGGGACCTGCATCGGGTGGCTGATCTGCCCGGAGGGTCAACGCAACTGCTCGTGGGTCTCCATTTAATCCACGAAGTGACAAGCCCACAAGCATTTTCGAGCCTACGCGATAAGGGGCTAACAGTTGCCTATCCAGAAAGGACGGTGGCTACCGTAGACCACATCGTGCCAACAACATCTCAGGCTCGACCGTTTGCAGATCCTCTAGCTGAGGCAATGCTCAGCACTTTGGAGCGGAACTGTGCCGAGAACGGCATTGCTTTCAACGGTATCGGCAGCGGGCAACAGGGTATTGTGCATGTGATTGCACCCGAACTTGGTTTAACTCAACCCGGGATGACCGTTGCTTGTGGTGATTCACACACCTCAACCCATGGGGCTTTCGGTGCGATCGCTTTTGGCATTGGCACAAGTCAGGTACGCGATGTTTTAGTAAGCCAAAGCTTGGCTATAAACAAGCTCAAAGTTCGACGCATTCAGGTCAACGGACTCTTGTCAGCGGGGGTTTTTGCCAAGGATCTGATCTTGCACGTGATCCGCATGTTAGGCGTGAAGAGTGGCGTCGGTTACGCCTACGAGTTTGCAGGCTCTGCGATAGAGGCTATGTCAATGGAAGAGAGAATGACTCTTTGCAATATGACTATTGAGGGTGGTGCGCGTTGCGGGTACGTCAATCCTGATCAAACCACCTTCAAATATTTGGAGGGACGTCCTTATGCGCCCTCTGGTGCAGCTTGGGATTCTGCTGTGGCTTGGTGGCGATCTCTCGCCACCAAGCCCTCGGCTGTTGTGGACGATGAAATTATATTCGATGCAGCGGTCATCGCTCCAACGGTGACTTGGGGCATTACACCTGGACAGGGGGTAGCTATTAATGAGTGCATCCCGAGTCTCAGCGCGCTCGACCCTGATGAGCGTTCAATTGCAGAGGAAGCTTATCGCTATATGAATTTACAGCCTGGTACTCCTATTGCTGGTGTGCCTGTAGATGTGTGTTTCATCGGAAGTTGCACAAACGGTCGTCTCAGCGATCTACGTATGGCGGCTGCCGTGGTTCGAGGCCATCACGTGGTGGAAAGAGTTAAGGCATTTGTTGTGCCAGGTTCGGAACAGGTAGCTCGCGCTGCTGAGGCGGAAGGACTGGACCAAGTGTTCAGTGCAGCTGGTTTCGAATGGCGGAAACCAGGATGTTCTATGTGTCTAGCAATGAATCCAGATAGACTTGAGGGTCGTCAAATCAGCGCTAGTTCGAGTAATCGTAATTTCAAGGGACGGCAGGGGTCTACTGGTGGACGGACTTTGTTAATGAGTCCGGCAATGGTGGCAGCGGCGGCCCTACATGGTCAGGTCACCGATGTTCGCACCCTTGCTTTTTATCCAACATCCTGATGTCTAAATTCCCCAATGGCCCAATTCATCAAGTTGCTGGTACTGCTCTCATGATTCAAGGAGAGAATATTGACACCGACCGAATTATCCCGGCTCGTTTCCTGAAATGCATCAGTTTTGATGTTCTTGGAGATCAGGTTTTTGCCGATGACCGCCTAGAATTGAAAGGTAAGCATCCCTTTGATGAAAATCGTTTTCAAGGTGCTTCAATCTTGATCGTGAACAGTAATTTTGGCTGCGGTTCTAGTCGGGAACATGCTCCCCAGGCCTTGATGCGTTGGGGTATCCGTGCATTAATTGGTGCTAGTTTTGCAGAAATTTTTTTCGGAAATTGTCTTGCCCTCGGTTTGCCCTGTGCATCAGCGCCACCAGACCAAATTAAGGCAATTCAAGCCGTTGTAAATTCGGATGCATCGCGTCATTGGATCCTGGATCTTAAAAATATGACATTCGCTTCCAATCAAAATCGCTGGAGTGTTAATATCAAGCCGGGAGTAAGGGAAATGCTATTTAATGGGCAGTGGGACGCTACGTCACAGTTGCTAAAAAACAGTTCTAAGGTAAAGATGCTGATGAGTCAAATTTCTTATCTCAATAATTTTAAGAACATTTGATGATAGTAAGTAATCTATAAATCACAATTGAGACCTTTGGGAAAGGATTATGGCAATTTTAGTTTAGATTTGTTGTGCGTAGTCCGCCTCTTGAGTTTTTGACAGCATTCTTTGCGACGCGACTGTTTTATAATCTAACTTTGCGAATTTTCTGATCGCAGTTGCTTGCTTATGCTGCGATCTTCATTGCAGTGATCGGAAGAGAGCTATTTTATATACAACTTGCACTGATGTGTGCTATGGAAATTTGCGTTATGCATTGATCATCAATGTTTTGTGTGTAACATCTATACTAAATTCACCTATTTCGTTGAAATAAATCTAACCGGCGCTAATCTAAATTACTAACTAATCAGAATTGACTAGAATGCTCAATTACCGTTACCACGATCTAGTTGGTCGGTTGGATAGTAAGGTATGAAAGGCACGCCAGTTCCTTTGAAGTTGAAGTCATTTAATCGAAATCTTACTCCACTGGTTCCTTCATAAGGATTAAAGTAGGCACCAATATCATAACTACGCCGTTGCCACCGCAATTCAAGATCAGAATCGATAATTTTACCGTAATACTGAGAGCCTGGGTCAATATTTACATTTATCCATGTGCTGAGTATTAATGGGCCGACGATTTGCTGAGTGATCCCAAATCCGAGGGTTCTAAAGTCAATGATGCGATCAAACTGAAAAGGACTTACACCGTTGCTAAGAGTTATACCCCCGATGGCAGAGATTCGGGTAAAATCCAGAAATGGCTTGCTAAATGTACCAATGGTGACGCTAGGTCCTCCGCTGAGGCCAAGGTTTTTCTGATGAGCATCTCTGCGGTAGATCATCACGGCCCCGTTGATGTTGGTAGTAAAACTCAAACCTGGAATGATGGCCACTGGCGAATAGCGATAAGCTTCCATCGGTGTTAATTTTGCTGCCTTTCCCTGCCATAAATGGAAGTTGCTGCTCAGTGAAGCGAATAAACTGGCCCGTCCACTTCGCAACATACGGTCTTCATTGTAGCCGTCTGCTGCTGCTGCGTAGTAGTCACCGACGGCACCTCGAACTAAATAGCGGTGTCTGATGTCAACAATACCATCTTGCGACCATTCACCGCTCTTTTCTCCGTACAAGCCATAAGCAGCTTGGATATCTGTTTCACCTAGCGAGCCATTCCAGGTCCGGTAGCGGTAGGCGCTGAAAAGGTTAGCTTTAATTTCGCCAAATAAACCCAGATTGATTTTGCGGGCGAAATCGGCCCAGTATCGACTTCCATCAAGCAAAAAGTTGCCGTTAAGACTACTGATGTCGACCTCGGCATTAAGGCGATAGTCACCGATCAAACTTTTTAGTTTGGCTTCAAGGCCAAAAACGTTGTATATATTTTTCCCGTTGCTATTAACTGCACGTTGCAGAAGCAACTGAGGTTGCAGGGACAATTCGGTGTTGTCGCCGATCATGAGGGTTTGGAGTGTTCGTCCTACAAACAGACCGTCACGGTCATTATCATCAATGCCAACTACCCAGCGGTTCTCAACCTCTTTCTCTTTCTGAATAAGCTGACTGCGTATCACCGGAATCGGAAATCGTTCATCGATGATCAACCGATTTCTTTGTGTAGAAATCAGCAGATCACCATTAGGCCGTTCTCGTGTGACAACACCTTCGGCATCAATTCGGAATTGCGCGGGAGTGAATGGATCATTACTGAAACTCATTCGATCCGCTTGCCAACCCTTAGCAGTAACTCGGACTCGGTTAGCTTGAAACCGCCATCGGGTAATTATTCTGTTTAAGTTTCCCGAATGAGGTAATTTGACTACGCCAATATGACTTTCTTCTCCAATAGATGAGTTACGATGGCCGATGGGGATACCACCACGGCGTTCTATAAAAAAATTGCCGGTTAGCTCAACATTGGAAACTCGTTGATCAATCTTTTTGATGGCTGCGGTGCGTTGTGCTTGTTGTTCAGAGGGTAAGATTGCCAAGGATTTAGGGTCCTTTGGTTTTGGCACATGCCCCTGAAGATTGTCCCTATCCCCCAGTGTGATCGATTCCAAGCGCTCTAACAGCGAACTTGGATAAGCACGCTCAGCTCTGTCGGGATCTGGGCAGCCTTCTGGAGGTGGCATTTCTGCAAAATTGGTGGTTGGGAAATCTTGTCCCCAGCGGTAGCGCAATCCAAGCAAGTAGGCGTTGCCTCCCGTAGTGACATCTTTGTCAGTGCCGAAAACCCTCGCTTGATGCTTAATTCGACCAACCAAGGAAATATCTGATGAAACCGTTGCTTCCAGCTCAAAGCCTAGGCGGTTGAATAAATGCGAATAATTGTCTCGGTGGGTGTATCCGTATAAGCTTTGATTGACGCCGTAACCAGCCTCCCCGATTAGGCCAAGGCTCAGCCAGGGCTGCACCCATAAGTGAGCCCCAATGCTGAGCACGCCTTCTCTAAAGCTTTGAACCGAAAGATCTCCATAGGGGTAGTTTTGGTTGCCTTCCCCGCCGGTTTGCTGTTTGGCGATATGTCTAAAAAAATCAGCTCCGATCTTTAGAGCAAACGGGCCAGTTCGGAAAATGCGTTTCTGTACTCCAACACCGATAAATATTCCCGGACGTATATTTTCACTGAATAAAACGGTGTCGCCAAGGAAAGCATCAACCAATTGACCACCCCAGGCGGTAAGTGCCCATGGCTGCGTGTACCAGTCCTGTACGGAGGGCAATAACGGCGGACAAGCTAATGATGTTGGGCTCTCTTGAGCGGTATTGCGTTGCACGGCTTTGTTATACCGTGCCACGAGGCGAGGTGAAACTTGGTTGGTGACTGGGTTTTCAACTGTGTTTTTCGCTCTGTCGCTAGGAGCCTCGAACTTAATAACCCCGTAGACGTCGTCGAGTTCTCCCTCGCCTTGAAGGAGATTGTATCGCAAACTTGAGGCTTGAAAATATTGATTTCTACGCCGTAGCCGAACTGAGCCGTGCGCAAAGAGTGTTCGAAATTTACTGTTAAACTCGATGCGATCAGCTTGAAGCTCTGCCTCATTACCCAATTGCATACTAGCGTTACCTTCCGCAATCGTGATATTTAGTCTGCTGTCATAAGATTGACGGTCGGCTTTGAGGTTGAGCTGATTAGTAACAGTTGCATTAGAGCGCAGAAAATCACCAGCTGCAGCAGAGCTTGACCAATTAACCAAACAAGTGCCTACTGCCAAAAATTTTGTGACAGTAGTAGCGAGGCGGAGAGCCGTCAATGAACTTCTCCCCGCCACCAGTGAGTTTAACAGCTCAAAGGCAAAGAAGGTGAGCAATCAAATCGATGCTTGGTGTGATCTGATCGGGTTTATTTAATCTTCCAGGTCCTTACGACTTGGCGTGCGGCTTGGGTCGCTCGCCAAGAAGCCGAACACGAAGATACCTAGAAAAAAGAAGACGACCGAGTAAACGGAGATTTTAAGGGCAAGCATGGAGACCGACCGGCGTCTGTGACATCAGCATCATCTTATGGGAAGTGACAGGCTCACAAATAGGATCACCCCATGCAAGGTGAACGATCGGAGTGGATTGAAACGTTTCGCAGTCGTACGCGTCGGGATTTGCAATCTCAATGGCGCCGTTCTGGTGCCGCAGGATCAAGACCTTTTTTAGAGGAGCCGTGGGGAGGAAAATACCGTCTAGACTGGACTTCTCGGGGTTTATTGGTTTGGCCACGTGGCCGTCAGTGGGTGCGACTTGAGCAACGGTTAATTTGGCCAGATTCCTGGCGTCAAATGCAAGCCAGCCATGCCCGTTTAGCAATGAGTTGGTGGGCAGAGCAAATGCGATTTTGGGTGGATGGTGTTCTCATTCACGAGGGTGATTTATTTGATACGACCTGTCGTTGGCGAGTGCCGAAACACTGTCAACTAGGAGCCATCCTGCGACTTCAACTTGAGTTGTGCAGCCCTCTGCATGATGACGGCGCTTTGATCAGTACCCAATTAGATTTGGAGCCCGACGATCCAGTAGCAGATTCAGATTTCAGTCTGGTACCAGAAGCACTAATGTTGCATTTGACTGCGGGTGGTTCTCTCCCTGCCAATTGGTATGAGCTAGAACCCGATGGACCAGATGCTTTGTATGCCGTGGTCAAGCAGCTCCGTGCTGCCGCGCCAACGCAAGGAGAGATTTTTTGGATAGCCCACGCTCATCTTGATCTAGCTTGGTTATGGCCAGTGGCTGATACTTGGCAAGCCGCAGAGCAAACTTTTCGTTCTGTGTTGGACTTGATGAAGCACTGGCCTGAGCTTCGTTTTTCCCAATCCACCCCAGCGCTTTACGCTTGGATGGAGCGTCATCGCCCTGTCCTATTTAGTGAGATTCAAGCCGCAAGTCAAGCTAGGCGATGGGAACCGGTCAATGGCCCATGGGTGGAAACCGACTGTGTGCTGATCAGTACAGCGTCGCTGTGGCAGCAGTTTTCGATTGGTCAGCAATACAGTCAAAAGACGTTTCCCAATTGGAAACACAACCTCGCTTGGTTGCCTGACAGCTTTGGGTTCGGCGCTGGTCTGCCGGCTGTGGCCTCTTCAACAGGCGTGCGTTGGTTCTGCACCCATAAATTAGCTTGGAATGCTGTGAATACTTTCCCTCATAGGTTATTTCGCTGGCGTAGTCGTGGAGGCTTGGTAGTAAACAGCTTAATGCTTCCACCAATCGGGCGCCGAGGTGATCCGATGGACATGCTTCAAGAGCAGTGTAGTTGGCGAATGCAAACGGGGCATGATTCTGCTCTTTGGATTCCTGGCGTGGGAAATCATGGTGGTGGACCCACAGAAGAGATGCTAGAGCAAATACAACTCTGGGATTCGCAACCCTCGGCTGTATCAATGCACGACGGCACGGTTCGAGACTTCCTTACAGAACTTGATCCTGTTGTAGAGCGCCTGCCGATCTGGTGTGATGAGCTTTATCTTGAGCGACATCGAGGTTGTGCAACCAGTCGTCCAGATCAAAAACGTCATAATCGGATATTGGAGAGGCTTTTGCGTGAAGCTGATAGTGCGTCCGCCCTCCTTGCCCTCAAAGGTCAATTGATTGCCAACAGCGATTGGCGGACTCTGCTGTTTCATCAATTTCACGATATTCTTCCTGGTACATCGATCCCAGAGGTCTTTGATCAGGCTGATCCAATTTGGCGAGATGCCCGGCGTCAAGCACGTCAACGACGCGATCGCGGGCTAGCCACACTTTTGAACGCACATTGTGATTCTACAATGGATCACCATTGGGTATGGTGTGCGCTGCAACCGTTGGCGCATTGGTCTCCAATACTTCGGTTACCAGTCGGCGGTTGGAATGTTGCAGGAGAACAACTGCCTCAGCAAGCCTCCTCGGTTGGCGGCACCTGGGTGCAGTTGCCGCCTCAACAGGGAATCAGCTCTGTGTCGTTGGAGCGTCAGCCATTAGAGCCTAAAGAGACCCCTAGGCCAAGGGGCCCTGTGATAGTCCAGGAGCCAAGTCTAGGTGTTTGGCGAATAGGTAATGGTTTGATTGAATTGGATTGCTCAGCAGAGGGTCTACTTCAGATTCGAGATCGAGACGGACGAGAGCAATTGGCTACTCCACTTCATTTGGAGCGCTATCGCGATCGTGGTGAGTTCTGGGATGCTTGGGATCTTGCAGCGGACTATCGGGAGCATCCTCTAGGAGTTGAAGCGATTGGTCCGTTGCAGTGGATTGAGCGAGGTCCACTAGTGGCTCATGTGGTACTCAAGCGGCAGTTTGGATCTAGTCGTCTACGGTTGGATTTACGTTTGCAAGCGGACCAACCTTGGCTGGAGCTGATTCTTAACATTGATTGGTATCAATGTCATGAAGTGCTGCGGTTGGAACTTCCTTTAGCGCAACCCGCAGTACGCGTGGCGGCTGATACTAGTGGCGGTGTAATCGAGCGTCCGGCGATGCCCAAAACAAAAAGAGAAGCGACGCGATGGGAGCTGCCTGTTATTTCATGGATGGCTTCCCAAGCCGCTGCGCCTGGGGGTGGCCTTGCGGTGTTGCTGGATGGACCACAGGGTGTGGATTGGGAGCCAGATCGCTTAGGTGTATCACTATTACGTGGGCCAACGTGGCCAGATCCCGGTGCAGATCGCGGTCAGCATAAACATCGGTTGGCGTTGATGCCGATTGCAGGATCCTGGAACGCTGCTGGCGTGGGACAAGCCGCCATTGCTTTTCGGGAACCAGGCTGGTGCCGACCATTACAAGGCATTGCCAAGACTTGGTTCCCCCCGCTGCCTCCATCACTAAACCCCGTCTCCCTTCAGAGTGACTCTGACATGGTCGTTTGTCTGCGCCTATTCAACGCCGGACCATCTCGCTGTCAATGGCGCCCTGGTCACAACTGGACAATCCACCGCTATGGAGAAGACATGTCCTCAAAACAGGTGATGATTGGCCCGGGGAAGCTTGTTGAGCTAAGACTGCGTCAATCGTCGTGATCGTCAAAAGGATCATCCAACTCTTTTGAAGGTGGGCCGAAGGCCTGGTAGACGCCAAATCCCGTGAGACCAAGCACGACAGCGAGCATGCCGAGTGCAATAGACAGGGCTGAGGACGACGTTTCCATCACGACATCTTGATAAGATCCAGCCCCGAATCGTAGCGGACCCCTACAGTGCTCACATTATCTTTCACTAAGTAAAAGCCCAAGCGTCACTATGGCTCAGCGCACCCGTCTTGGGGACCTTCTCCGCCCCTTAAACTCTGAATATGGTAAGGTAGTTCCGGGTTGGGGAACAACCCCAGTTATGGGGATTTTTATGGCCCTATTTTTGGTTTTTCTCCTGGTAATTCTTCAGCTGTATAACAAATCCTTGATCCTCGAGGGCATCAATGTCAACTGGAATGGCCTTGGTTAGGGGCGGGTTATGAATGTGTTTGGCGTCGGGCTTCCCGAAATGGTGGTCATCGCTGCTGTTGCGTTATTGGTCTTTGGTCCGAAGCGTTTACCTGAACTCGGTCGAACATTGGGCAAGACCTTGAAAGGATTCCAGTTTGCCTCCAAGGAATTTGAACGAGAAATTAACAAGGCTATGGCTGAATCTGAAACAGTTGTTTCTACTGATCATCAGTCTAAAAAAGAGCTTCCCCCAAGAGCTTGAGGTTGGTGGTCCAGCATCTTCGTCTTGTTGTCGGTTTGGGTAATCCTGGGCCGGGGTACAGCGGTACTCGTCACAACATTGGCTTTATGGTTCTCGAGCGGTTAGCACGACGCGAAGGCTTCGATTTTCGGCGACGAGATAAACTACATGGCTTGGAAGCTGATACAGGTCTGGGTGATCGGCGGCTGCGCTTGCTCATGCCTCAGACCTTTATGAACGATAGTGGTCGCTCGATTCGGGCTGCATTAGATTGGTACGGCTTTCAACCAGAACAAATTCTGGTGCTGGTCGATGATATGGATCTTCCACTTGGGCGATTGCGACTAAGAGGTCAAGGCGGTGCAGGTGGGCACAACGGTCTCCAAAGCACAATTCAATATCTAGGTACTTCGGTGTTCCCCAGGCTCCGCATTGGGATTGGCGCGCCGGCTGAGAATCCAGCCGAACGGCGAGCACTCACGGTATCCCATGTACTCAGTCCCTTCAGTCGATCTGAACAGTCCTGTGTCAACGCCGTTCTCGATGTCGCTCTAGATGGCCTGGACCGCCTTAAGGAGCAGGGCATTGAGCAAGCTAGAACATGGATCAATGGATTCCGTTATTCACCCGCTCCTGAGATGTGATTGCGATATTCCCTGCCAAAATGTAAATCTTCGCTTATCAGGACAGTATTTTTAAAATCAGCGAGTGCCAGAAGAAGTTCCTATAAAAAGGGGAGTTTCTTTGACCTTTTGACTGCGAAGAAATTGACAGCAAAACTTTTACTGGGAAGAGCATTGGTTCAAAGTTCCCTGCTGTGTTTCCTTGTTTATTTCATTTATATAAACCCTTGATAAGGGTTTAGTGTTAATAGTGATTTCACAGTTCGGGCCAAGTTTTAAGCGAAAAATCAGGAGGTGGTCCTGGCCAAGCGCAACGATATCCAAGGTGGTCCTCCAGCATTACCAGTGCAGCTATGGCATCTAATTCCTTAGGGGGCAATCTCAACCCTGTAGGCAGTAAGCGTTGCCAACCTTTTGGTGGCCACAACTCCCAATACCGACGACGCGCCCGCAGGGTAGTGCCATACTCATTAACCCGGTGGATTTTAGCAAGACCAGTAAAAGCGCGAATCCATTGAGTACCACCTGTGCCATTTCCAATGATAATGCGATCAAGAAGTTGATGCCGCGCCCATTTATTCACAAGCTTGAGAACGGCGGTAGGTAACACAACATGACCAGCTAAAACGCGGCTTTGTCTATAATCAACCAGAATTAAGCCGCACTTGCTTCGTCCTGGATCTAGCGCTATCAGCAGGTTCAAAGGATCGACTTCACGACCACGAAGATTGGGTCAGCGCTGTTGCTGTCACGCGCGGATATCGCCTGCAAGGTGACTTCCCTCTCGGGCTGGTCCATTAGTGTTTGTCCGAGATAAGCCAATGCACCACCATCGAACCGCAGACTTGCGGCTAGGGATCCGCGTCGTTTTGCTTCTGCGTAGGCCGATGTAAGTAGCAAGTTTAGACGAGTACGGATGGTTGCGTTGTTGCGTTCAGTAGGAGTAAATCTTACGGAAGCTAGGATATCTCCTGAGAGGGCCACTAAACGATTTGGATAGACTTCTGGGAAAGCGTAGACCACAGATTCTCCCCGTAAAACGTTGGCTGCCGATCGCATCGATATCACCCATATGCCTGGTTCACTAATAATTTCTCGCAAACGCTTTATATCGCTCTGAGGGACGCGAACAATTTGCTGATCAGGAAGTTCTCCAGGTAAAACTTTACTGTAAGCATTGAAATTGGCCGCTCGAAGCAGATGATCCACCATCTTTTTGCTCTGATCAACTGACTCTGTCCGGATCGTGGCAGTGGCCAAGACTTGACCACTGCTGAGCACCACGGCACCACGGCACCACGGCGTAAGGCGACAAGATTGCGCTCAAGATCATTTAATTCCTTCTTTCCGAGCTTGATTTGATTGCGCACCCTGCCGAGTTCAGCTTCTTTTCGTTGGATGTCAACGTCGCGGTCTGCGATATCACGACTGAGTCGATCTTTATCTGTTTCGAGGTCTTGACGTTGCTTTTGCAAAAGTGTCAGCTCTTGCCGGAGAGTATCGGCACGTCGCCGTGCTACCCCAAGCCTATCCTCAGCGCGGGCTGTAGCAGATCGCGCTTCTACGCGCTCGCGCTTAGCGGCGTCTAACCGCTCACGGCTCTCTTTTAATCGCGCCTGTAGCGTGTCCAACTCAAAGAGACCAACTCGTAGTCGCCGGCTGACTAGCAGCATCAAGCCAAACGAAATAGCGCTAATCAGGCTACCAGTTAATATAGTAATGACCACGGCCGTGCGGCGTGGACGCATGTTAAATAAGCGAAGGCGGGCTTTCCCTACGCGGCTGCCTAAGCGGTCGCCGAGAGTCGATAAGGCTGCTCCAAGCACCAGCAAAGAGAGGATCAGTAGCCACCCACTCATGGACCACTAAGGCCTCCACTAGGAATGCAATCAGCTGAATCGCTTAGCCAAGGCAGTCGGGTCGAGGACCGTAATCTTTTTACGGTCAATTTGCACGAGACCCGATTGCCGCAGATCTCCTAGCAGACGCGTAATTGTGACGCGTGTTGAGCCAATTGCTTCAGCTATTGCCTGATGGGAAAGGCGCAGATCAATCGTAATTCCTAAAGAGTCAGGTACCCCAAAGTCTCTACAGAGCACAAGAAGAAAACTCACAAGACGGGAGGACATGTCTCGATGAGTAAGAGTTTCAATCATTGTTTCAGTCTGCAGAATTCGACTAGACAGACCCTGTAGGAGGCGGAGCCCCACAGAGGTGTCTGCTTCAATCGCTGTTCGAACCGATGCTGCCGGTGCTGTCACCATCTCAACACGAGTGAATGCTACTGCGTGGTAGAAACGATCAGAGCGTTGACCCGTCAACAACGACAGCACACCAAATAGGCTGTTTTCTCTTAGCAGTGCGACGGTGATTTCTTCGCCGGATTCATAAACTCTTGATAAACGCACAGCGCCGCGCCGAATGAGGTAGACGCGTTCTGCGGGGTCCCCCGGGAAGAAGATTGTTTTGTTGCGTTCCACCAGCTCGGTGTTGGCACCGTCAAGATCGCGAATGATATCTAGCAAAGAAGTAAATCCCGGCTGCTGAGCAGGCGTAATCGCATTGCCGAGCGGTACGTAGTGAGTGAAACCAGTGCTGGTGCTCATCGGTTTACCGCTATTAACGGAAAAGTTACGAGTCTGACTCGGGGAGCTCTACAACCATTATCACGCATTGGCCTCCTACTCAGATTTTCAGTACTTGCATCTATATCCCCGTTGCTTATCCTAATCTCGGCCGCACATGTTAGCAGGCGGCGACTGCAGGAGACTCTTTTTGCGGTTTCCTGCACTCTCGATCGTTGTAAACCGTTCTAACCATACCTGTTTTGAGTCAGATTTCCGCCTGACTGTCATAAAAGTCGAGCGCCTAATCGACTGCAGCCACTTTAAGGCTACAGTCGATTAGGCGCTGAATGTTTTGGATTTAGCCCAACAGCTTCTTTAACTCGTATTTCTGACGTTGCGGTGTGGAATCTAGGGAAAGTACATGCTCAGCGCCGAATAGCCGTTGACTGTCGTCTCGCCTAACTACTGCACGTTGTCATCGAAATAAACACCGCGAAGGAAAATTCAGCATGCTCGGCATAGACAACAACTAAGTTCAACGCTTATAGGGCCTTAAGCTCACCGGAAAAAGGTGAGAATTGCCATTATGACCTTCATCGAACTAAAGCCAATATTGGGTCGCTTGTGACTCAAAAGCAAGTGCGTTACACCTCGTAACTATCCCGACATCACACTTCGAACACTATGGATAGTGTCCATCACCCCGTGAGGTGGCTTTACGCCGCTACATTTTGAGGTATTCCGGGAATCTCTCGGCGTAGAATAACGTGATGACCGCAAGCCTGACCGACCGCCACAGACATCAGAAGATCCATTCCAAAGGTAGTGATCTTCAAGCGCTTGATCGTATTGGTTTGTGTTCTCTTTCGCGTGTCCTAGGAACGTCGCCAAGCTCTCTACGTTTAGTGGCCCCGAAAGGTCAGTTGCAAGTACACACGGCTCCTTATCGGGGAAGTTTTTCTGGTGTGCTGAGCCAAGCTGTGCGTGCAGCAGGGCTTGGAAGTCGCGTTTTGATTAGTCAATTCCTCAAGGGTGGCGTACACCAAGGACCGTCGGGTCGTGTTCAATTGTGTAGTGCCCTTACCTGGTTGCGTCCCGATATTCCGGTACGCGTTGCGGAACCGAGTATCTACGGATGCCGTGATGCCATTCAGGCCGTTTGGAAAGTGTGTCGCCAGCACCTAATAACCGGAGATCTTGATCAGCTTGTTCTGGATGAAATTGGTTTAGCTGTACGTCTTGGCGGTATAGACGAGGCTGACCTGTTGTCGACCTTGAAACAGCGCCCTAAGTCCATGGATGTCATTATCACTGGTCCATCTGTCCCCACCAGTATCGTTGTGATGGCTGATCAGGTAACAGAACTGCACCGAGGACTCTGATGCTCAAGTGTGATCGTTGGATCATGGAACAAGCCGAGCTTGGAATGCTCAAGCCTTTTCAATCGAGTTTAGTTCGTCACCTGGACTCTGAGCTACGTGAGCGACCTGTTCTCAGCTTTGGCTGTTCTTCCTATGGCTACGATCTCCGACTTTCACCTAAAGAGTTCCTGATTTTCAGGCATATACCTGGGACAGTGATGAATCCCAAGCGATTCAACCCTACCAACCTCGAACCGACTCCTTTACATGAAGACGGAGATGGCCGTTACTTCATTATTCCTGCTCATTCCTATGGGCTTGGGGTTGCCTTGGAGAGCATGAAAGTGCCGTCAGACATCACAGTGATTTGTCTTGGCAAGAGCACCTATGCGCGCCTTGGAATCATAGTGAACACAACTCCTGTAGAGGCTTGCTGGGAAGGCCATCTCACCCTTGAATTCAGCAACAGCTCCGGAGCTGATTGCCGCATCTACGCCAATGAGGGAATCTGTCAACTATTATTTTTCGAGGGTGAACCCTGTTCCATTACGTATAGCGACCGCCAGGGCAAATACCAACATCAACCAGAACGCGTCACTTTGGCTAAGGTCTAGGGTGCCAACTGCGCGCGATACATTCGGCTTTCTTTGTACCATTGCGCGAATTGTGGGGCCCAATTCTCTATATGAGGCCACATGAGATCGCAAAGTTGACGAATCTCTAGCTGGGCATCCAGTTTTGAGCGTAAGTCTACGAAGTGGAAAAATGCTCGCAAGCTGAAGCTAACTACGAAGTGTTGACGGTAATCGAATGGAAGGGTTCCGCGGGCATGTTCCTCGGAGAATCCCGAGCGAAGGAGATCTCGATATCGCTGCGCAGACAGCCGACAGTGATCTAAATCTAATGATCGTTGCTCCGAAGTGTAAGCGTATCTTTTGCCATATCGATCTCTATAATCTCCAAGCGGTCGCAGGTAAAATACTTCCTCAGGATCGATTTTACCATCTGCGGCACGGCAAATACGTTCTCCTGTGTACCTCATAGACTGCACATCAAAACTTACCCCAACACGGTGTGTGCGTGCTTGCTGAACCACTGAATGAGGGAACCACCCCACATTCAAAATAATCTGGGCGTGTTCAAGAGGCCCGTAGTGGCCGCGTCCTCCTGAGAGCAACCGCTTGACACAGATTTCTCCAGCATGTTCTTCATCTGGCCAGTTGCTGCGTTCTCTTGCAACGAAACTCTCGCTGTAGTCTTGATGCATCGCAGCGTAAGTGCACTGTTGCGGGTTTGGTGTAGCAGCAATCAAGTCGACGCGAAAACGATCCATGAAAGTAAATAAGCCAGCACTATGTAATAATCGTGGTGAGATTGCTAATGTCTTTCAAGTCAGCTATAGCTGTAAAGAATCACATTCGCCAAGCCCACCGAAGGTGGATTCATTGTTCAAGGCCAACACTACTTTTAACGCCTTGTAACTTTGGAAGCGATCTCTCGTTGATCAAAGCTGTGCTTAGAGCCAATAACTCTTCTGGCTGTCGCAACCCGATTGAACGTCCGCATAGTTGACCATCAGCGGAGAATAGATTGAGTTGGGGAATTCCGTTCACTTCGTAGCGATTCACTAAACCTTGCCAGCGAGGGTTGTCGACATTCACTAAAATGATATCGAGGTAATTCCGGGTTGAGCTTTCCAGTTCAAGCATTGCTGGTGCCATTTCCCGACACACTTGACACCAGTCTGCATAGAACTCAATTATCGTTGGCGTCCCGTTTGTTAAAGCTACTTCTAAGTCTATGGAGCGCCGTGCAAGCTGTTCCGTAGGCGTTTCGCTTTGAATGTCTCCCCGCATTAGGAGAAGGCCGATAGCTAATGCCATCGAAACGATCACCAGCACAACTTGCTGAAGCCGGCTCAGCGGCACGGGCTGAGGGCTACCGGTCATCAATATGAACGCGACTAGCTTCACTCTGACAGTTTTGACCGAATAGTGGGGCTGGTGTAAACCAACGGCTTTGATATTTGCATTGAACCTAATTAGTTTAGATGACGCACTTGATGTTTCTCTAGCCTTCGACAATTTTAGATATTGTGGGTTACGTTAGGTAATCACTTTTATCTAAATATAAACAATTTATTTTACATGTAATTCAACACATTTTTCCTAAAAATAGTATAAAATTTAGAGAGTGATTTTAGTAGTCAATTTGTTATTTATAGTGATTATTAGCGCTTACTTAATATTTCCCAACTTGCTCAATAATTTTATTATTTTGGTGATGAATGTTTCCAGGTTTCACAATAAATTTTACTCATATTAGGACATCAATCAAACCTCTTACATTAATATTTTTAATTGCTCTGATTATATTTATTTAAGATTTCTTTGGATTGCTTTTTGCTCGATTTTATGTAGGATTGGTTTGCAAAAATTCTTATTTCGTTCTAAGTAAGCGAGCATATTATCTATAATTTTTTTGGCATAAAATCTCGTCTCTGGGTATGGAATTCGTTCAACCCATAGATCAGGTGCTTCTTGCAATAACTGATTGGACCACGACCCAACTACCTCCGGTCCAGCGTTGTAACTAGCGATACTGCGCAAAGGATCTCCTCCCCATCGCTCGAGGAGTTGGTTTAAGTAAGCAGCGCCAAGTTTGATATTTAGTTCTGGCTCCCGGATCTGCTTCTCAGACAGTTGTGCCCCGGCTAATTCTATTGCTGTCGCTGGCATCAGCTGCATAAGGCCGATTGCTCCTGCTGGTGAAGTCACCCCTGAGGCGAACCCTGATTCTTGCTTGCTAATAGCTAGCAAAAGCTCCAATGGTAGTTGTTCTGATTTCGCAGCCTTGGCAAACTCTTTCTTGAACAGCAGTGGGTATTGGCTTTGTCGCAAGTCAATCCGTTGGCGGCAGGTAGGTGAACGCCAGCGCAAGTTGAGTCGCCACAGTTGATCAAGACCCATCCAGCTATCACCAATAGCCAAACGAAGTCTGCCCTCCACCAGTCTTTCTGGTTTTGATTGTGCAATAGCGGGATCGATACCGGTGCGCCATGTTTGCCATGCTTTTTGCTTTAGTCCAAGACGCCAGAGTGTATTTACAAAAGGGTGAACACTATTTAACGGTCTCCACGGCAGAGGCTGCATTGAATTCTGTGAGCGTTGAAAGCTAAGGGACTTGGTGTGACCAAGCCTATATTGCGCAAGCCAGCGGTAATACCCGGCAGGAAATTGTGTGATCAACTTTTGCCAAGTTCTTCTAGAACTTTCCCGATCTCCCAGTCGTGATGTGCTTAACCCAAGCCAGTAAAGCCGACGTGCTTCAAGTGGATCTGGTAGTGGTTTTGCATTCGGCCTACGGCTTAGAATCGCTCTTACATCGTTCCAGTTCTCTAACAGAAGAGCATCCCGGGCAAGATCCCATTGCAATTGCCAAACGTCGGGATCATTAGGCCAGCGTTTGAGGACGCTATCAGCGTCATCACCACCAGCGAGTCGAACGCGGGCTGCAGCCACGGCAGCTGATCGTTCCTGTACCAAGGTCGGTAGGGCGTCGAGTATTTGGGGATCAGGTCGTAAGGGTTCGCTCAGCAGTCGCGCTGCATCGTCGCTCGCTGGATGGCTTGAATGCTCACGACTTAGCGCTAGCAGTACTTCGGTTCCTTTTTTTGTAAAGCCTCCCTGCAGGAGAGCACGCCCAATAGCGAGCTGTGTGGATGGTTGGTTCAAGCTATGCGTAATTTGGTTTAGAGAATGGTTTTGCAAGCAGCGCAGTGCTCCCTGGCCATCGCCAAGACTGGCTAATCCTCGCGCCAGTAACTGCCGTGCCTGTGCATTAGGGGCCATCGAACTATTGTCATTGCACGCATGGCTCATACGTTCAAACGCTCCAGGCCAACGCGCCCCCCAACGCGCCAAGTGCACAGCTCCCAGATACCCAACATCGGGACTGGGGTCCATCCTTGCAGCTACGCTCAATGCCGCTGGGTGGCTGGGTTGTTGGTCGAGAAGTTGCATATGGAGTTCACTATCTTGTTCTCCCAGAACTTGGCGTGCTGAAGCAGATGATGCCGAGTTGGGAAACCGTCGCAGGAGGTCTTGCCAGAGCAAGGTCGCGCGGCGTGTTTCTCCGCGAATTGTTGCTGTTTCTGCCGCTTGTTCTAAGACAACAGCACTAATGAGATGGGTTCCCCAGGCTTGACTCCGCAGTACTTCAATCGACCCAGATTGGGAAGCTATCAGCAGCGCTGCTTCGCGCCGTTGCTGGGGATCAATAGACCAGCGATATATTCGCCAAAGTCGCGATATCGATTGATCGGGTGTCAGTGGTTCGTGCTGATGCACCAGCAATCTTTGACCACCCCAAGTGGCCAGGCCGCTAAGAGTTGCGATTCCCAGCAAGAGAAAAATCCCTATTTGGGGACTTGTGCGCAATCTTCGAAGACTTGTACCCAAGCTTTCAACTGAACTCCTGCCATTCTGTTGGCTGTGCTTGGAGCGGTGGACGATGTTTCCTTCACGTTCAACTGGCTGGCAGCGAAGACACACATTTTTAGTAGTGGTCTGCTTCTTAGTCTGAGGGTTGCGCTGGTTCTGACTTGTTCAGCCATATCCAGTTGGGTGGATGAGTGGTCATTGACTTCATTGCTTGGGCTGAACCAAACCTGTTTCATGCCTTTGGCCCTCCTATCGCTGCTGTTGAGGGCGGACATGCAACCTGGCACGTTCAGGTTATGAATACCGGATAGCTATCCGTAACCTTCTTTTCACGATTGAGATCTATGGTTCAAACACCGATCTCTCCTGTTGGCTTGTGCCTCGGCGACACAGTCCCTGAGTTCGGGACCGATGGTATCCGCGGCAGAGTTGGGACTGTCTTGACGCCTGCGCTTTGCCTGCAAGTGGGCTACTGGGTTGGACGTGTATTGGTTGTCGAGGGACCTGTCTTGATCGGGATGGATTCCCGAAACACCGCTTGCATGCTTGCTTCTGCTCTCACCGCTGGTCTTACTGCTGCTGGGCGTGAGGTTTGGAACCTAGGCTTGTGCCCTACTCCTGCCGTACCGCTGCTGATCCGGAAGTTAAGAGCAGGAGGTGGGCTGATGGTCTCTGCGAGCCACAATCCGCCAGCGGATAATGGCATCAAGATATTTGGGGCTAATGGTGCTAAATTGAGCGGGAAGCGACAGGCGCAGATTGAAGCTGGCCTCCGCGGCCAGTCTGAACACGAGGACCATGATTGTTCAGTCTGCGGCGGCTTGCGACAAAGTAATGATCTTCTAAAAGATTACAGGGACTCACTCTTGACGTCCGTTGGCTCCCGTCGTTTGGATGGAGTTTCTGTTGTGCTCGATCTTTGCTGGGGCTCCGCGACCGTCTGTGCTGCCGAAGTATTTCAGTCTCTTGGAGCTGATCTTACGGTTTTGCATGGTGAACCAGATGGTTCTCGCATCAATGTGGGTTGTGGCTCCACAGAGTTGGCCCCACTACGTCAAGCGGTAATAGAACGTGGCGCCGATATGGGCTTCGCTTTTGATGGTGACGCAGACCGAATGTTAGCCGTGGATGGCCTCGGTCGGGTTATGAACGGCGATCACATACTATTCCTGTGGGGCTCTGCACTGCAAGAGCAGCAGATATTGACAGATCAGCGCTTGGTATCTACCATAATGTCAAACCTTGGCCTTGAGCGCGCCTGGCAACAGCGTGGTGGCATCTTTGAGCGCACCCCAGTAGGCGATCGCTATGTACACGCTGCGATGGTTGCCAGTGGTGCAGTTTTGGGAGGAGAACCATCTGGCCATATTCTAGCTGCCTCGCACGGGTTGTGTGGTGACGGGGTCTTAACTGCTTTGCAGTTATCGACCTTGTGTCACGCCCAGGGGATCACGCTTAGTAATTGGTTCAATCAAAGTTTTCAGCCTTTCCCGCAAAGGTTAGTTAATGTCACGGTGACCAATCAAATCCGTCGCAAGGGTTGGTCTAGCTGCAAACCCTTGGTTGCGGCCATTCATTCTGCTAAAAAGAAAATGGGCTCAGGTGGACGCGTTCTCGTGCGAGCCAGTGGGACCGAGCCTTTGGTACGAATTATGGTCGAGGCTGCTGACGCAGCCCTGGTGGACTACTGGGTAGAGCACTTAGCATCAGTCGTTGATCAACAACTCAACACGGTTTAGTGTTGAGTTCCTTAGCCATGGCAAGGGCTCCTTGGCACCCATCCCCTGAGGCTGGGAACCATTGTGCTGAGGGAAGGAGTTCTCGCACGGCTGTTTTAACGAGGCTGCGAAACTTATAAAAATGTTCAAGCGCTCCGCCATGACCGACAAGATTTGGTTGCTTAAGATCTAATTCACTAGCCACCGTGGCAATTGATGCTGCCAAGACATCTGCTGAGTGTTTAAGAATGCAATGAGCTTCAGTCATTCCTTGATCTGCGGCCTTTACCACAAGAGGTGCCAGCGCAGCAAAACCGGCAGCACCGAAGTCAGGTTCCACCACCCTGGCTTTCACCGCAGCGCTGCTTCGACAGTCCAAAGCTTTCCATAGTTGTTGACGCAGCGGATGATCCGGCTGTCTTCCATCTGCCATACGAAGGCTTAGTTGAAGTCCCTGATGGCCAAGGTCGAATGCCGAGCCTGCTCCGTCTAGCAGCCAACCCCAGCCACCGCAGCGGTGTTCTTGGCCTCGATCAGTGCGCCCCAGACAAATCATCCCGGTTCCGCTGACTAACAAGATGCCAGAACAGTTTGGAAAGGCTCCGCGCAGGGCGGTGCGTTCATCGCCGGTGGCCAGCACCTGGGATCGATCGAGATTTAGTTCTTCGGCCAATAGAGCCGTGGCTTGTTGTTGAGCCACGGATCCTTCTTCGATACCACTAGTGCCCGCTACAGCCCCAGACAATGTCGTAACAGTTTGGTTTTGAAGGGCGGCGGCAGCACTGCAGCTAATTGCTCTGCGAAAACGCTTTTTTCCACAAGAGGAAGCTAAGTGGCTGACACCGGGTCCATGGCCTTCCCCGATCTGTTTCCAACTGCCATTGTGCCATTGGCTGACGCGACAGCGTGTACTGGTCTGTCCTGCATCAAATCCTGCTAACAGCATCACGCTTTCTTAGGCCGGCTAGCTAAGGTTGCTACAGCAAACCAGCCGATAATTTGCACTTCCGGGCGAAAAAAAATTGTGTCGGTAATTCCTTGCATTAGCAAGCCGCCGATCGTAGCTAGACAAGCGATCCCCGCCAAAGCTTCGTTTCGGTTCAAGCGCAAACTCGCTAGGCCGTTGCCCAGAACATTGCTGAGAAGCCCTAAGCATGCGATCAGTCCTGGTAGTCCCATCTCTACTAGAATCTCTAATGGTACTGAATAGGCACTGAGAGCGTCAAACCTAGGTTGCTGGTATAATGGATAAACACTTTGAAAAGCATT
The DNA here is from genome assembly GCF_040371545.1 of Synechococcus sp. M16CYN. Classification (NCBI taxonomy): domain Bacteria; kingdom Bacillati; phylum Cyanobacteriota; class Cyanophyceae; order Synechococcales; family Synechococcaceae; genus Synechococcus; species Synechococcus sp. M16CYN. Next base: position 523,265 of record NZ_AP029048.1, read on the forward strand.
ATTCCCAGGACCAATCCCCAACCAAGGTCGGTCTCGCACCATGTCCGCAACAGCTAACCAGACGTTGATACGAAAATTATTTGAACTGTCACTTCGACCAACTAACAAGCTTGTAATACGAATATGAATTGATTCGAATTTTGTGACAACCGTTATTAAGATGACGGTACTAATGAGTAGCACTCCCAAAGTTAATAATTGCCGCCAAATTGGACGCCACTCTCGGGTAAAATAGGCGAGTAGCAGGAGCACAAAGATAGTTAGCCCTGCTGTCATACCCAACCATCCTCCACGGCTGTAAGTGAGCGTCGTGGCCGCCCCTGCCAAAATTAAGGTGACGGTAGCAAATATCCGACTGCCACATCCTGTCCAACGCAGCAGAGCGACTGCAGCTAAAGGCAGCAAAGGCAGCAAATACCCTGCCAGCAGATTAGGGTTGCCAAGTGTTCCATAGATGCGAATTGTATCGGTAGTGATTGAGTTGGGATCGGCCCATGTTGCTAGCTCTTCAGTATTGCCATAGAGCTGTCGGAGGGCAAGAGTGCTACTAAGCAGTCCTCCACTTAGTAGTCCTGCAAGGAGGCGATCCCACCAAGTGGGGTTATATTTCAGCAGTTTATACATCAAGGCGTAAACACCGAGATAGCCCAGCAATTTCAGTAACCCTTTGGTTGCTTCTATTGGTACTGGCGATGTCCCTGTTGCTAAGATCGCAATACTCAGAATGATGAGTAGCCATACAGTAATTCCATTAATTCTTCCTGCGGGCGTGGCCACACTCCAGACTACCCAGAGTAGGCCACTGGCAATTAATAGAAGGGCAAGCCCAGGGCGTGTCAGGATAGGAAGACTGCCTAGCAGGATAACTAACAGGAAGCCTGCTAACTTCTCTAGCCGTTTCAACACGGATGGGGCTGGATGGAGGAGCCCTTGCCAGCGCAGAAGTAACGGAATCTGATAGATGAGCACGTCCGCCGCGGGCATTGATTTAGAATGCCAGTATGAGAGCTTTACCTAAGCTATTGATCTCTATTTAAGCGCCTTTTTAATTCTTCGGGTGGTATTAGTAGTTCAAGGGCAACTCTGCCGAATTTAGTATGTAACATAAAAAGCATCTTTAATCTTGTTAGGCAGTACTTTGCTTTACTAGGGTTAGCGAGAAAGAAAGCTAGTGTTGCGGCGCAAAGCTCTTGTCAGCAAGTTGATAACGACCAAAGTAGAAATGAAGTTTCATGAGCACCTTACGAGGTCGATCGGCGATCTCTTGAATCGCTCTCTGAAAAGACAAGTTTTTTCTTGGATTGGAGAGTAGTAGTAGTAGTAATCACCGTAGGTTATGGCTACAGGATATGCTGTTTGTTTTGTAATAGTATTGCCCGGATCTAGCCAAGGATTAAAAAGCTGAATTTGAGATTCCTTATGGTTGATTCATCGGCAGCTTGCTGTCCAGCCTTCAAGGTTGATACCAATGTTACACAATGAGACTTGCCTATCATCATGGTCAATTGGAAGGGCTTAATGATTAGCAAGAATCATTGATGAAGAATAGGTTTTGACTTTCAATGCCGAATTAGTACATGGTCCTCGACCGCAAGATCGAAGATGCGGCGGGCATAGGCGCATCCGATGTTGAGGTGGAGGGTTATCACGTCAAACCATGTGAAAGGTTCGATTCGGCAGTTAGCTGAGCAATTGTTAAAGATATCTAGAAATTAAAACCAAGGTGATTCACAGTGCCTCTGCAAGGGTTCAGGGGTCATTTAGTTTTGAGACAGGAGCGTGACGGAGGAGCCCCCAGCAGGCAGTGTAACCATGCAAGTGGGTGGTGCCAGCGACGGGTCCAATCTCACCGTTGCAGAATACTCCTGCTACAGGTAAGTTGGGCATCAGGCTGCGGGCTAGATTGATGTCGCCATTTGGTGTGCCGAACAGTCCTTGACCACGGCCAAAACAGGCCATGAGCAATCCGAATGTAATCGGAGCTGCTGCTTCGGTCATACGCTGAGTCAGCAAGGCAAGTGCGCCTTGACGGGAAGCTTCAGCTTCTCTTAGGTGGAATTGCACGTTTTGGCCAGCACGCATCCGTTCGGCTACCGCAACTGCGCCGTTAATGGGATCTACTCCGATTAGGTTGCGAACGAGGAAAGCACTGCCTTTCCCTCTCACACCTGCTGAAGGGAGTTGGAGATCTCGGCGCTCAATGCCGAGAAAGAGTGAATGGCGTACCTGTTCTCGCTCCGGTTCGCTCAGATTTGCAAGAACGCGCTGAAGACAAGCCACAGGACTGGCTTTAGTAGTGCCATCGTTTAGTTCCAATAGGATGTTACTTTGCACCTGTTCGATTGCGAACACGGGTCCGATTGGCCTGCATCCTTGTGCAACAACGGTGTCCAGGAACCAGTCACCACCGATAGAGCAGACCACGGCGCCTGTAACCACACGGTTACCTATCAGTAGAGATCCATGTGGAGCGTTATGAGGGGCAGCTATGCCACCGATTTTTTCAGCGCGTGGGTAGGCATAGTCCAATCCACTAATCAGGTCGTTGATGCTCCGACACGTGGGATCAATTAGGACAATTTGACTGCGGCTGTCATCTGGATGAATGCCCACCCAATCCTGCCAGTTCTGAGACGCTCCATCGAGATCAGGCAATTGATCGGGCCTAAGGATGCTCGTTTTAATCTCGGCACCGGCAAGGGACAGCAAAGTCACACTCAGTGCTGGAACTTGTTCAAGCTCGGAAGCGCTGCCATTCGGTTGGGTCCCGACGACACCTCCGCCTGCACAACCAATCCAATGTCTGGCGTGAAGGCTGGTTTGGAGCATCGGAAGTAAACGGGGTAAATCGCTGGCGTAGCCGGTAGATACGAACACGAGTGCCAGATCGGCATTACCGCGGCGTCCTACTTGATGCACTACATCCCGCACTGCGTCGTCCAGGGAGGGACTGGATGACAAAGCAGTTCGGCAGTTCGGTGCCGAGGTTGCGGCTTGGAACCAGCTAAGCGGAGAGAACGTCGACATAAGCTGGACCCTATCAATCCTGTGGCGCTGCTCGGTGCGTCGATAATGACGACACCTTGATGCTCCTACGTGAACGAGCTGTCTTACCGCACGCTAGTTTGGCTTACTTATCGGTTGGCAGCTACGTTCGCGGTCGGCCTTCCCCTCGTCCTGCTGGTTTGGTCAGCATGGCGTCAAGACGTCATGGTTCTTCGACTGCTCACGCTTTATTGGAAGGTGGCCAGCTTGATGGGGATCAGTCTTCTGCTGCTAGTCGATCAGCGCCCACTTGGTTATGTCACAGCTACTATTGCGCCCTTACTTATGGTGACAAGCGTTTGGTTTTGGGTGGATCTCAATGAAGAGCTTGCTGATCAACCGAATTGGAAAGCGCTCCCTTTGACAGTGCGAGTATGGCGCTGGGCATTGAGCGGATTTAGCTTAATTAGCATCGCTATGACGACAACCGGTCTGAGTTGCATGCAAACGAATCAGTCCCCTAATTGCTTGATATGGCTAGAGGCACCGAAGGGAATCAATATCCTTGCTGCCAAGGTATTCAACTTCGTCTTTGGTGGTCAGTGGACTGAGGCGTTCGCGGCGTTTCTAGGATATGCGGCTCTAGTGGCTTACACGGTTGGCTTATTGCAGTGGCTTTTGATTCGTTTGCCTCGCTATGGACGTGTTGCAGGAGAGTTTTAATGACGGATGTCGAGTTGATCAACCGTCTGGAAGAGCGCAGTCGGAGCCATTCCGATCGAGTAGTGCGAATTGTAGGCGTTGTGGGCATGGATGCATTCGAATTGTTGATTTTTCGTGGTTTTAGTAGCAGCACAACTCATGCCACAGCCCTTGACCCCGACGTCTCTGTGCTGCCAGAAGGTACGATTCTCAAGAATGCCGAACTGTTGTGGGGACCGATGAGACCCGGCGAAGAGTGCGTTTTAATCAAAACCGCTTCCCCTGCTGAGTTATTAGCTCAAGCTAATTGGTAGGATCTCCTCTCGAGAATTCCAACGCATCGACCACATAGATCAGGATGCAAGGCGTGCTGTCCCACATCGGCTTCGTAGTGCCAACAGCGACTGCACTTGTTGCCTCGAGCTTGGGCTACTTCAATCAGAACTTGCTCGTCGTTCTGGCTATCTAGTACTTCTGCCCAGGGTTCTCCACCAATCTGGACTTGTGATACGAGTAGCCAGTCGCGCAAGCCATCTACCTCAGCATCGCCGTGCTCATTAAGCCAATGCAGAGCCGCTTTTAACTCTACACTCTCTGCTTCCAGACGGACGGCCGCCTCGAGTGAGGCGCCTAGTTCCTGTCGATTTCGACAACCTTCCAATACTCTGTTCACTCCTGTACGCAGCCGCCTCAATTGCCGAACTGGTGCGGATAAACTACCGTCACGCCATTCAGCAGGAACACTGGGCCAACCGCGCTGGAAAACAGAAGTTTCTGGCACCGAGTAGGGGAGGTTCTGCCAAATATCTTCTGCCATATGGCAAAGCACGGGGGCGATCATGCCAGCAAGTCGCTCTACCATCAGCGCTATCACGGTCTGGCAACTACGTCGGCGCCGGTCTGCAGGCGCGCTCACGTAAAGGCGATCTTTGGCGATGTCGAGATAAAAGCCCGATAGATCGGAAACGCAAAAGTTTTGTAGCAGTTGGAAGAAGCGATAAAACTCAAAATTATCAAAGGCAGCGGCGGCGGCGTCTATTACTTCAGATGCACGCTGCAGCATCCATCGATCCAGTAGTGGAAGCTCATTTATTGGAACAGCATCGCGAGACGGATCGAAAGAGTGCAAGTTGCCGAGCAGATAGCGGCTAGTATTGCGAACTTTACGATACACATCTGCAAGCTGATTTAAAATGCTGGCGCCGATCGACACATCGGCGGAATAGTCTACGGAACTAACCCAAAGCCGCAAAACATCAGCCCCATAGGGAGGCTCTTGTTTCTGATTTTTGCCACCCGCGATAACCACCATTGGGTCCACTACGTTGCCCAAGGATTTGCTCATTTTCTGGCCTTTCTCATCCAAAGCGAAACCATGCGTGAGTACACGTTGATATGGGGCCTGGCCGTTGATTGCAACAGAAGTAAGTAAAGAACTTTGAAACCAGCCGCGATGCTGATCAGAACCTTCCAAATAGAGGTCTGCCGGGTAGTTGAGATTTGTGCGTTGGCTGGCGACAGCTGCCCAGCTAGAGCCGGAGTCGAACCACACATCCATCGTGTCCAATCCTTTACGCCATTGGTTAGCTTGATCTGCGAAGGTTGCAGGCAGCAACTCTGCTTCGTCTTTTTCCCACCACACGTCAGCGCCATGCTCGGCAATCAACGCCTCTACGTGTCCCAGAGTCTCAGCATTGAGTAATACATCACCGTTGTTGCGATTATAAAAAACTGGGATTGGTACACCCCAGGTTCGCTGGCGTGAAATACACCAGTCGTTACGTTCCTTGATCATCGACTCAATCCGATTGCGACCGGATATCGGTATCCACTCCACCTCATCGAGTGCAGCGAGTGCCTGATCTCGAAAACCGTCAACCGATGCAAACCATTGCTCTGTGGCACGGAAGATGGTGGGTTCCTTGGTGCGCCAGTCATAGGGATAACGATGGGTATATGGCTCATGCTTCAACAGCGCTCCGGTATTTTGTAAAGCATCGATGATTACTGAGTTTGCATCCTTCAATACGTTCAGCCCGGCAAAGGGTCCGGCCTCGCCGGTGAGGGTGCCCGCCTCATCAACCGGACATAACACAGGCAATCCATGCTTTTGGCCGGTATAAAAGTCGTCTATACCATGACCGGGAGCGGTGTGCACTAGTCCGGTACCTGCTTCGGTAGTGATGTAGTCACCGCCGATCACTATGGGACTGGTACGGTCCAGAAGAGGGTGACGGTACCTCAGGCCAGCCAGTTGATCTCCTTTGATTGTTGCTTTAGCTGTGAGCGGCTGTCCGAGGATTTTACTGAGGGATCCTACCAAATCAGCTGCGATAATTAGTAGACAACCAGCATTGTTGTCGGCGAAAACGTAGTTGAATCGTTTGTTGACAGACACTGCTAGATTAGCCACCAACGTCCAGGGCGTGGTTGTCCAGATAGCGACTTTTAGTCTTCGGCCAAGCTCTTCTACTGTGTTTGGTAGGTGGATTGACTCAGCTTCCAAGATCTCCCGTAATGCAAACGGGAGCTCCACGGCTGAAAAAGCGGCATACACGCTAGGGCTAATATGGCCGTCAGGATATTCTAGTTCTGCTTCCGCAAGGGCCGTACGGGAGCTTGGGCTCCAGTGTACTGGCTTGAGATCGCGGTAAATATGTCCTTTAAGCGCCATCGTACTAAAAACTCTAATCTGTGCCGCCTCATACCCTTTCTGAATGCTGAGATAGGGATGCTCCCAATCCGCCCAGATTCCCCAGCGCTGGAAACCCCGCATTTGAACGCGAACTTGTTCGCAAGCGTAAGACGCTGCTTTTTTGCGCAACTCAATCGGCGTCAATGACTGGCGCTGTTCTCGATTCATCGATTGGAGTACTTTGAGCTCAATAGGTAAACCGTGACAGTCCCATCCAGGGACAAACCGCACACGACGCCCCTTTAGTACCTGATACTTGTTAATTATATCTTTCAATACTTTGTTAAGGACATGCCCCATGTGAAGCGAACCATTCGCGTATGGCGGTCCATCGTGAAGTGTGAACGTGGGCCCTTGATTCTGTGAACCTAGTTTAAAATCAATACCATGCTCTGCCCAAAAGTTCTGAAGCTCGGGTTCCCGCGTGACGGCATTGGCGCGCATTCCGAAATTGGTCTCAAGCAGGTTGAGGGTGGTCTTGTAAGAGGGGGGCTCCCCGGTGTTGTCGCGCGTTTTCTTACTCACATGCTCTTTTGTTTGTACTCGAAATTATCAGTCTTAAATTCCATCATCTGCGGAGGATGAAACAGGTTGCACTTTGGAAGTCGCTTTAGGTGCTTCAGCTGGTTTAAAACCAGGGCGCACCCATTTCTTCGTTACTCCAGATTTTCCAGTTGGCTTCAACTGCTTAACAACGCTGCTTAATGCTTCTCCAAGGCTCACTGCTGCTGATTTGAGTCGCCAGATGTTACTCAACCAGTGATCTAGAGAGCCGAGTTTCCGTTGCTCATCATCACTCAGAATTCGCCAGCGAGCCTGCCCCACTTCCATGCTTAAGCGGCCGATCAGCAGGCTCCCGCAGAGAACTGCCAGCATGGGAGCGCCGCGCAGCCGATCATTACTGGTCACTAAGACCAAGCCGAGAACTAGTACAACGGCTCCCCAAGCACCATCGCGAGGTCGGCTTAGTTCCGTAGCCAGCAAGGGCAGTAGGAGGAGTGTTAGGCCGAACAACAGGCAAATATCGCCACTGAGGATAGCAAGCATGGCTTATCACGGATCAATACACTCCATTGTGCGGTGATCCCTAGAGTGAAGGTGTTGCCCACCTGGCGGAATTGGTAGACGCGCTGGTTTTAGGTACCAGTGACCTCGGTTGTGCGAGTTCAAGTCTCGCGGTGGGCACTCTTCTCTCTACGTTGGTGATGGAGAAAAACCTTTGATGCGTTGCCTATCTGTCGACCAGTTGCCCCAGACCCCTTTTCAACAACAGCAGCCCCATTTGGCTGGGACTGTGCATCGTTCTGTGCTCAAAGAATTTGTTGACCCACCCGGTGCTTGGAACCCCACTATTGGATTATTTTTCAGTGGCTACGGTTTAGCTGCCTTCACAATTTGGGGCTGGTTTGTTGGCGAATTGCCTTTGCCAATTCTGCTTTGTAGCGGGTTTTTGGCTTTGCATCTTGAAGGAACGGTTATTCATGATGCTTCTCATAACGCTGCACACCCCAGTCGCTGGATAAATCAATTAATGGGGCATGGATCAGCCCTGCTACTGGGATTTAGTTTTCCCGTTTTTACACGCGTCCATCTTGAACATCATTCCCATGTTAATGATCCACATAACGACCCTGATCATATCGTTAGCACGTTCGGGCCTCTCTGGTTGATTGCTCCTCGTTTTTTCTATCATGAGTGGTTTTTCTTTAAGCGTCGTCTTTGGAGACGTTGGGAGTTAATGCAATGGGGATTTGAACGAAGTGCTTTTGCAATAATTATTCTTGCTGCTGTTCATTTTGATTTCCTTCCTTTTATTTTTAACTGTTGGTTTGCACCTGCTTTGATGGTGGGTGTAACTCTTGGTCTCTTTTTTGATTATTTACCTCATAGGCCCTTCACATCCCGAAACCGATGGACCAATGCTCGTGTTTATCCTGGACGAATAATGAACTGGTTGATAATGGGGCAAAATTATCATCTAGTTCATCATCTTTGGCCTTCTATTCCTTGGTTTGAGTACAAATCTGCCTACGAGGCTACAAAATCTCTTTTTGATTCAAAAGGCTCACCCCAAAGACTTGGCATTTTTGAAACCACTAAAGATGGATGTAATTTTCTTTACGATATCTTAGTCGGTGTCAGGAGTCATAAGCACCACAGGGGAAAGATGCGCCGTATCGCTAAAGTCTTGCCTGCACGTCGTTTACGACGTGGTTGGCTTGCGTTTGTGAACCGCATTGCAATTAAAACAGAGCCGAGACGCTGGCGATCATTCTAAATTAATCTACTTTATTAATCCGCCAGTATTTTTGGCACTCGCAAAAAACTTCCCTCCCGTTGTGGCGCTTGATTCAGAATTTCTTCGCGAACTGGGGTCGATATCACACTGTCTTGCCTGGTGATGTTTGTGACTTCAACGGTACGAGCGGTTGCAGGAATTCCCGTGGTATCAACTTTTTCAAGCTGGCCGACATACTCCAAAATCAATTCAAGTTGCCCTGTATAAGTGGCGATTTTTGTTTCTGACAAATTAAGGCGAGCTAGCTTTGCTACCTTGCGCACTTCGTTCGCAGAGATCCGGTTCATACTTCGCTGAGGAAATTACATAAATCTTCGCTCAAAGCGGTTGCTGCTGTTTCAAGCAATAAGGCGCCATGTTCAGGGATTGCAAGAGATGGATGAGATCCCATACGGCCATCTGGATGACGCCGACGAAAGTCCTCGGAACCATGGATTGGTCCTGCAGCAGCTGGTTTTGGGAGCGGACGCTGTTTGCTTTGCAGCGTGGGTTCTACCTGGAGGGTTACGGCAATCTCGCTTGGTGTGGCGTGATGCCCTTCCTTATCGCCGTAAAGCTCGCGGGCCTGCCGCATCACTGGGCCAGCCATAAACCAATTGGATAGGCGGCAGCGCAGGTTAGGGGTAACCTGTAGACCTCGGCTGGCTGCAGTGCCATGAACTTGAGCGAACGCCGCTTTAGTAGTGGAGATATTACCTCCATGGCCGTTAATAACAAAGACACGTTCAAAGCCGTGGCGGGCTAAGGATAAAACTAGGTCTTGCATCACAGCCAACAAAGTTGCAGGCCGTAAGCTCATAGTCCCGGCAAAGCCAAGGTGATGTTCCGCCATACCGAATGGTTGAGCTGGTGTCACGAGAACTCCATTGCGTCGACCAACCTCCAATGCGACGGCTTCGGCGGTTAGCACATCAGTTCCAATTGCGCCTGTGGGGCCGTGCTGCTCTGTGGAACCCAATGGGATAATGATCCCTTTACACTCTTGAAGATAAGTTTCGACTTCTGGCCAGCTGCGCAGTGCCAGGCGGATGGCTTCGATGTCTTTGATAGGTCTGGGAGGTGAGACAGGCATCTCAGCTTATGGGTTGAGAAAATGATTAATCGAATTTGCAAATCTCCAGCTTGCGTTTAGTGCGCGGTGCCGTTTCCCTTGTATTTGTCAGTGTTATAGTAGCCGCCTCGTGTACCAAAGAATAGGCAGGCCAAGGGAAAGAGTACAACGCTGGCTAAAAGCACGGTTCCCAGATTGAAGCTAGACAAAGCGGCATCCATAGTTTTTTGTCTTAATTCAGACCAGCTTGGCGTTGAAAAGTTAATGCTGCAGAAGTTCAGCGTGTTTCCGTTGTGGATTGACGATCGTTTGCGAATGAACCAGGGAGTTTCGTTTTATCCTCCGGGATACTCAGCCACCAGCGTAGCCAACCTGTGAGCCAGATAAATGGCAACGTGTCGGCGAGAGCGGCCAGCAATTTAAACAAGTAACCGCCCACGATAAAGCTGCCCAATTGGGGAATAAGTGGGGCATCTGTACGAATCGGTAGTACGTGAGCACCGTAATGACTGATCAGCACTACCGCAGTGGTGTCGACAAGTTGACTTACCAAGGTAGACCCATTGTTTCGAAGCCAAAGGGCTTTGCCATTGGTCAGACGCTTCCAAAAATGGAAGAGCTTCACATCAATAAATTGGGCAGTGAGGTAAGCCACCATTGATGCCCCGATTGTGCCAAAACTAAGTTGCTGAATGGTGCGGAAGGTAATGTCATCACTGCCTGGCAAACTCGGCAGTAGACCCCCGAGCCATAGAATTAGAATAATCCAACCGTTTAGCAGTAACCCCACCCAAACCAACTGGTTCGCCTTGTACTCTCCCCAAATTTCACTGATGAGATCTGTACAGAGAAAGGTGACAGGGTACGGGAGGGCACCAACAGCGACAACGATTGGCCAAGAACCTAACTGTCCTAGTTGTAGAAAGCGTGTGAGTCCAAGGATATTTAGCATCCCTAAAGTCCCGAGAAAGAACCCTGCCAACACCAAAAAAGTGATGTCACGGCGGGCTTGAATATTAGTGGCAGTGCTACTGACAGACGCAAACATGCTCGTGAAAAATTGACAGGGGTAGTAGTAGTTGAGCTATTGATACTTTTCTATCTATCTTATGTTAATTGATGCTCTCTGGCGAAACAGCCTTGTCTGTGTTGACTTATTGACATCTGGACTGGTGCTGATGTACTGCGGCTGGACATTATTAGATAACAATAGATTACACAATATCTCATTATGATCGAAGCTAGTGTTCGCAACGGCTAATTTTTGACATTGTATATTTTGAGCCCAAAACTCAGAATTAAAAAAACAGAAAAATAGTTATAGGCTATTAAATTCTTGCCGTTGTAAGTAACAAATGGAGGGGTCATTCTCAGATAAGTAAGAACGGTTTTGCGTCAACATTAATATGATGACGTAGTGCCTTGAGGTTGATCTAGAAATGGCTGTGTATAAACAGCTAACAGAGACTGGTTGTAATTAAGCAGAGCCTGAGGTGATTAACAGAAAATAAATTTAATTTGTGAGAAGTAAATACTTAATTTAATCAATAATCACTAGTCATTTAGAGTTTATTAAAATTATTAGCTAAGGCCAGGCAAGCTTCTTTAAATGCCAAGCACATGCCGTTAGTTATTTTAATCGCCAGGTTGGTGTTATTTGAACCTTAAGTTAGGGTAGTTTTCTTCCCAATATTCTAGGGTGAATATTGTGATTCTTATTAGTTGAATACTCTTATTTGGCTAGTTGTTCCATTCGACTACTTTTCGAAATAAAAACTTATTAACTCAATATAATAGATAGATGGCATCAATTTTAATTAGAGTTACGATCTTGAAAGAAGCTTAAAGTTTCCGATTTAATTATTAGAAGGAGATTAAATCGATAGTGACAACTAAATTACATCGCTAATCTACAGTAGATAGAGTAACCCCGCTAGCTAAATTTAACATGTAAGATATCGACAGAACTAGTATAACCTCATTTTATTTGAGTTTCGGCGAATGTTGACTTACTGTCAAATTAGCAAGCATAGTTTTAACTCTGCCCTAAATTTTCTTTGTTGTTTTATTAGGATCGAGCAGTTTACTAGGTCATGAGTTGATTAGCTGTCCTTGTAGTGAATCTTTAGCATACATGGTAAGTATCTTGGGCATGACTATAGAAACAGGGTGTGTACTCTCGGAAAGAACTTATTCATCGTGGCTACCGCACATAGTCACCGCAAGATAAAAGTCTTTTGAGAAGAGAGGTGAACCTAGATATATGCGTAACCATAAAATCTACTAACGTATTAAGTGTGGTACTCAGGTGTTCAAGTCAGATCAACGGAGTGTTGGTTTGAACGTTAGCGATGCTAAGGAGATTTAAATTAGTAACAGCTGGTTTTGAGAGCTCCTTTTTTAGGCGCTCTAGTCTCGATTATTGAGGTGGTAGGCTCGCGATTGTAGGTGAATATGAAACATGGTTGGCTCCCCAGCCAACATTTCTCGTTAGTTGGTGGTTTATGAACATCATAAGAATCGAAATTTTTGGGGACCAGTAGTTGCTCTAGTGCTGGTGTTTGTGGTCGAGTCGCAGTATCGGTCAACGTGCCATGGGAGACCAGAAGCCACCCCGTGATCAAGCATGATCCTCAAGAGGAGGATTCCTATCATGAGTGGCTGGAGCCATCGTCATCTTCTTGATTTGGCCTCGTTTTCTCGCGAGGATTTTGCGGAAATCCTTGAACTTGCTCAGCGTTTTCGCTCGCTTCCAGTCACTGGCGTTCGGAAACTACCAGTGCTGCAAGGACGTCTTGTCGTTACACTGTTTTTCGAACCCAGTACACGAACACGCAACAGCTTTGAACTGGCCGCAAAGCGTCTCTCAGCTGACGTGATGAGCTTTTCGCCTTCTAGTAGTTCTTTGAGCAAGGGTGAAAGCGTGTTGGATACCGCACGCGCTTACGTTGCTATGGGTGCTGATGTGCTGGTCGTGAGGCATAAATCCACATCAGTTCCTCAGCAACTAGCTGCTGACCTAGATCAGCTTGGAAAGCGTACGATGATCCTCAACGGTGGCGACGGCCTTCACAGTCATCCGAGTCAAGGCTTACTGGATCTATTCACGTTGGCACGACACTTTAACGCCCAACACCCGATGTTAGATGTGCTGGATGGTAAAAAAGTCGTGATTGTCGGAGATATACTCCACTCCCGTGTTGCTCGTTCCAACCTCTGGGCTCTTACTGCCTGTGGTGCTGATGTGGTGTTATGCGGTCCTCCTAGTCTTTTGCCAGACGATTTCTCGGCGTTTGTTGATGCGCCGCCACCGGGGCTGTCGTGTGATCCCGTTATGCAGCGTGGGCGGGTCACAGTCGAGCGTCGTCTTGAACAGGCGTTGCCTGGAGCTGATGCTGTGATGACGTTGCGCTTACAAAAAGAACGCATGGCACAGCAGTTATTGACTAGCCTGGAGCGCTACCACAGGGATTACGGTGTTAGCCATGCGCGACTTCAGCTATGTGGACGGGAGGTTCCTGTGCTACATCCGGGGCCAGTCAATCGTGGTATTGAGATGACAAGCGCATTGCTAGATGACCCGTCGATTTGCCTTGTAGAAGAGCAAATAAGAAACGGTATTCCTGTGCGAATGGCATTGCTTTATTTGATGACAGCAACAAAGTCTGCAGCGGAACCGTCTTTACCGTCTTTCGCGCCGATTAGTTCTTGAGGGTTGGGAAATTTGGAAATTTCGTAGCGAGGTAACAGCACAAGGTTGCATCCGGTGCATTAATGGATTATCTTTTTTCTAACTCTCGTTTATCTGCAGTAACTGCAAAGGTTATTTATGATTTGAATTGATGGTTGCTGGTAGTGGAAAAATTCGATTTCACGATAACGTAGTTGTCAGGATCCAAGCAACAATCTGTTGTTGTTGCTTTTAAGGCAAGAATGCTTGCAGTCCGGATTACGGTATGGACTTGAGGTGCATTCAGTATTTATCTGTGATTTGACATGCTCTCACTAAGATTTCAATTAGGAAACATAACTTTTGTATTCAAACTCTGCGTGGAAATTTTATATTTATTTTGTGAAGTACTTGTATTCTATTCGATTAATAACGTCTTCGGTTTGATTGTCATAAAGGGAAGATTGCTTCACCAAGTAAGATTCTGTACCGATCCATATTTAAGAATGTGAAAATACTTTGGTTTGTTTTTAATTCCCGCTTTGATCTTTTAAATCTAAATTAGTTTGAACGCCTCAAGAAATAGTCCATAAAGGAATCCAATCCTACTGAGGTTTAACAAGTGTTCTAGCAACATCCATTGCGATTTTCTTTTACGGATGCGCCGCATGGTGAGCTCGCTTCCTAGAACCACAATAAGTGCAGCAACTGGATCCATCTGAGAAAGAACACCTGCTACAGACGTCGTAGCACTGCCTAGTAAGAAGCCGCTGAATAAGGCAATGACCAATAACGACAGCCGTCTCCATGGATTTTGAGCCCAACAGTCAAAACGGTCAACCACATCGCCCCATTGGCTTTGTAATCGAGTGGTCTGGAATCGTCGCACAATTCACACCAAAAAGATAGACAGGAATGCTGTCTTAATGATTCTCATCATCCAGTCAAAGCTCTATAGCTCTTTATTTATGACGGGAATAAAAGTGTTGCAGCAAGCCTCATACCCCCATAAACATCAGATTTCATAAAGAATTACAGAAAATCCCTAGACTAAATATTATAAGGATTTGTGAAATAAGACCAAAATGAATTTATTCAGTAATGAATTCATTCAGTTTGGAGATGTTTTATGCTGAAACTTATTTGGACTCAGCTTTTGCTTTTCGCGATGAACTACTTTCAAGAAGCTCTAGCAAGGCTTCCATCTGGGCCATAACTCCACGTACTTCTCCAACCTCGGGCAAAAGACCGTCTTCCATCACTCCTTGATGCATCTCGCGAAGCTCCTGGCGGATGTAGCGCAGGTGGCTAACGACCTGTTCGCGTTTCGACTGCGACATCGATAACAGGAAATTTCACTTTTCCTCTTTTACCCCATGATGCGCCAGTATTGTTGAATCCGTTGGTGGCCAACAGTTCGGGTTTTGAATGTCAGCAGCGCTGCCGAGCAAGCTGGAACACGCATGAAAATAGTTGAATCAAGTTCCTGTAGGAGAGGAAAGTGGGAAGAAACACTCCAGGTCTAATGGAGAATAGGGGACTTGAACCCCTGACCTCTGCAGTGCGATCGCAGCGCTCTACCAGCTGAGCTAATTCCCCACCACTTGACGTTAACTGCTGATCACTGCGCCGGTTCAAACCTAAGTTGTCATACCTTTGTCAAACCTGATGGCCACGCCAGAACAACTCAAGTCGTTTAATGAAGAAACGATCGCAGAGCTCGCACTCAGATTAGAAGAGGATGACTACTCCATTCCATTTGATAGCCTCTCTGATTGGCATTTGTTACGTGCGCTGGCCATTCACCGTCCGGAGTTAGCACTTCCCTACCACCATCTCATAGACCAAGAACCCTTTGACGAAGACTGATTCGGTGCTACCAGGAGCAGGGCCTCTATTGAGGCGGCATGTACTTGTGGCAGCTAGCGGCAGCATCGCAGCTGTGAAAACGCCTTTGTTAGTCAGTGCACTGATCAAGGCTGGTGCTGTGGTGCGCTGTTTGGTTACTCCTAATGCGGAGCACCTAGTTAGTCCTATTGCTTTAGCAAGTCTCAGCCGCCATCATTGTTATCGGGATAGCGATCAATGGGATCCATCGAGAAGCCGGCCTTTGCATATTGAGTTGGCTGAATGGGCAGAAGTAGTTGTAGTAGCTCCTATGAGCGTCAGCTCTCTGAGCCGTTGGTGTCAGGGATCGGCTAACGGTTTATTAGCCAGCGTTCTACTGGCGATTGAAGTACCTGTGTTGGTTGCTATAGCGATGAATACAGCCATGTGGAAACACCCGACTGTTCAACAAAACTGGAAGACGGTAAAGGCGTTTCCTGGTGTTGTTACGCTCTCTCCCACAACTGGATTGTTGGCCTGTGATCGTCTTGGTAATGGCCGTATGGCAGATCCAGATTTGATCATGTTGGCCATTGCATCTCTATTCAGTCGCACGGAAGCCAAAGCATTGGCTGATCGTGACTGGAAAGGTAAGCGGCTTTTAGTCACAGCAGGACCCACCCAAGAGTCGATTGATCAGGCTCGTGTTCTTACAAATCGCAGCAGCGGTCGTATGGGTGTGCTCTTGGCACAGGCGGCTCATCTCCGAGGTGCGAGCGTGCAGCTGATCCATGGTCCACTCTCTGTACCGGAAGCATGGTTAGAGGGACTGGATTGTTCCCCGGTACGTACTGCTGCAGAAATGCAGGAGGCTATTGCTGAACGACAGCCATTCGTTGAGTTTATTGCGATGGTAGCGGCTGTGACCGATTTCTGCCGAATTGAACCCTCGTCGGAAAAGTTATCAAAAACTCACTTGTCAGATTTTTTGGCTTCGGGTTGGAGTCAGGTGCCAGATTTGTTAGCGAATTTGTCGCGGCAACGTCCCGTCGGGCAGATATTGCTTGGTTTTGCTAGTCTGACCGGCGAGGATGCGATTTTGATCGAAAAAGGTGAAATTAAACGTCGGGTTAAGGGCTGCGATTTGCTAATGGTTAACCCTATAGATAGGCTGGGTCAGGGCTTTGATGATCAAGCTAATGGTGGTTGGTTGCTAGGGGAGAGCTGGATTCGCGAGATGCCGATTACATCAAAATTATCTCTAGCACATCGACTTCTCGATGAGATGCGCCAACTGCTTGTTAGCTCTGCGGTTGAACCAGGTTTAGTCGAGTTACCAGTGGTTAATATCTAGAAAGATGAACCGAAGTATTTTGATTTGAATCGGCGACGTCGGCAATTTGTGAGTTGTTGAAATTTACATAAGCTAGCTTTGTCTTGATTTGGTAAGTTTTATAGGATTAGCATTCGTTAGCATCATACCCAGTGACGGCGTCAAGCTGTACTGTTTTCCTATGCGCATCCGTTCCTTGCTGGTCATAGTGCTGGCGTTGTGTTTCACTTTTTTAACCACGGCTTGCAGCGGCAGTACCGTTGCAAGCCGTGGTGAGTCCAATGTGACCTATGATGACATTCGCAACACTGGTAAAGCTAACGATTGCCCTACAATCGGGGACTCAGCACGTGGTTCTATTCCTCTAACCATTGGCGGGAAATATCAGCTTCGCGAAATCTGTATGCATCCTGTACAGGTTTACGCAAAGGAAGAGCCCAAGAATATTCGTCAGAAAGCTGAATTTGTTGAAGGCAAAATTCTGACGCGTTATACGTCTAGCCTTGATGAGGTTTACGGTGACTTAACAGTAACTGAATCCGGTCTTCAGTTTCAAGAGAAAGGTGGGATCGATTTCCAACCGATTACGGTGCTGGTTCCTGGCGGCGAAGAGTTTCCCTTCGCATTTTCTAGTAAGTCTTTGAATGCCAACGCTGATGGTACCGCCATCACCACTAGTACCGATTTTGAAGGAACCTATCGCACTCCAAGTTATCGCACGAGTAATTTCATTGACCCCAAGGGTCGTGCTTTGACCACCGGTGTTCAGTATGCTCAGGGTCTGATTGCACTCGGAGGAGACGAAAAAGATCTTGAGAAGGACAATAACAAGCGATATATTGATGGCCTTGGTAACATGAGTATGTCAATAACCCGGGTAGATCCTGAGACCGGAGAGTTTGTTGGCGTCTTTACAGCGATTCAGCCATCCGATTCTGATATGGGTGGTCGTGAAGTGGTTGACATTAAGGTTAGTGGCGATTTGTATGGACGTTTAGAGGAGGTTTAAATTCACATAAAGTCCCATACAAAGGGAATTATTACTACTTTCCCTTTGTATGGGACTTTATGTGAATTTAAACCCAATCTATAATATTAGCCGGTCCTAATTAACTACCATGACCGCCAGCGCCTTTACTCCAAGTCAACGGTCAGGGGTAATAGCCCCTCACGGAGGTGACTTGCTAAACCTAATGGTACCTGAGGCTAATCGCACTACAGTTAGTGCCTCAGCTACCAAATCATTGGAGTGCTCTGATCGCAGTGCCTGCGATATCGAACTCTTAATAATAGGCGCTTTTTCCCCGCTCCGTGGCTTTATGCATCAGGAAGACTATAACGCTGTTGTCGCAAGGAATCGTACCGTCTCTGGCCACCTTTTTGGCCTGCCGATCGTGATGGATACAGATCAGGAAGATGTTATCGTAGGTGACAGACTTTTGCTTAACTACAAAGGTCAAGAGCTTGCTGTTCTTGATGTTGAGAGCAAATGGGAACCAGATAAAGTTATTGAGGCACAGAGTTGTTACGGTACTACATCACTCGAGCATCCTGCCACGCGCATGATTGCGATGGAGCGTAAACGCTTTTACTTAGGTGGAACTTTAAAGGGTTTGTCACTACCGAAACGTGTATTTCCATGCAAAACCCCCGCTGAAGTTCGTGCTGGTCTACCAAGCGGTGAAGACGTAGTAGCTTTCCAATGCCGTAATCCCATTCACCGCGCCCACTATGAACTGCTCACCCGTGCGCTTCATGCTCCAAATGTGAGCAAGAACGCAGTGGTGCTAGTTCACCCCACTTGTGGTCCAACACAACAAGATGATATACCAGGGGCTATGCGTTTTGAAACCTATGAACGCTTGGCTGCAGAAGTAGATAATGATCGGATTCACTGGGCTTACCTCCCTTATGCGATGCATATGGCAGGACCCCGGGAGGCATTGCAGCATATGATCATTCGCCGTAATTATGGTTGTACCCGCTTTATCATCGGGCGTGACATGGCGGGCTGTAAATCTTCCCTCAGCGGTAGCGATTTCTATGGGCCCTATGAGGCTCAGAATTTTGCCAAGGAATGCGCGCCAGAGCTTGCCATGGAAACGGTACCATCGTTGAATCTTGTTTACACAGATGAGGAAGGTTATGTCACCGCTGAGTACGCTGAAACTCACCGGCTTCATGTTAAAAAACTGAGCGGTACCCAGTTTCGCAAGATGCTGCGCAGTGGTGAGGAAATCCCTGAGTGGTTTGCTTTTAAGAGTGTTGTTAAAGCTCTCCGCGCCCTATGAATTGCGAGGACTCGTTTAACATTCCTTCATCTGTGAGGGGCGACCTGTGAACAAGCGTTGGCGCAACATCGGACTTGGCACCCTGCTGGTAGTTGCCATTGTGGTAATTACACCAGCTTTTTTTGGTGGCAGCAATGGCAGTCAGTCCCAGATCAATACCATTCGGTATAGCGAATTCGTTGAAGCTGTTAAAGACGACCAAATCAGTCGCGTTTTGATTGCTCCAGACCAGGGCACAGCCCAAGTCGTTGAGAATGATGGTCGCCGCGCTCAGGTAAATCTTGCACCTGATCGTGAGCTGCTTAGCCTCCTTACCAGTCATAACGTTGACATTGCTGTTCAACCTTCCCGTCAGACTCCCGGTTGGCAGCAAGCAGCTGGGAGTTTAATTTTTCCGCTACTTCTCCTTGGTGGTTTGTTTTTCCTTTTCCGCCGTGCCCAAAGTGGTAGCGGTGGTAATCCTGCGATGCAGTTCGGTAAGAGCAAAGCACGAGTCCAAATGGAACCTTCCACCCAGGTAACTTTTACAGATGTAGCCGGTATTGAAGGAGCCAAACTGGAGCTAACCGAGGTAGTGGATTTTCTCAAAAATCCTGACCGTTTTACAGCTGTCGGCGCCAAAATCCCGAAAGGAGTTTTGCTAGTAGGTCCTCCGGGAACCGGTAAAACTCTTTTGGCCAAAGCTGTTGCCGGTGAGGCAGGCGTTCCGTTCTTTTCTATCTCTGGTTCAGAATTCGTGGAGATGTTCGTTGGCGTTGGCGCAAGTCGCGTCCGTGATTTGTTTGAACAGGCCAAAAAGAATTCTCCCTGCATTGTGTTCATTGACGAAATCGATGCTGTTGGTCGTCAGCGAGGTGCTGGTCTAGGCGGTGGTAACGACGAACGTGAACAGACTTTGAATCAACTCCTCACCGAGATGGACGGGTTTGAGGGCAACACAGGCATAATCATTGTTGCTGCCACCAACCGGCCTGATGTGCTTGATGCGGCCTTAATGCGTCCAGGTCGTTTCGATCGTCAAGTCACGGTTGACCGTCCTGATTATCTGGGGCGTCTGCAAATTTTGGGAGTTCATGCCCGTGGCAAGACGCTAGCCAAGGATGTTGATTTGGACAAGGTGGCGCGGCGTACACCTGGTTACACCGGTGCAGATCTTGCTAACTTGCTGAATGAAGCAGCAATTCTGGCTGCTCGTCGTGAGCTAACAGAAGTAAGCAACGACGAGATCAGTGACGCCATTGAACGTGTAATGGCAGGCCCCGAGAAGAAAGACCGTTTCATGAGTGAGCGCCGGGCTCGTTTGGTTGCTTACCATGAGGCTGGTCATGCTTTAGTCGGAGCTTTGATGCCTGATTACGACCCCGTTCAGAAGATCTCGATTATTCCTCGTGGCAATGCCGGTGGCCTGACATTCTTTACACCTAGTGAAGAACGCATGGAATCAGGTCTGTACTCCCGTGCCTATCTCCAGAATCAGATGGCAGTTGCCCTTGGTGGCAGGGTTGCTGAAGAGATTGTCTACGGCGAGGACGAAGTTACCACAGGCGCTTCTAACGATCTCCAACAGGTTGCTTCGACGGCTCGTCAAATGATTACCCGTTTCGGTATGAGTGACGTCCTTGGTCCAGTCGCCTTAGGCCGTGCGCAGGGAGGTATGTTTCTTGGACGTGACATTGCTGCTGAACGCGATTTCTCCGAAGAGACAGCTGCAACTATCGATCAAGAAGTTTCTGATCTCGTTGATGTCGCTTATAAACGTGCCACCAAGGTCTTGGTTGATAATCGCGCGGTTCTTGATGAACTCGCCTCGATACTTGTAGAACAAGAAACCGTCGATGCTGAGGAGCTTCAGGAGCTTTTAATCAAGCGTGACGTCCGGGCTGCTGAATACGTCTGATTCCTATCATTGTACATGGTTGGCGCGTCAAGAGGCATTAATTGCTTCGCTGCGCAGCCAACCTCTTCTTTTGGTTGTTCGCCCGGCGATAAAAGACCTCACTGGCTCTAGTAATCTTCTGATTCAGCTGCACGATCTTCACGAAGCCGGCCTGCGCCATATCGAACTAGCGTGGAGTTCGCATTCTGGTTGGATCCCTTGGGTCAAACAAGTTAGACAATGCTGTCCGCGTTTTCAATTGGCTGCTGCTTCGATTACAGCACCGATGGCATTATTCGATTTGCAAACCCTTGATTTTGCTTATGCGATGTCTCCCTGCTGGGATCCTACTCTTGTGAGTTTAGCAAGGGATCAGGGAATACTCCTTGTGCCAGGAGTCTTTAGTCCAACTGAGGTACATCAAGCGGTGTCATTTGGGTGTCGACTAGTCAAGCTGTTCCCTGCCATAACTCTCGGTATTTCATATTGGAATAGGCTGGCTGCCCCTTTGGGTTCACTTCCATTCGTAATTGCAGCGGGCGGGTTGACTGCCCATGACTTATCTAATTGGCTCTCTGCAGGTTACGATGCTGTTGCTCTTGGACATCAAACAGTTGGTTCGGACGGAGTTGATCCTAAACTTTTCACCTGGCTAACTCAAGTTTCGAACCTAGCTTAACAAGCTTCTATTCGACTACATGAGCTTGTAATTCACCATCGGACCGAGCTATAAGTAAATCTAAGCTTATATTTCAGCCATAAAAAATAGAGATTTTTCCTTTAATCATCGCCACAAAAAATTAACTACTACTGAGATAGTATATGATTTAAAACGCGGTCAAATCTTGACATAGTTAATAGTTGATTATGTTTTAAATATGTCTTATTCACCGAAGTAAGTTTTTACCTTAAATAATGAGGAATTCGTTTTCATACCAGATCATCACGATTACCTTGTCACTTCTAGTAAACAGAAAATTTCAAAAAGCTTATGTAGCATATGTACATGCGAGCTAAGGCTACGTGTGATCGGTTTGTCAGGTTATTTTAGTATTGGTAATGGTTCTCCGATATCCAGCTATTGAATCTTACCAGAAGCTGCATTGGCCCTGTTGTCTAAGCTGATGATCCGCCAATGTCAAAGCCACCATTGCTTCTACTATCGGTACAGCCCTCGGCAGCACACAAGGGTCATGTCTTCCTTTGCTGGCTAAAATGGTTGCTCTGCCATCGGAATTGATGGTTTGCTGTTTCTTGCGAATGGTTGCCGTTGGTTTAAAACCAACTCGAATCACGATTGGTTCACCGTTACTAATTCCACCTTGAATGCCGCCGGAATTATTGGTGGCAGTGTGAAGGCGTCCGTCGCTTCCTGAAATGAAAGCGTCATTATGCTCACTCCCTTTTAACAGAGTACCGCTAAAACCTGAGCCAATTTCAAATCCTTTAGTTGCAGGAAGAGACATTACAGCTTTGGCAAGATCTGCCTCTAATTTGTCAAAGACTGGCATTCCTAGTCCTATCGCAGGAGTGCGAACAACGCATTCGATCACACCACCACAGGAGTCCCCCTCTTGGCCAATCGCTTCGATTCGCTCGATCATTCTGCTCGCAGTGTTAGCGTCCGGGCAGCGCACAATATTGGCCTCAATCTCATCAATTGAGACAGTTAGTGGGTCGATCGCACCGGCTTCGAGAGAGTGAATTTGTTTTACCCATGCCAGGATTTCTGTACCCGCTACTTTGCGCAATAGTTGCTTGGCGACAGAGCCAGCTACCACCCTGCTAATAGTTTCACGCGCAGAAGCACGTCCTCCTCCACTACGTGCTTGGATGCCATACTTAAATTGATATGTCGCATCGGCATGGGAAGGACGAAAAGCGACTGCGACGTCATCATAGTCTCCTGGTCGCTGATCCTTATTATGTACCAACATTGCAATAGGGGTTCCAAGAGTGGTTTTACCATCTAGCAGACCACTCAGGATTTCTAATTGATCTGTTTCCTTGCGCGGCGTGGTAATGCGACTTTGTCCTGGTTTGCGACGGTCTAGTTCTGCCTGTATTTCATCTAGATCTAGTTCCAACCTTGGTGGACACCCTTCTATGACGACACCGACGCCCCTGCCGTGAGATTCGCCAAAGGTGCTAATGCGGAAGAGATCGCCGAAACTACTACCCATGGCTAATAGTCGATCGAAAAGAAACCAAGGGGTGACTGATTGCTACACTAATGTCGGTAAAATTTCGAGTTAGCATGTGGATAAAGTCACTGTTACTATCTTGATTTTGGCTAGTATGGCGTCGTCTCAGAACTAGTGTGAAAAATCATTTCTATTAAGAAGTACATCATACAAAGATAGTAACGCTATTTAAAGCCTTAGGAATTAAATTTTCATCGTTATTTTAGTAGCATGGGATTAGATTTGTCTAATCACATCGTAAGAGTTAGTGTCCTGTCCCCAACTTTACATTGTACGTACACAAAAATTAAAGATAATTATTGTTAGATATAACCTATTTATGACCAAGCTATTCTGATATAGCGCGGTTGCTCTTATTTTTTTCAAAGATAGGAATATATATTTGTTTAGTTATGATGCCATTCAAAGGCAAAATCGAAAGGAAACAGAGTAGAAAAGTAAAAAAACCTCCGTCAGAAGACGGAGGTTTGGGAGGTTTCGGGTGATTCGGTTAATCGAAACCGGGCTGTCTACATTGACTTTAGATCAACCAATTGCAGGTGCCTGCAGAGCCACAGGAGTGGATTCGGCAGCTGCTAGATCCAGAGGGAAGTTGTGAGCGTTGCGCTCGTGCATTACTTCCATGCCAAGACCGGCACGATTCAACACATCGGCCCAAGTATTCAAGAGACGACCTTGACCATCAAGAATGGACTGGTTGAAGTTGAAACCATTCAGGTTGAAGGCCATGGTTGACACGCCAAGAGCGGTGAACCAGATGCCAACAACGGGCCAAGCAGCCAGGAAGAAGTGAAGGCTGCGGCTGTTATTGAAAGATGCGTACTGGAAGATCAGACGACCGAAGTAGCCGTGAGCAGCAACGATGTTGTAAGTCTCTTCCTCTTGGCCGAATTTATAGCCGTAGTTCTGGGACTCGCTTTCGGTCGTTTCACGCACCAAGGAGGAAGTCACCAGTGATCCGTGCATTGCGGAGAACAAGCTACCGCCGAAAACACCTGCAACACCCAACATATGGAAGGGGTGCATCAGAATGTTGTGCTCTGCTTGGAACACCAACATGTAGTTGAAAGTTCCAGAAATGCCCAGGGGCATTGCATCTGAGAATGAACCCTGACCGAAGGGGTAGACCAGGAACACTGCGGAAGCAGCAGCGACAGGAGCGCTGTAAGCAACACAGATCCAGGGGCGCATACCCAAGCGGTAGGACAGTTCCCACTCACGTCCCATATAGGCGTAAATGCCGATAAGGAAGTGGAAAACAACGAGCTGGAAAGGACCGCCGTTGTACAGCCACTCGTCGAGTGAGGCTGCTTCCCAAATGGGATAGAAGTGCAGGCCGATGGCGTTACTGGAAGGAACAACAGCACCGGAGATGATGTTGTTGCCGTACATCAAAGAGCCAGCGACAGGCTCACGGATGCCATCGATGTCAACCGGAGGTGCGGCAACAAAAGCGATGACAAAACAAATGGTGGCAGCCAACAGAGTTGGGATCATCAGTACACCAAACCAACCGACATACAGACGGTTATTGGTGGAAGTGACCCACTCACAGAAAGACTGCCAACTAGAAGCGCTGGAGCGCTGCTGGATGGTTGTGGTCATGAGAACGGAAAGAAGTGTCCTCGAAAGGACGGTTTAGGGAAGAGCCGATTGATTCAGCCGAACCCAATATAGGGGAAATTTGCGATGTTGACGTGATGCCTAAGCTGAGCCTTGCTAATCTCAGCCATTAGTTGATCTAATCACTGTCTATGTGATTTCAGTACCTCACAGGCTTTTGGGTAATGACTTGAGCACAGGGTTAGAAAATCCTGTACTAAGACAGCAGAGTCTCTCATTTGATACACGGTGTGCATACGCCCAAATGAGCCAGTTGTTATCAATAAATTCGATCTATAAGGACGAAATCAAATCAAGCAAGTGCTTTCGATGACTATTCGAATTGGAATTAACGGATTTGGCCGTATTGGTCGATTGGCTTTCCGCAAAGCGGTATCCATGGAAAATATTGAGGTTGTCGCGGTAAATGATCTTCTTGATATTGATTATATGGCATATCTACTTCGCTACGATTCTACACATCGTCGCTTCCCTGGGAGTATCAAGGTAACTGATGGAAGCCTAATCGTAAACGGCAAAAAGATTCGAATTAGCTCTGAACGCAATCCTAAAACTCTTCATTGGGGAGATATCGGAGCAGATTATATTCTTGAAAGTACGGGCTTTTTCCTGACTGACGAAACCGCACGCTCTCATATTGAAGCAGGAGCTAAACGTGTTGTCATGAGCGCTCCTTCAAAAGACGACACACCAATGTTTGTTATGGGCGTTAATCATAAAAACTATGCAAATGAAGATATAGTTTCTAATGCGAGCTGTACAACTAATTGTCTAGCTCCTATCGCCAAAGTCGTCCATGATAAGTTTGGCATCATGAGTGGTTTGATGACCACTGTTCACGCAACAACTGCAACTCAAAAGCCAGTCGATAGCACATCACTCAAAGATTGGCGCGGTGGACGAGGAGCAGGGCAAAGTATCATTCCCAGTGCGACTGGAGCGGCTAAAGCAGTTGGAAGGGTAATCCCAGAGTTAAACGGAAAACTCACCGGCATGGCGTTTCGAGTACCAACCCCTGATGTTTCAGTTGTAGACCTGACAATTAATTTAATCCAACCAACTACTTATGAGAGCATGAAAAATGCAATGAAAGAAGCATCTGAAAACGAGCTTTCGGGCATTCTCGGTTATACAGAAGATCAAGTTGTTTCAAATGATTTACTTGGCGAAAGTTGTACCTCAATTTTTGACGCTGGTGCAGGCATGGCCTTAAACGATAGTTTTATGAAACTAGTTGCTTGGTATGATAATGAATGGGCTTACAGCTCTAAGTGCATTGATTTAATTCAGCATATGGCATCTAATTAAACCATAATGGTTTACATTAAGTTTCCAACTAAAATATTAAGCCAAATTCAATTTTTAGTTAGACTCAACCAATGCCCAATCTAGAAATTCGACTTGCCCAGCCCTCAGATATTCCAACAATAATCGATTGGGCTAAGAATGAAGATTTTGCACCTGGATCAGGAGATGTTCAAATTTATAGAAATACTGATAAGCAAGGAATTTGGGTAGCATGGGTTGACTCATTAGCTGTCGGATGTATCGCCGGAATTAAATACAATCATATCTACGGATTTATAGGTTTGTACATTGTTAAGCCTGAGTATAGGCGAAATGGTTATGGACACAAACTTTGGGAAAAAGCACTTGCGCATCTCAATAATGTGCAGTGTATTGGGCTAGAAGCTGCTCCACATTTAGTTGATAGTTATTCAGAATGGGGATTTAAAGCTTCATCTCAAACTATCCGATGGCAACTCTTCAAGATAGATGAAATTAATCATACAGAACAACTATTAAATAACCACAATTTCCATGTTGTTACAGGGAATCAAATTCCCTTAGAAGTAATTAATAAATATGATGCGATGCGAGAGTCTACAGCAAGACCACATTTTCTGTCTCAGTGGTTAAAGCACCAGAGTGGCAGAGTAATGACTTTAATTGATAATAACAATTTATGCCATGGTTTTGCTCGCATACGACCTTGCTTTCTTACTGTAGGTGAGGGCTGGAGAATTGGTCCAATCCTAGCTGATTCACAACAACTCGCTAAAATTCTAATTACGAATCTTTTAAGCCAGCATCAAGGAATAGTTTTGATTGATTCACCTCAAAATAATACTAAAGCTCAGGCTCTTCTGTTTAGCTTAGGATTCAGACAAGTCTCGTTTACAATTCGTATGTATAAGGGACTTTGTCATCATGTTGTTTCAACCAAGGATGTTTATGGACTTGCGTGTCTTGAGCTTGGTTAAATAAAATTATTTAAGTTAACATTTTTATCTATTGCAGAATTAATCAAGGGTAAAGATTGATAAAGGAAACAGAGTAGAAAAGTAAAAAAACCTCCGTCAGAAGACGGAGGTTTGGGAGGTTTCGGGTGATTCGGTTAATCGAAACCGGGCTGTCTACATTGACTTTAGATCAACCAATTGCAGGTGCCTGCAGAGCCACAGGAGTGGATTCGGCAGCTGCTAGATCCAGAGGGAAGTTGTGAGCGTTGCGCTCGTGCATTACTTCCATGCCAAGACCGGCACGATTCAACACATCGGCCCAAGTATTCAAGAGACGACCTTGACCATCAAGAATGGACTGGTTGAAGTTGAAACCATTCAGGTTGAAGGCCATGGTTGACACGCCAAGAGCGGTGAACCAGATGCCAACAACGGGCCAAGCAGCCAGGAAGAAGTGAAGGCTGCGGCTGTTATTGAAAGATGCGTACTGGAAGATCAGACGACCGAAGTAGCCGTGAGCAGCAACGATGTTGTAAGTCTCTTCCTCTTGGCCGAATTTATAGCCGTAGTTCTGGGACTCGCTTTCGGTCGTTTCACGCACCAAGGAGGAAGTCACCAGTGATCCGTGCATTGCGGAGAACAAGCTACCGCCGAAAACACCTGCAACACCCAACATATGGAAGGGGTGCATCAGAATGTTGTGCTCTGCTTGGAACACCAACATGTAGTTGAAAGTTCCAGAAATGCCCAGGGGCATTGCATCTGAGAATGAACCCTGACCGAAGGGGTAGACCAGGAACACTGCGGAAGCAGCAGCGACAGGAGCGCTGTAAGCAACACAGATCCAGGGGCGCATACCCAAGCGGTAGGACAGTTCCCACTCACGTCCCATATAGGCGTAAATGCCGATAAGGAAGTGGAAAACAACGAGCTGGAAAGGACCGCCGTTGTACAGCCACTCGTCGAGTGAGGCTGCTTCCCAAATGGGATAGAAGTGCAGGCCGATGGCGTTACTGGAAGGAACAACAGCACCGGAGATGATGTTGTTGCCGTACATCAAAGAGCCAGCGACAGGCTCACGGATGCCATCGATGTCAACCGGAGGTGCGGCAACAAAAGCGATGACAAAACAAATGGTGGCAGCCAACAGAGTTGGGATCATCAGTACACCAAACCAACCGACATACAGACGGTTATTGGTGGAAGTGACCCACTCACAGAAAGACTCCCAGCTACTCTTGCGTTCGCTACGAATTAGGATAGACATTATAGAAGAATAAAAACGGACTAACCCCTCCACGAATAGGGAGATTGGTCAGCGGGAGTTTACATGACTGGTATGACCAAAGCTCCAGATTTTTAATACTCTGAATTATGTTTAAAAAAATTCACGCGGCACTTAATTTTTCATGAAGTTGTATTCAGTGCCCACTGGCGGGATTGTTGAAGAAATTTTGACCAGTTAAGACGTTCCTTCTCAGCCGCACGGGCTATTAAGAGTGGTGCCTCAAGTTTCAGTAACTTGAGATCAGGTTCTGATACTCCAGCATTTATAGCCAACCAGTCAGCCATAGAGCGACCAACGACGCGAGTTAAATAAGCTGCGCTTAGAGACTGCATCACTCCCGCAGCTAACCAGCTTCCAGCATCGAGCTTTGCCAGACTCAATAGCGTCTGACTGGCCCACTCCACTACTCCCTGTGCCAAGGCTGCTTTAACCAGCTGGGACGCAGCCTCCTGGAGCGCATCTAGTTTGATATCCGTTCCCCAAATCTCTTTCATCTCCTTCATCATTAGACCGTTGGCCACTACTAGCGCGAGCAGATCCAGACTGAGCAGTGGAGAAGCGAAAACTGAACCTGCCACAACCCATTGGGTACGTTGCTGTAGTTGCTGAAACCGAGCACGCCGATAAAATTCGAGATCAGCTTGCCAACGTCGGTGCAGGTCTTCGAGTAGACGTTGACGAGTATCAGGCAATCCATACTTTAAAGCTCGCCGAAGCGGAGCGAGAGATGTACGGAGAGACTCATAATGGCTCTGCACTATGATGCGGTTCCGCCACCGTTCGGGTAGATCCGTTTTTATTTGAGCAGTAGTTTGTTCGGTTGACTGACCAAAACATGCGCCTACCAGTATCCAGGCTGGTTGAGTTACAGGGACTTCCTGAAGCCACAGAAACTCGGAAGCTGTTAACGGGCTAGATAAGCTGAATAAGATTGCGTCTTGGTTTTGCAAAACAACAGGCCAGCAGCGCTTCCCATCGATACAAACCAGGGGATGGCAGAATGAGAGTTCGAGGGATGCTGAACCAGCGAGACTTTGTTGTAAAGAGGTGTGATTAGACACATCCGACTGATTGAAACTTACAAATGCGATCCGTTGTGGTCCAGATCGTTCAACAATATTCTTCAGGTCCTGACGTCTTAATGCAGTAGCCGATGGATTGGCTTCGAACAGTTCGAACTGATTCAAAACGGTCTGGCAGCGCTCAATCCAAACATCTATGGATACCGGAGCGACAAAGCAAGGTTTGGAGGCTTCCCGTCCAAGCCAAAGCACACAACCAACCACCACTAGGGCACCAAATCCCTCGCCCGGGATATGGATCACATTACTGAATAACCACTGTTCAACCAACAAACCCCCAGCAGCAAGCGCTAATGGCTTAACAAGGGAATTTGGCATCAACAAGATCTGCGGTAGCGCAGCTGGAAGTTTCAACTCAAAGCGTGACTTAGCAAAACCTCTCTTAGCCCAACTCACTCTCCAAAACCAGGAGCATCGGTCAGACTGCAGACTGCTCGCACGCCGCGTACACAAAACTCATCTATTGGGAAACACGAGTGCCGCGTAGCCCGACAGGATTCAATTTTTGCTCTTTGCTAAGAAGTGCTATTGATTCCGATTTCGATCAGAACTCTGGTTTAGGGAGCTGCCACACTCCCGTCAGATCTAGCTGCGGAAATACTAAGCACCTCTGTTGCTCTGCTGATGTTAAGCACAGTGCTATGTAATGCTTTTCCAAGACTTTTTGTAAGGTTTCAATAAACCAAAAGCTTTCCAGACCCCGTCCTGGCTGCAATCGTCGCTGTGGCCGCTGCTCAGTGCAAAGACACTGGTATCCTGCTAAATCATGGGCTTAGCATCTCTTTACATCCTTCGAAACTTTGCCCTGATCTGGTGAATAGACCCTGAACAGCCCCATGTAGATTCGGGCAACTTCTGGGAGGTAGATGCTTTTGGTTACAACCTTGTGTTCAGCCTATCACCGATCAGTTGTGGAGATGGCTAGAGAAGTCGGCTTGGGATTAGCTCTTACAAAGCAGATGTTTAACCTGCAGCAGTGGCAGCTGACGCGCCGACTACCATAGTTGCATGCATGAAAGTGGCAAAGATCGCCTGGCTATAAATGAGCTGGCCTGACACTGCCGTTACTGTACTGGTGAAATTGTTACCAACAATAACTGAGGTGTGTTGTCGTGTTTTGGGTCAAATTTTTCCCCAAAAGGCCAACCGACCATTCGGCTATGGTATCGTCATCCTAGGATGTATCTGTGGTCGTAGCTAGTGACAGGTCCCAAGCATATTTTAGGATATCGTAATGTTTTTAATTGCGACTTATTTAAGCCGATAAGTCTTTGTGGATGCGCACTCAGTGGTGGCGAACATGAAGGCTTTAGACATTCTAAATCAAAGTATTTATTACAAAGCTCAGGTCACGACCATCAATCAGTACATCCTACCTCGAGCCAAGAGATTATTCCTGGTTTAGATCAAATATCCGAATCTATGTGCAGAACTGATCGGTGTTCGGGTTTTCTTGAACAAAGTCAACCATCACCCAGGGTATCGAGGTTGCTTTACGAAGCAGCTTTAGTGCACCTGTGATCAGCTGTATCAAACGTTCGCGCTGCCGCGAGACCACCATCCGGTGTGGCTTAATTTGGGTTCAGCTAGGTTTGCTTTTGC
The DNA here is from genome assembly GCF_040371545.1 of Synechococcus sp. M16CYN. NCBI lineage: Bacteria > Bacillati > Cyanobacteriota > Cyanophyceae > Synechococcales > Synechococcaceae > Synechococcus > Synechococcus sp. M16CYN. The sequence continues at coordinate 554,036 of NZ_AP029048.1, forward strand.
CACTATAATCATCTTCCGAAGTCATTGGCGATCTATAAAAATTCAGTGAATTATCAAGCAATTATTCCGATGGGGTAAGTCAATTAATTGATTTTTCAGCGGACCTGTTGCATTGATAAGCACAGTGTGTGGACGATTGTCATCAGGTATTCAAGACGTATTTAGTCTAGCTAGTCTATGTTTGAATATTGTTGAACCGCAAGTGACGCTGACACCCTGTAAATCGTTGCAAAGACTGCCATTGAACGCAGTCTCGACACATTTCTTACGTTCACACTAATCTATGCTAGAAACCTAGGAGTTGCGGCCAGCTTGCTAACCTCACTGCCAACATACCGATGATGCGTCACACTTGCGCCTGATTACGGGCCATCGGCCATGACTAATTCCTACAACGATATCCAACAGCAGGGTGGACAGGGCGGAAATCGTCGCTACGAGCGCGGTCGCGGCGGCCGTGGAGGCAACCGTGAAAGTGGCGGCTTTCGGATTCGTTTGAGCGACAACGAAATGGGCGCAGTAAAGGCCTTACAGGAAGCTTTTAATTTGCGCTCTCCTGTGGCTGTACTCGGCTTTGCGGTACGAACCCTCGCTCAGATGCTTGCAAATGGGCAACTAGCTGATTTGATTGAGCAGCAGCGCGACCAGGCTGCTAACAGCGGGCGGCGCGACTCGAAGAATCGTCGTTTTGATAATGAAAGCGGAGGCAACCGTGGTTCAAGGCCGGATCCTTTCGCTCGGCCCAGTAAGCCCAAACCCAAGTTAGAAACGACTTCTGAACAGGAAATAGCAACCGATACGGAGATGCCGTCTGAAAGCGAAGGGGATGTCGATATCAGTAGCGTGGACTCCAGTAATTTGACCGTCATTACGGCGGACCCATCGGTAAAGCTAGATGAAGGTAAAACAGCAGAAATAGAGGCCTGATTCATGCCGCAGCCAAGGGTTCTCTCCGGTGTTCAGCCGACCGGAGCACTCCATCTCGGCAATTGGCTGGGAGCGATCCGGAACTGGGTTGATCTGCAAGACAGCCACGATACTTATGTCTGCGTTGTTGACCTTCACGCGATCACGGTACCTCACGATCCTGCCAAACTTGCCGCTGATACAAGGTCCACAGCCGCGCTCTATCTAGCGTGCGGAATGGATCCCAAACGCTGCTCGATCTTCGTTCAGAGTCAAATCGCGGCTCACAGCGAGTTGTGCTGGCTCTTGAACTGTGTTACACCCCTTACTTGGTTGGAGCGCATGACCCAATTCAAAGAAAAGTCGGTGAAGCAAGGAGACAATGTTTCCGTTGGCCTGCTAAATTACCCGGTCCTTATGGCAGCGGACATCCTTCTATACGATGCCGACCTTGTGCCGGTGGGTGAAGACCAGAAACAACATCTTGAACTTGCTCGTGATATCGCCCAGCAACGCGTTAACGCTCGGTTCGGTTCTGAAAAGCAACCTATCCTTAATGTTCCGAAGCCGCTCATACTTAAAGAAGGTGCCAGGATCATGAGCCTGACGGATGGTCGTAACAAAATGAGTAAGAGCGACCCAAATGAGAGTAGTCGTATAGCCCTGCTAGATCCTCCTGAGCTCATTACAAAGAAAATTAAACGTGCCAAAACAGATTCGGAACACGGTCTTGAATTCGGCAACCCCGAACGCCCCGAAACCAATAACCTGCTTGGCCTCTACTCGATTCTCAGCGGCCAAGATCGTCAGTCTGTAGCCTCTGAATGTGCTGAGATGGGATGGGGGCAGTTCAAACCCCTCTTGGCGGAAGCTACGGTGGCCGCACTGAAGCCGATTCAAATTCTTCATAAGGAGCTCATGGACAATCCGAAAGAGGTAGATCTTGTTTTGAAAGCTGGTCGCGATAGGGCTGCAGCCGTAGCCAATGCAACCCTTAATCGTGTCCGACAGGTATTGGGTTTGGCTATAAGAGCTTAATCAGACTTAAAAACGGTTAATCAACGAAGCTAATGAGTAGGTTTTTTATGAATGTAATCTCTCGATTACTAAAAAGACATCTATCAAATTAGATCGAGATAAATTTTTTCTTAAGACTCTTGTCGTTTCTTTATCTTCTCGAGCGCAGCGCGAACCAAAGGTTTACCTCACGATGACCGAACTTTCCACAAAGCAAACATTGGTATCAAAGTGAAACTACTTTGAAAACGCCATGTGTCTCAGTTATTTCCAAGCACTGTCCTGTTTCCGAAATACACCTGGGCTAATTTCCTTCTTTGCGGTGGATTGCTGCTTTGCGTACAAGGTTTGTCCTTACTTAATTCAAAGGTAATACCGAAGACAGTAGGCATTGTTGAGAGGGCAGCCACTCGCGCCTCGTTAGCGCAGGGTAAAGAAGGTGGTCCTTATGAGTTCACACCTGAACGTCGCGCCTTACTGAACACCATCCGTTATGCTGAAGGCACCTGGAGGGGTGGTAAAGATCAGGGTTACGTTGTCATTTATGGGGGAGGTCTATTCAACGATCTTTCGCGCCATCCCGAACGAGTTGTCGTGAAGCGCTATTCAAGTGCTGCCGCTGGTGCCTACCAATTTCTACCCGACACCTGGAAAGGAGTAGCTCGGGAGCTGAAGCTCAGTAGCTTTGAACCTCAGCATCAGGACCAAGCGGCACTTCATTTAGCTAAACGCCGTGGGGCACTTGAGGAAATTGATCGGCGTGGCCTTACTAAGGTAGCCATGGCAAAATTAGCTTCAGAGTGGGCTTCTTTCCCAACCACCACTGGTCATTCTGCATATGGGCAACCGGTTAAAAGCCACCAAGAATTAGCAGCGTTTTATAGTGAAAACCTAAATAGCCTAAAATGTCAAATCAACGCCTGATCACAACGACGCGCAGCCACAAACGCCGACCAAGCCCTATAACCTAACTGCCCTATCTACGTCATGAGGTGCATGAACTGCACGGAATGCAACTGCTGGTTGACGTTTTGCTAATCGCCTGCGAAATTATGGCTCGACAATACCCCATTTGTTTCTTGTGTGGCGGGGGGTTCACGCTATCTAAATCCAGTCAAACCCGATCTTTGGGCTGCTGGAGCGCTTAAGTAGGCGAGGTCTAATAAAAAGGTTATATCGTCTTGACCTCCGAATACTAGTTACTGCAGAACTTAGCTTTAGCCATTCTCCGAGCACTTTCACCAATAGGATGACGCGTTCCCATTAGTGATAAGGGGAATAACCCGTTCAGTGTCTGGAGTTTTTCACGTTCATGCCCGCCGTCACCCTCCCCGATGGACTAATTAAGAGTTTTGACGGCCCAGTCAGTATTGCGGATGTAGCTGCCTCAATCGGACCTGGGCTAGCAAAAGCAGCTGTTGCGGGAATTGTGAACGGTGAATCCCTTGATTTGGTCGTGCTGATTGAGAAAGATGCCGAAGTGCGTCTTCTCACGAAAAAAGATGCTGAAGGAGTCGACGTCATTCGGCACTCATTTGCTCACCTTCTGGGGCACGCGGTGAAGCAACTCTATCCGGAGGCACAAATGGCGATCGGACCTGTAATCAAGGATGGCTTCTATTACGATGTTGCTTATGACACACCCTTCACTCCAGAAGATCTTCAATTGATTGAAAATCGGATGAAAGATCTGATTGCAAAAGACTATGATATTAATATGCAAGTAGTCAGCCGCAATGAAGCGATAAAAACATTTGAATCCCGAAAAGAAACATACAAACTCCAAATCGTTGAAGAAATTCCAGAAGGAGAAACTATCAGGTTGTATCATCACGAAGAATATACGGATATGTGTCGTGGACCACATGTACCCAATACACGCCACCTCCGGCACTTCAAATTAATGAAAGTGTCAGGGGCATATTGGAGAGGAGATTCAAATAATAAGATGCTTCAGCGGATTTATGGAACTGCGTGGGGATCGTCTTCGGACCTTAAGGCTCATCTTAAACAATTGAAAGAAGCTGAAGCAAGAGATCATCGACGTCTCGGTAAACAGCTATCCTTATTTCATATTCAAGACAATGCACCCGGGATGGTATTTTGGCATCCATCTGGATGGTCGATTTACTTAACGCTGCAGCAATTCATCCGAGAACGGTTAAATATTTGCGGTTATCAAGAAATACGCACACCACAGATTGTCGATCGGACTCTTTGGGAAGAATCTGGACACTGGGAAAAATTTAAAGATGACATGTTTACAACATCATCAGAAAATAGAGATTATGCCGTTAAACCAATGAATTGCCCTTGCCATGTTCAGATTTTTAATCAAGGATTACGAAGTTATAAAGATCTTCCAATAAGACTCGCAGAATTTGGTTCTTGTCATCGTAATGAGCCTTCCGGAACACTGCATGGTTTAATGAGGGTCAGGAACTTTATTCAAGACGATGCTCATATTTTTTGTTCAGAGGATCAAATTCAATCCGAAGTCTCAGAGTTTATTGATCTTGTATTCGATGTATATAAGACATTTGGTTTCAAGACGATTTTGATTAAACTATCCACACGGCCAAAGAAAAGATTTGGCAGCAATGAAATTTGGAATAAATCCGAGCGTTCTCTGCAAGATGCACTTGAAGCAAAACAACTTAGTTGGGAACTTTTACCTGGGGAAGGTGCTTTCTATGGTCCAAAAATCGAATTTTCACTTCAGGATTGTCTTGGTAGAGTCTGGCAATGCGGAACTATTCAAGTTGATTTTTCCATGCCAGATCGACTCGGAGCAACTTTTATAGGAGAAGATGGTTGTCGCCATGCAATAGTAATGCTTCACAGAGCAATTCTAGGAAGTTTTGAACGTTTTATTGGTATCTTAATTGAAAATTATGCCGGAGAATTTCCTTTTTGGCTTGCTCCTGAACAGCTGAGAATTCTTCCTGTTAGTAATGACGCTAGAATCTTCTCTGAGAAAGTTCACGATCGATTAATGCGCTCAGATATTCGCGTTAAAATCGATACAAGCGGAAAGCGTCTTGGTAAGTTAATTCGAAATGGAGAAATGAGCAAAGTCCCTGTTCTAGTCATTGTTGGTGCCACAGAAGCTCGAAATGGTAGTGTAAGTTTGCGTAGCCGAAGAGGAGGAGATCTTGGGACGATGCCTCTCGATACACTAATTCAATCGGCTGTAGATGCAAACCGTTATCGATGGGATGATATTCGTCTGACCACAAAATAACTGCTTTGCTTCAAATAACTTTTGCCTATCTGTAAACAACTCCCGATCTCTCAAAAAGCGAAGTCGAAACCTAAGACTGGAATCAAACTGACAAAACAACTTTAGCGATCTGCTCCACTATCGAGATTATAATAAGTTCAGAATATTTAGTCTTTTGCATTTATAGGGAACCTAAAACCAAGTGAGATTAGTGGATATTTTCTTTGTTAAGAACTACCAAAACATTGAGATTATTCGGAAGAATATTAAGGGTTTATTTTTATTTCGTACTAAAACTGAATGCATCTTAAAGCTAGTGATTATGATTAACAGCTATAGAGGTGAAACCCAGTCCGTCGCCATACGAGTCTCATTTCTCTTTGACTTTCTCATCTAAATACAGTTAGTGGATTGTTTCCAAACTGGAATAAGCTTCTCACCATGTCTTCAGTGGTTGTTTCTACTCTTTTGGCCGGAGATATGGGAGGGACTAAAACCCTCCTTGCTTTATATGGGGTTAGCGGCAATCGGCTCATTCAACTCCATCGCCAGCGCTTCATTTCCAATGAATGGAAGTCGCTTGGGGCCATGTTGGAAAGCTTTTTGAACAATAGACCAAATGATATTAAAGCGCCCCAATACGGCTGTGTGGCAGTGGCAGGTCTGGTTCGAAACAGCAGCGCACACATTACTAACCTCCCTTGGCAACTCAAAGAAGATCAATTAACTGTTGCTGCTGCTTTAAACCAGTTGGAACTAATCAATGATTTTGGCGTTCTGATCTACGGCTTGCCTTATTTAAAAAATTCACAGGAGGTGGTACTTCAACCTGGGGTCCAAGACAATGGCCCCCTCGCTGTTCTCGGCGCAGGGACGGGTTTGGGCATAGCCCGGGGAATTCGTTTTAACAATCAACTAGTCGCACTTGCGAGCGAGGGCGGCCATCGTCAATTTGCTCCACGTACAGAAGAAGAGTGGCAATTAGCCTGCTGGCTCAAACAAGACCTTAATGTAGACAGCTTATCCGTTGAACGAGTGGTTAGCGGTACCGGGCTTGGGCATATCGCGCGCTGGTTGCTTCAAAATCCTGGAACAGAGCAACACCCTCTACGCCCCATCGCAGAAAGATGGAAAATTGACAGCACCTGCGATTTACCTGCTCAAGCGAGCCTCGCCGCAAAGGAAGGTGATCAATTAATGTTGCATGCTCAGCAAATTTGGTTATCCGCCTACGGATCGGCAGCAGGGGATCTTGCCCTTCAGGAGCTTTGTACGGGAGGACTTTGGATTGGTGGCGGTACAGCTGCTAAACAATTGGTGGGACTTCAGTCAGAGACATTTTTGAACGCGATGCGGCAAAAGGGTCGTTTTAATAATTTTATTAGCGGGTTAAAGGTCACAGCCATAATTGACCCTGAAGCAAACCTCTTTAGTGCGGCTTGTCGTGCGTGGGCTCTGGCCAGATCAAACTAGGTGGGACACTGTCCTAAGCAGGGGATCGGCGATGGTACTGCCGCGTATCGGGCAGACAGTGGTGGTCGAAGTACCGGCAACCACTGCCAACCTCGGCCCTGGCTTTGACTGCCTTGGTGTTGCTCTCGATTTGAATAATCGTTTTGTTATGCGAAGGATAGAAGGCGGAGGAGAACGATTTGAGCTGATTATCGAAGGGAGCGAAGGCAGTCATCTCCGTGGCGGACCAGAAAATTTGGTTTATCGGGCCGCGCAAAGAGTTTGGAAAGCTGCAGGACTAGAACCAGTCGCCTTGGAGGCACGCGTACGACTTGCTGTGCCCCCAGCTCGGGGGTTGGGCAGTAGTGCAACTGCGATTGTGGCTGGATTAATAGGCGCCAATGCTCTCGTGGGAGAACCACTAAATAAAGAAAAGTTGTTGGAACTAGCGATTGATATTGAAGGTCATCCAGATAACGTGGTGCCTTCACTGCTCGGAGGCCTCTGCATGACAGCAAAAGCAGCCTCACAACGCTGGCGTGTGGTGCGCTGCGAATGGATGAATTCGGTGAAAATTGTGGTTGCTATCCCCTCAATCCGACTCAGTACCAGTGAAGCTAGGCGTGCTATGCCTAAAGCCATCCCGGTAAGCGATGCGGTCGTAAACCTCGGTGCGCTGACTCTACTGCTTCAGGGGCTGCGCACTGGCAATGGCGATCTGATCTCTGATGGCATGCATGATCGTTTGCACGAGCCCTATCGATGGCGTCTGATTAAGGGAGGTGACCAAGTGAAACGAGCTGCGATGGGGGCCGGAGCCTGGGGGTGCGCCATCAGCGGAGCAGGGCCAAGCGTCTTGGCTCTATGCAGGGAAAGTAATGGAATAACTGTGAGTCGGGCAATGGTTAAAGCTTGGGAAGCCGCTGGCGTAGCCAGCAGAGCTCCAGTGTTGAATGTGCAGATCACTGGTAGTCATTGGCAACCAGCAAATGATGAGTAGGACTACCCAAAAGACGATTTTATACCTGTTAGCTTTGTTAAAGATTGCGAACACAGAATGAGTGGTGGGATGCGGCAAATTGCTGATACAGGCGCGGCCTTTCCCTGGCTTTCCCTGATCATTCTGTTGCCGGCTGTATCAGCATTGATCCTGCCGTTGTTGCCAGCCCAAGAAAATAAATCCTCTCCTTGGCCGCGCAACATCGCCCTTAGCGTTCTTTTGGTGGATCTTCTCCTCATGATGGGAGTTCTGGCCACTCGATTCGACCCAACCTTTTCCGGTATTGCACTGGTGGAGCGCGTAAACTGGGTGCCCTACATTGGACTGGAGTGGTCCCTTGGTGTAGACGGTCTCTCGGCGCCGCTAGTAGTGCTTAGTGGACTAGTCACCTTGCTGTCGGTTGGTGCGAGCTGGACAATTGAACGCAAATCACGCCTCTATTTCGCGCTGCTGCTAGTTCAGGCTTCAGCTCAAAGCCTTGTCTTCCTCTCTCAAGATTTCCTCCTTTTCTTCTTGGCTTGGGAGCTTGAGCTAGTTCCGGTATATCTACTAATTGCGATTTGGGGAGGTCAGAATCGTCAGTACGCGGCAACCAAGTTTATCTTGTATACCGCCGTCGCTTCATTACTGATTTTGATTAGTGGCCTTGCCTTGGCACTATCAGGAGATACTTTCACCCTGAATTTAAGCGAACTTATTTCTCGTTCGGCCGGCGGCAGTTTTGGGCTGCTTTGTTATCTCGGATTCCTGGTCGGATTTGGCGTAAAATTACCAATGTTCCCTCTCCATACATGGCTTCCTGATGCTCATGGTGAGGCGAATGCCCCGGTGTCCATGCTGCTAGCCGGTGTTCTGCTTAAAATGGGCGGCTACGCTCTGCTGCGTTTTAACGTGCAGATGCTCCCGGAAGTCCACCAGATTCTTGCTCCGGCGTTAGTAGTTCTAGGAATCGTAAACATTGTGTATGGCGCTCTTAATGCATTTGCACAAGACAATGTGAAACGACGGATCGCTTTCAGCTCTGTTAGTCACATGGGTTTCGTTTTGGTGGGAATTGGCGCTGTTGATGCACTCGGCATCAGCGGAGCCATGCTTCAGATGGTGAGTCATGGTCTTATTGCAGCCGCAATGTTTTTTATTACAGGTGTGTTTTATGAACGCACTAAAACTCTTTCCATTCCAAATATGGGCGGTCTCGCTAAGGCATTGCCGATTACGTTTGCTTTCTTCTTGGCCAGTTCTCTGGCGTCCTTGGCTCTTCCAGGAATGAGTGGCTTTATCAGTGAAATAACCGTATTTCTTGGTATTACCAGCCAGGAAGCTTTCACTTCTACATTTCGTTCCATCACGATTATCTCGGCCGCAGTTGGCTTGGTGCTAACGCCGATGTACCTACTCTCGATGTGTCGTCGGGTCTTTTTCGGTCCGCGAATCCCAGCACTGGCTAGTGTGGAGGATATGCGCCCACGCGAATTAGTGATTGGGTTGAGCTTGCTTGTTCCCACCCTCGTTATTGGTATTTGGCCACGAATCGCAATGGACCTTTATGAAGCCTCCACGGATGCTATTGCACTACCGCTCCTTATCTAAAACATGTCTTCGTCCCCCTCACCTCTCCAAAGTGGCGAAGGAATACCTGAGTTCAATGCCATTACCCCAAAACAGATCAAGCGCGATATACCGCTAATTTTGAAGCAAGTCGATGACGCCTTTAGCGCTCATGAAACTAATCTTCGGTCCATTCTTGATAGTGGAGGCAGTCCAGACTGGATTACAGTCGTTGAGCCGTTGTGGGAAATATGCGAGCGTCTACGATGGAGTTGGGGAGTTGTATCTCATCTCAATGGGGTCTGTCATTCAAAGGAACTCCGTGCTGCTCATGCCGAGCAGCAGCCTAAGGTGGTGCGCCTTAGCAATCGGCTAGGACAGAGCCAAATTCTGTATTTAGCGTTTAGTCGCCTTTTGGATAGCTCGGCTCAAATTCTCTCGCCGACTCAATCAAGAATTCTTCACTCTGAGCTGCTGTCCATGCGGCACCGAGGTGTTGCGTTAGGTAGCCATGATAAAGCCAAGTTCAACGAAGTCAGTGAAAGATTGGCGTTTCTTTCGAACCAATTTAGTAACCATGTTTTAGATGCAACGCAACAGTGGACCTTGAAATTGACCCAAGCCGAGGAGGTTGCCGGCCTTCCACAACGCGCCCTCAGAATTTTGGCAGCAGCAGCACAAGATTCCGGAGAGGATCAAGCTACGGCTACTGATGGCCCATGGCTACTCGGGCTTGATATGCCTCGTTACCTACCGTTCCTTACTTATGCTGACAATCGCAAACTTCGAGAAACTATATACAAAGCGCGTGTGGGATTAGCCAGCAGCGGCGATCATGACAACCGCGCACTAATCGAAGAGATCCTTAGCCTTCGACATCAGCAAGCCATTCGCTTGGGTTACGCCCATTGGGCGGACATGAGCCTTGCCAGCAAAATGGCAGACGATGTTGATGCAGTGGAAGCGTTGCTCGAAGAGTTGCGTTCCGCAGCATTCCCTGCTGCCGAACTCGAACTGAATGATCTACGAGCACTTGCCCAGCGACACGAGGCTCTAGAAGCAGGGGAATTGGCCCAGTGGGATCTGCCCTACTGGAGTGAAAAACTACGCAAGGAACGTTTTGACCTTGACCAGGAGAGATTACGTTCTTGGTTCCCTCTCCCACAGGTATTGAATGGCCTATTTGGTCTTTGCAATCGTCTATTTGGCGTGACCGTTGAGTCTGCTGACGGTGATGCTCCTGTCTGGCACGATGATGTGCGTTATTTTCACGTCAAACAAAACAGCACCCCAATCGCCTCTTTTTATTTGGATCCCTACAGCCGACCTACAAGCAAACGTGGCGGGGCTTGGATGGATGAGTGCTTGGGGCGGCGAATCAAAGCCGATGGCACCTATGCTTTACCTGTGGCTTATTTAATTTGTAATCAGACGCCACCGGTCGGGGAAACGCCAAGCTTGATGAGTTTCGAGGAAGTGGAAACGCTGTTCCATGAGTTTGGCCATGGACTTCAGCATATGCTTACCAAGGTTGATGAACCTAAAGCCGCCGGTATTAACAATATTGAGTGGGATGCAGTCGAGCTTCCAAGTCAATTTATGGAGAACTGGTGTCTAGACCGAGCAACCCTAATGGGTATGGCCCGCCATTGGCAGACGGGCGAATCACTGCCCGAAGAGGAATTTCATAAACTCCGAAGGAACCGCACATTCAACTCTGGTTTGGGAACCCTGCGTCAAGTGCACCTTGCCTTAAGCGATCTACGTTTGCATAGTCGCTGGACCCCTGAACTTGGTCTCACCCCTAATCAAATACAGCGTGACATAGCTCGGACTACCACAGTGATACCACCAATCCCCGAGGATCAATTCCTCTGTGCCTTCAGCCATGTTTTCGCTGGTGGTTATTCAGCTGGGTACTACTCATACAAGTGGGCTGAAGTACTAAGTGCCGATGCATTTGCAGCCTTTGAGGACGCTGGCCTTGACGACGAAAAACAAGTTCAATACACGGGAGCTCTCTTCCGCGATACTGTGCTTGGCCTTGGAGGCAGTTGCTCTCCGGCTGAAATATTTGAGGCTTTCCGCGGACGTCCGGCTAGTACAGAAGCGTTAATCCGCCACTCGGGTCTAGTCGAGCCTGGAATGAAGTGAAAACTAAATAAATAGGGTCGGCCTGGCACACGAATTAACTAGTTGCAAGGTTCCGTTGGTTTAAGCCTCACACAGTGCTCCACTCAGAATTTTCAGCGAGGTTGGGTGTGTCATCAGCTGTTGATGCGTCCACACTGGTATCTCTTGGGCTGATCCCGTTGGAAGTACAGCACGCCATCCAGGACACACAATCAGATCCCAACGGCAGAAAAAGCTACGGCACCGCACAGATGATAACTGATTAGAAGTTTTGCGAAGGTCGAGGAGAAGTTGGCTGCCAATCTTCATATCAGCAGCACCTGGCAACAATAAGTGTGGAATGGGCAAGGCAGTGATGGTGCCCTGATGTGGACTACCAACACTGAAAAAATGGTGAGTCCGGCAAGCCCCCTCTAACTCTTGAAGCCAAATCCGACCTACGATTCCACCCATAGAAAACCCCAATAGATTCACCGTTGTCTTTGCACCAAAGCGGTCGTGAATCTGCATATTTAACTGATGTGCTAACTGACGCAGGGGAACCTCCCCAAGACCGTGCCTGAGATGGGGTGCGAGAAGATCTTGCTGAGGTTGATCCAAATACTGAATCAATCGATGAAAGAGTCGTGGGTGGTCCCAAAAACCATGAATCAAGATGAGAGGAGTCATAAAGTTGGTAGATAGCCGCCGTGTCTCTGTCGTTCTACGGCTACAAGCCCGCTGAAGCCAGGTACCGGTGCTGCGCATTTGGTCAAACGCAGCCCAACAGGGATAGGACCGTATAGACGCTCAATCCGATTGAGAACTTGTTCACTGAAATGCTCAACAGTGAGACAGTTAATTTTTCGAGCCAAGCTCTGCAGCGTTCTAATCACCAGGCTGTAATCCAGGCTGTTGTCTAGGTTGTCAGAAACAACTGCTGGGCCAAGATCTAGCTCGAAGCGTAGATCTAAACGGAACCACTGCCCGTCACGACGCTCACGTTCGAGTATGCCAACGTGCGCCCAAAGTCTTAAATCATTAATGTGAATTGAGTCAATCAGAGTGGTAGATCGTTATGGGTAAAGGAACGGTCTCCGTTAGCATAGTCTGCCGCAACGTGGCCATCACCACGCAGCTGGTAGCGATACGTCACCAAACCTTCGAGTCCCACCGGTCCTCTTGGCGGTAAGGTTTGGGTACTGATTCCAATTTCAGCGCCAAAACCATAACGAAAACCATCGGCAAATCGACTCGAACAGTTATGGTACACGCCTGCACTGTCCACTGTTGCAAAGAAGCGCTCCGCCACAATCAAATCTTCTGTCAAGATTACCTCGGTATGGCGGGAGCCATACCGACGAATGTGCTCGGTGGCTTCTGCAAAGTCACCTACAATTCGCACTGCTAGAGTCAGATCGAGGTACTCTGTATCCCAATCTTCTTCACTGGCGCTTTCTGATATGCCAAAAGCTTGACTTGCTGCATCTCCGCGAAGGGTGACGCCGGCGGCCTGAAAAGCCGGCACAGCATCCGATAAGAAAGCAGATGCAATATCGTGATGCACTAAAAGTGTTTCGATCGCATTGCAAGCAGCTGGGTACTGGGTTTTGCTATCCACTGCAACACGAATAGCTTTTTCTATATTCGCAGCTGCATCTACATACAGATGACAGATGCCATCTGCGTGACCAAGTATGGGAATGCGAGTGTTGTCTTGAATGAAGCGAATGAACTTGTTACTTCCCCGCGGAATAATGAGATCTACTAAACCATTAAGCCGGAGTAACGCCAAACTTTCTCGTCGCGTGGTGAGTAGGGTGAGGGTATCCGATGAGATTTCACTGGCGTCTAAGCCTGCTTTCAAAGCATTCATCACTACCTTGTTGGTGCAACGGGCCTCGTTGCCTCCTTTGAGTAGGGCGCCGTTACCAGAACGAATTGCCAACGAAGCTATTTGAACTACTGCATCGGGACGAGCTTCAAAAATTACGCCCACCACACCGAGAGGAACCGTAACGCGTTCTAATACAAGTCCGTCGTCGAGTTCCCTATGCAGTTGTCGACGACCGAGTGGATCGGGCAGCGTGACCACTTTTTGTATTCCATCAATTGCTGAAGCAAGCTTCTTCTCATCCAGCTTTAGACGTGCCATAAAAGCCGGAGATAATCCTTCGGCAGCAGAACGGTCCAAATCCTCCTGATTGGCCGCCACAATCGATGCTGAACGTTCAGCTAGTGCATTGCCCATTAATTGCAACGCTCTGACTCGTTGGCCGTTATTAGTCTGTACTAGATCGACGGTGGCCAACCGGACGGCCCTAGCTCGTGCAAACAGCTCGATTGAAGGCTCTGGAACGTTGGTCATGGCAACTTCAACGCGTCACATTCTCTATCATCCTTTGCTAAGGATCCAAGGGATATGAATGTGTATCAAAGAATTAAAGGTTGATGTTCATTGAAAATGTACATAGTTTCTTTTCGGGATCGTCGATAACCTCCTTTTTAAAGTATTGCTAGTGGTTAAATATCTAAAGTCTTTTAAAGCTTAGTTCTGTCAAAATGACTGAACATTCTTGGTTGTATAAATCAAAAACCCAAACCGCGCGAAATCGAGCATAACAGGCCTAAACCAGCTCATAATAATCAATTAATCGTAATGTCTTTTTACTGCGACGTATCAGTCAACCGCTGTAAAGCGAGTCGAGCAGCTCCTAGGCGGCCAGCACCATTACCAAGGGCACATGCTTCTATGCGAAGTCCTTCACGAGAAACCGTATGCACGCGCTTCTTCACCTCTCGACGTACGGCAGGAAGAAAATGAGAAGCGGCAGCAGCAAGACCACCACCCACCAGTACGCATTGCGGCGTAAAGATATAAATAAGAGACGCAATCCCAATGCCGAGGTTCTGTCCGTATTGTTCCCAAACGGCCTGTATGTCAGGATCGCCGGCGTCAGCACGCTTGTTCAACTCGCGAGGATCTTGATCATAGAGACGACGCAGCGCAGTGCTACTAGCAAACTGCTCTAACGAGCCCCGATTACCACTATTACAACTTGGACCGTCTGGCTGAATTCCAATCAAACCGAGTTCAGCACCTGCACCGTTGTATCCCGTAAATAGTTTGCCGCCTAAAACAACACCGCCACCGACCCCGGTCCCAAGGGTAAGCAACACAACATCTGTGAGGTTTTTAGCTGCACCGCGCCACAATTCCCCCACAATGGCGCAACTGCCGTCATTAGCAAGAGTAACTCGCCGCTGCAAGCGAGACTCTAACCAGTCTGCAAGGGGAACTTCTTTCCAGCCAGGCAGATTGATACAAGTGCGCGCAACACGCGCTGTTGCATCCATTGGACCCGGTAAACCAACTCCGACAAGAGGCGCATGATGCCGGGGATCGATCTGCTCGATCCCTTCACATAGTGCCATCGTCACGGCCCCAGGAATCGCTGGTTGCGGAGTTGGAATTTGTAATTGTTGAAGCAACTCACCGTCGCGGTGAAACCTTGCGAACTTGATGGCCATACCACCTAGATCGACGCCGATGACCTGATCAGATCGCATCGTCAGAATCGAAATAAGACCTGTAACTGACTTTGCCAGGTACCCTTAAAGTCCACAGAACCCGATAAGGTCGTGCTGGGAGTAAGCCGATAGGTGACGGTAGTCTGAGGTGGGACATTAGGATTATTGGGCGCTGCAATCAGAGAAAGATCAAAGCGATCGGTTATATCAATTCCAACTTCTGTCACCAGGGTGAAAGTGGGGGGTGCCTGCCCCGGATCGCCCTCTTTGGCTGGTTTAACCGATGGTGTGACATAGGTGGGTAATAAGCCAATCTGCATTCTTTGGCCAAGAACATTGGTGATCGTTCCGAGTACCGGTGATAGCAGAGATTGACCTACCATCGTGGCCAAAGCAGCGCCTCCTGCTCCTGCAAGACCATTCAGCGAATTACCGCCAATCAACCTCAGAAGTTCAGACTCGCCCATCGGAGGAGCACTTCGAAGTTTGAGGTTGTCTCTTAGACGATCCGCCTTCCCCACGGCTTCCACGGTGACTTTGACCAGATTTAATTGGCTGCCACCAATCGACATCATTCCCAACCCATTCGTTTCAAACACATTGGAGTTAGTTACGTGATCACTAGCGCCAATACCGACGCTGTCAGAAACGCGGGCTTTCATTGCGACATCGATATAGGGAACTAAACCCAGTGAAGGGGTGAATACCGCTACGTTCGATGCCTTTGAATCTAGTAAAAATGTAGTGGTGAAAAGGGTAACGCGTCCCGAATTGAGTCTAATTACACCCCGTGTTTGGAGTGACGAGTCTAACGGTCCATTCAGCAACAGCTCACCACCAACCCTAAAACTGATCCAGGGAGGCATCTCTACTTCTAAATTCGGACCGAGAACAAGTTTTAGATTTCGGAATCGCAATGTCGGAAGATTCGGCTTCATTTGCCTGAAGCGATCTTGTGATTCTTGCAGAGGGGTGTTAGGCTCAATCAAGACCAGTGGCTTTTTGAAATCCCACGTTTCTCCCCAGAGTTTTCCCACGGACATTTTAGGGATAAAATCTTCCTTTAGGTTTGGTCGAGCGTTTGAAGTAGCCACATTGCTCAGCCCACTGTTGCGGGTTCGGCTCAAGATCCCGGAGCGCGGCGTAATCACGCCATTTGAGAAAGTAAGATTGCCAGCCACGGAAGGTTGAGTTAGGGCACCCTTAACCACCAGTTTTCCATCAGCTTGGAAACGGATAATCGACTGATGAATTGTGCCTTTAGTGATTTCAAAGGTGAGTGGACTATCGACCTTTTGCCTCTGAAACAAACCGATAGAGCCAGCACCTTGCAATTTGCCACTCGATCCCAACTGTGCTTCTAACCACTGCAGTTCAATTTGATTAGAATCGAACAGTATCGATGCATTAACCCGGCTCAGGTTTTGTTCGCCAACTGTGATATTGCCATTAGATATCACCATAAATCCATTGGCTATAGGCTGAGAAAGAGATCCTCGTAGAATCAGACTCAAATCAGCTTTACCCGCGTGAATTTTGACGTCACCTCTGGTTAGGCCGGCAAGCATGTGCAGAGTACCTCTATGGCTTTCAATCTGAAGACTGATATTTGAAGAAGGATCGAGTGGAACGCTTCCCTGAAGAGTGATCAACTTATCGTTTTCACGACTTTGGAGTGCTAAATCGAGATGAAGAATCCCATTCTTGAGAATAACCGCATTACGCTTAAGATACGGTTGCTGATTAGAAAGGATTGTAGATTTTAGAACGAGAGATGAATGGATTAGGGGTGATGTATCACTAAGATCATAACGACCATGCAAGCCTAACGTTCCTTGTAGAACAGGTGGAACTGGTATAAATAACGCCATCAGTGAGATGGGTAGATGTAGTAGGGAAAATTTTCCATTACCGCCAAAGAGAGACCCTTGCAATGTGATCATTACAGGTTCAAGTTGCAGAGCTTTAGCTTGGTCCCCGTTGTTTATCCAAAGATGAGCTTGAGCCTGTATATTTGCAATTAAAGCTTTAGAGTATGGGCCTTGCAATGTAGCTAGAGCATTGAGTCGTCCATCTAGACGATTAATCCGTATTTCCTGATCAGGATGACTATGTTTAGAAGTTTTTAAGGTTTGGCGAGTTTTAGCGAGTATTTGGAGATGGCTATCTAAGGAGTTACCAAAAGTGTTTGTAATTATAGTTCCTAGGTCATCAGTATGACTTAGACGTTCTTTATCAGCTTGCTTTGGGTTAAGTAATTGACGAGTAAGATTCAATAACCAATTGAAACTAATATCAGTAGCTTCGAGGCGGCTGTATAGAGGTTTGCCTATAGTTCCTTGAGTCGTGACGGTTACGGTGCCTAATGGGGGTGTTAAAATGGCCTTTGCCTGAAAATGGTCATCTTGGATATTGCCGTTTAAACTCGCCTGTTGTAGTATTAGAGGACCTGCTTTCAGGGCGTTAAATGCAAGATTGCCGTTTATACCTATAGGTGCTCTGTTCAACTGGCCGGTGCCTGTGACCTTGCCGGTCACAGGCACCGGCCGTCGGTAAAACGGAAACACCACTTTTAGACCATTAAGAGCTAATCCAGTAGCAGTCCAATTATATCCATTCTGACTACCTACTACACGCAGCAAGCCACCACCACGCTCCAACTCTACTACTAAAGGCCAACCATTAGTAGCAAAGTTGATATCGAGTACACCCGGTACTGTTGGTTTAGCAGCAGTCATCAATAGTCGAGGCCTCTGACCAACTTCCTCCGATAAACGCCCAGTCCAGAGCCCCGACAGTAAAATAGGACCGATGCGAGGCTGGTTCGTTGCAAGAGTGAGGTTCGACTGCAAAGCATTTAATGGTCCTTGCAAACGACCACTTGCCGAAAGTGTGCCACCCAATTTTATCCCTGCTAGTACCGAAAAACGTTGTAATTCGAGTGATTGAAGACGCAGGCTAGCCCGCAGCTCGCCACTTCTCACTTCGCTTTTAGCCCAAGTAACTGGCAAGTAAGCCGTTGCTTTAAAGAACGGACTGTTAAATTGATTTAGGATTAAAGCTGATTTGTTTTTCGACCATTGGGCCCGCAATGTCCAATTATCTAGTAACGGGTTATCTGCTTGTGCAAGTTTAATGTGTACCACCGGAGAGCCACCCTCACCGTTGATCACAAGTTGACCGAGCACTGGGGCCGCTGTACCTAGACTTGCTTGGAGGATAGGAATATCTTTCCAAAGCTCAGGCAGGACTAACAGTTTGGTACTACGAAGATCGGTGGCTTGCCCCCATTGACCTGACAGGGCCAAGCGCAATCCTGGAGCTTGCAAACTTAGGTCTTTGAGCAAAATACGACGCCCATTGGATCTTGAAAACGAGGTCGTCCCCTTGCCTTTAAAAATAAATGGCCCACGTAAAGCCGACTTGTTCTGAAGTCCTAATTGGCCAGTCAGTTGCCAGTGCGCTTCGGCCCACGGACCAATAATCTGAAGATGCAGAGCGTTCTCACCAAAATCGGAATAACGATGTACGGTAAATTTGAGGTCTACCCGCTTCCCAGGTGCAATCGTCCCTGAAGCAGCAGCCGTTAGGTTACCGTTGTAAATTCGAACGGGCGCGAGTAGGATTTGGCCATCGTGACAGTCGATACGGGTCCGACTAAAGCGGAGCTGATCAGATAGAGCCTGCAACTGCAGGCGCACTCCAGTGAAGTTAAGTCTCCCTTGACAGCCCATTGTCTGCCCAGACCATTGCAAATGCAAGTCACCATTCACTGTTCCGGCGGCGACTACACTTGGCGTAGCTGGAAGCAGCGCCGCGAGGGTCTTTAACTCAAGCGCGTTTGCTCGACCACGCAAGCTGAACTGGGGTCGATCCCAGCGACCGCTACCTTCTAATCGCAAAGAACCAGTTTGACCCAACCAGCGTAAACTAGAGGTAGTGTTGAAGCTGGACTTAGCCAGCTGAATGGCTCCGTGACCACTCAACTCCAATTCCCGACCAGCTGGTTCGAAAATTAGACGAGCTGGTTGATCTAAGCGGTAATGAAGTTCTAGGTCAGGAATGTTATCTGTACTGTCTGATTGACCTAGAGTCCAATAGTTGCCTTCCTTATTACGTCGAAGTTTTGCTTCCAGCCCCCGAATGTTAAATCGAAGAACCGGTTTCCATTTGCGCAAACTGGCCAATGGATCCAGGCTGACTACAAAACTATCCAGGTTGATTTGGGATCGATTGAGCTTGGAGGGCAGGATTTGACTTCGCCCGAAAGATAATCCCCACAGGCGAAGGCCCTGATAAGGACCAACTCGTATCGAATGTCCTAGAGGACGAGCCAGAGAACCTTCTAATTGCAGCCGCCACCCTGCCACGCTCTCAGCCACCCAGCGATCGATTGCACGAAACCCAAACACTCCTGAACTAGCTAGGAGTAGAATGCCAACCACTGGTACCACTCCTCGCCGCGCCACCGACATTAAACGCGACAAACAGAACAAAACCAAATGCAATATAAAACGACTTTATTGAAAGATGCCAAGCCTAATGTCAATTGATCAGCTACTCCTAACTTCAGCGCCTTGGTTGGCCTGGTTGGGTCTTGGACTCGGATTAGCAACTGTAACGGCATTTCTAGCTCGCTGGGACATTCGTTTTCGCCTCGTAGGCTTTAGCAGTTTCACGTTGCTTTTAGCTGTAAGTAGCTGGGGTTTCGGCGTGAGTTACACGCCACCTGTCGTAATAGATGGTGCAGTGCGAGCGCCGATCGTATTCGATAACGGAGACAACCTCGTTGTAGCTCAGGTACCCCCGAACATTAATACTTCCGCAATCGAACCGACCCTCGAACAAATTGCTGGCAATTTGCGAGGGTCGGGACGAAGAAACAGTAGAGTAGTTGTGCGGCTTCGGGGTATTGAACCTGTCGGAGAAGGTGTAGGTCGTCCGGTAATACTTGGAGAAACAATCCGAGATTTCCAGATACCTAACCATAAAAGAGTATTGCCTACATAACAGTAATTCAACAAGTTTGCTACAATACCCAGGTTTTTAAAGTGAGGATTCCCTTGGGACTCTGAACCTACGACACTAATCATCACTAAATTTGACGTCGTTGATGATCTCCAGCTTCATCGGCTCATCCCCAGCAATCAGACATTAATAGTTAGTAGCTTTGAGTAATTAAGGGGTATCGCTATCTGCTTATTATGAGTTGCCAGCTTAAGCTCTTTCAGTAGGATGAAATTCCTCCAACACGTGTAAGGGTTGTTCTAGCTGTCGCATTGTACTCCGAATGTTTATTGCATCTAAGCGGTTTCTTCGAGATGGGGATCCTAGAAACCCATCAATAGGCTACATTGGATTTAAGCTTTGTTAGAAATTAAATTCATCTCACCATGTTAGACAACTCTTAAACTGGCCCTGAGCTGTCATTCCGATTCCAAACGATTGCTTATGAGAACAGTGTATTTTAGTTATTGATGTGCAAAATTTTGATTGGATGGGTTCTAATCAGTCTGCAAACCGTTGCTGCCTCTGCGGGTTCCGAATTATTGAAGGGTGTGAAGAGGAATCCACAGCAAGCCCAAGCCATGTGTAGTGAGTTTCAGAACCAGAACAAGAATAATGAGTCAGTTTATTCGCGTATATCTATTCGGTCAATTGCCGCAAGTCGCAACATCGACGAAGAAGATGCGGAGGTCTTGGTAACCTATGTAGTGGGGATGCATTGCCCCGATGTACGCTGATTCATCATCTGTCCACTCACGGGTTTCCGAGTTAAGTCTTCCAGACGGGGTGAGACTCGTGGCAAATCTTTGGTACCCGAGCGGAGAGGGACCATGGCCAACCCTTTTGATGCGTCAGCCTTACGACAAAAGCATTGCATCAACGGTAACGTACGCCCATCCCTCATGGTGGGCTCGACAAGGTTTTCTTGTAATTATCCAGGACGTGCGTGGACAAGGACAATCGACCGGGGTATTTCAAGGGTTTGCCCAGGAAGCACAAGACACGGCAGCAACTCACGCATGGGTTCGATCACTGCCGGAATGCAACGGCAAATTGGGCTGTTATGGTTTCTCTTATCAAGGCTTGACGCAGCTCTTAGCACCGGCACATGCCCAAGCACCAGATTGTCTGGCGCCCGCAATGGTAGGGCTGGACGAGCGCGACAACTGGAGCTGCGAAGGGGGAGCCCATTGGTGGCATTTAAATTTGGGTTGGGGATTGCAGCTGGCGGCCCTGCAAACCAAACGACGCGGTGACAATCAAGCCTGGCTTGAAATCTTTCAAAGCCTCGAATCAGGAAGCTATCTTCAGGATGGTCCAGAGCTGCTTCAACGTTACGATCCGCTGGGAATGGCATGGACTTGGCTGCAGCGAGATCCCCAGCGTCGTGACGATTGGCCTGTCCATCAGGTTCAAGACAGTTGGTTAAAACAACCAATGTTTTTGATCGGTGGTTGGTGGGACCCTCATCTTTTGGGTGTACTCGATCTCTGGCACAAAAGTCAGGCTGTCGGCGGCACGCCAGAAATCGAGGTGGGCGCAGCGACGCATTTGAATTGGTGGCCAGGTACTCAAGCGCGGCTTTTGACCTTTTTTAATAAATACTTGAAGGGTGAAACACTCTCAGAAACAAAGAAATCTGCACAATTTTGGAATATTACCCGTTTTCAATGGGAGAAGCTTTCTGCACCTCCAGACGTCACCTGGTCACTTAATAGTTCTGGATTGGCCTGTAGCGATCCGAATCACGGCAGGTTGATCCCTGATGCTCCGGGTATAGGTGAGGAGTGGATCGTACATGATCCATGGCGCCCCGCCTTAGCAATCGGTGGACATCTCAGTCCCAGTGCTGGCCCCGTTGACAGAAGGGAGCTCGATCTTCGCACCGATATCGCGACCTTTAATTCTGTCCCATTGCAGCAAGAGCTTTTGCTAAGTGGTCGTCCCCAGTTAAGCCTGAATGTTGAAGCAGACAATCCCGGATTTGATCTCTGCGTTGGCTTATCCCGCTGCCCAGCTGGAATTAACGTCGTAGAGCAACTGAGTACAGGTCATCTGAGAGTTTTAGGTGACAAAGCGTGTACTTGCGCAAAATACATCGTGCAGTTTCAACCCCTCTTGGCAAGTTTGGAAATCGGGGATCGGCTGAGAGTTTCAATTGCCGCTGCCGCTTGGCCAGCTATCGGTGTCAATCCGGGGCATCGAGGCGTACCTTGTGGCCCAACCTCTGCCCAACACCGCGTTGTAACACTAATATTGCATCTAACTGGCTCTAAGCTGCGGCTCAACCCACTGAATTTTGGTCAACCGAGTTTCGGTTGACTCTTCTTGCTAGAAAGCTGTCTGCTGTCCTACTGAGTTTTTTCTTCTGATGTTCCCGGCTAGAGAAGTCACTTTTGAAGGCTCAGAACAATCGATTTTAATCAAACCTGAGCTTGCATATAGTTCACTTAGGTTACGGTTATAATTAAACTTGAACTGGATTAGAATAATAAAGACTGAAACTATGATAATCTGTGCGAATTCTTTACTGATTCTATTCGTTTTAGTTTCAGCAAAGGTAGGATTTAAGCGCATTTGGACCAACGCTAGTTAATATTAACGACACTCGACTTGTAAACCTCACTTCTGGGTACAAAGCCGTATCCACGTACATCCAACCTGGAGGATCAATTGTTTCCAGTGGCGCTGGATAACAAAGGGAGGATAATCATCTAGGTTTAATTAATGAATCTGGATTCATGGGCCTAGTCTTAACCTAGTCCGCCGAGCTCGTTGCTTTGAGCCCTATTCAGATTTTAGTTGCAGATCTAGAGCTCGACCAGGGTTACACCCTCCCTTCAATTGCATTGGGGAATTCTCGTATCTAAAGTTCCCGCAAATTAGAGGATGTCGCAACTACCAGCAAGGGGCTGCTAATAGTCAAAGTTGATCATCCTTGCAAAGATTACTCCAGCCCGTTTTTGATCTTTACTAAGCAGAGCAAAGTTACTAGTACTAGTATTTCTGAGGACTTCGTTTAATCCCGGTAGCGGGGATCCAATCACAGAAGCCAGACTAGCATCGTGCCACCTCCTTAGACTCACACATGAGTGGCGCTGCGGTCCTCGACTGGATGGTACAGGACGGCAAACGGCTAGGGAATTGCCGTCATGACCACCCCTTCGCTGTGCTTGGTCCTCAACCAAGCGAACAGGAATGGACGGTTCGGATTTGGATGCCTGAAGCGGATAAGGTAACTGTGCTCCTGAGTGATCAGGAGGTTGCTACCTCAACTCCTAACCATCCTTGGATTTTTGAAGTCCCTACAAAGTCATATCCTGGCAATGAGTATCGTGTGCGGGTTGAGCGCGGGGGTAGTACCCACGAGCAACACGATCCCTGGGCATTTCGGGACGAATGGATAGGTGAGATGGACCGCTATCTTTTTGCGGAGGGCAACCATCACCACATTTGGGAGCGGATGGGGGCTCACTTCACCCAACTAAATGGTATTGCTGGTGTGATGTTTTGTCTTTGGGCTCCCAACGCATTGAGCGCATCAATTCTGGGAGATCTTAATTCTTGGGATGGGCGTCATCACCCGATGCAAAAACGGCTAGGGGGTATCTGGGAATTGTTCATTCCCGGTCTTGACATCGGCGCTCTTTACAAATATGAGATTCGTTCTCAAGAAGGACACTGCTACCAAAAGGCAGATCCCTACGGCTTTCATCACGAAGTGCGTCCTAACAATAGTTCTATTGTGGCGCAATTAGGGGGCTACAGCTGGTCTGACGCCAGCTGGATGCAAGATCGAGATGATCGCAATGTACTTGAGCAACCCATCTCTGTTTATGAGATGCACCTAGGGAGTTGGATTCATGCTTCCGTAGACGAACCATGGATTCAGCCAGACGGTCAACCGCGCACCCCAGTTCCTGCAGCAGACATGAAGCCTGGAGCTCGGCTGCTCACCTACGCCGAGCTAGCGGACCGTTTGATTCCTTACGTGAAGAAGCGAGGATTCACCCACGTCGAGTTGATGCCAATCACCGAGCATCCTTTTGATGGCTCATGGGGGTACCAAGTGACTGGTTGGTATGCTCCCACAAGCCGGTATGGAACGCCCGACGAATTCCGCGCTTTTATCGATCGCTGCCATGCCGAAAATATTGGTGTGATTATTGATTGGGTTCCTGGACATTTCCCTAAGGATGCCCATGGCTTAGCTTTTTTTGACGGCACTCATTTGTATGAGCATAATGATCCGCGCATTGGCGAGCATAAAGAGTGGGGAACTCTGATTTTCAACTACGGTCGTAATGAGGTCCGTAATTTCCTCGTTGCTAACCTTGTTTTTTGGTTTGAACAGTTTCACATTGATGGAATACGTGTTGATGCTGTTGCATCGATGCTTTACCGTGATTATCTAAGACCAGATGGTGAATGGCTCCCGAATGAACATGGCGGTAGAGAAAATACTGAGGCTGTAAAATTCCTTCAGCAAGCTAATCATGTACTCTTTGAACATTTCCCAGGAGCTTTATCGATTGCAGAAGAATCCACTACCTGGCCAATGGTGACTAAACCCACCGATATTGGTGGTCTTGGATTTAACCTGAAGTGGAATATGGGTTGGATGCATGACATACTCGATTATTTCGAGCTAGATCCTTGGTTCCGCCAATTCCATCAAAACAATATCACTTTTTCAATTTGGTACACCTATACTGAGAACTTCATGTTGGCTTTAAGCCACGACGAGGTAGTACATGGAAAAAGTCATCTTCTTCACAAAATGCCAGGAGAAGATTGGCAAAAGTACGCTGGTATTAGAGCCCTACTTGCTTACATGTGGACTCATCCCGGTAAGAAAACTATATTTATGGGAATGGAATTTGGTCAGCGTATGGAATGGAATGTATGGGGAGACTTAGAATGGGATTTACTTAACTACAAGCCTCACAAGGGAATTCAACATCTCGTTGATGATCTAAATGTGCTCTATAAAACCCAACCAGCATTATGGCGCGATGATTTCGATCAATTTGGTTTCCAATGGATAGATTGCAGCGACAATCGCCAATCCATTATCAGTTTTATGAGGCGTGATAGATCTAGTGGTACGTGGCTTGTGGTTGTAGCTAATTTCACACCTCAAAGTCATTCAAATTATCGAATTGGGGTGCCCCTTGAGGGTTTCTACAAAGAGATTTTTAACACAGACGCGGCCCAATACGGTGGTAGTAATCTCGGAAATATGGGGGGCAAATTTACAAATGCTAGCCATATTCATAACTACGATGATTCCCTTGATCTCTGTCTACCTCCGTTGAGCTTAGTGGTGTTTAAGCATGATCCCAAACACAACCTTTCGGAACTCTCTGAGTGAAGTGTCTAAACGCAAGTAACCGATAGAATTTGGGGAAACGGGTTTCACGAGTATTATGACGAAGCCAGTGACAGTTGGCCGGAAAAACCCCCTAATGATCCCGCTACGTCGGGTAAGTTTTTAGCTTAATTGAACCAGCTCAATGAGCGACACCCTGTTGCTGCGCGCTGCACGCGGTGAATCAGTGGAGCGTCCTCCTGTATGGATGATGCGACAAGCTGGTCGGTACATGAAGACCTATCGCGATCTTCGCGATAGGTACCCGAGCTTCCGCGAGCGTTCTGAGAATCCTGATCTCTCTTATGAGATTTCCATGCAACCATTCGAGGCATTCCAGCCTGATGGTGTGATCCTTTTCTCAGATATCCTCACGCCCCTCCCAGGCATGGGGATCGACTTTGATATTCTTGAAAATAAGGGACCTCAAATTGGCGATCCAATTCGATCGATAAGTCAGTTCAGCGCATTGCGTCACCTGAATCCTGCAGAATCCCTGCCTTTCGTTGGTGAAGTACTGGGTCGTTTACGTCAGACGGTTGGCAACCAGGCCGCTGTATTAGGTTTTGTTGGCGCCCCGTGGACTTTAGCCGCTTACGTCGTCGAAGGTAAAAGCAGCAAAAACTATGCGGTAGTTAAGGCGATGGCCTTCTGCGAGCCTGAACTGCTCCACAAACTGCTGAATCACTTTGCTGAATCCATCGCAAGCTATTTGCGTTATCAAATTGACTCGGGTGCTCAAGTGGTCCAGATGTTCGATTCTTGGGCCGGTCAATTGAGTCCAATAGACTACGATACCTTCGCTGCTCCTTACCAGAAAAAGGTCATAGACCTAGTTAAACAAACCCATCCCCACACCCCCTGTATTCTATATATCTCGGGCAGTGCAGGAGTGCTTGAGCGTATGGCGCACACTGGTGTAGACATCATTTCCCTCGACTGGACTGTGGATATGGCTGAGGCCTGCGCTCGTTTGCCAAAGCACATCGGTGTACAAGGCAACGTTGATCCAGGACTGTTATTTGGAACACCTGATATGATCCAGGCTCGGGTTGATGACACTGTGCGTAAAGCACGGGGTCGACGCCACATTCTGAACCTGGGTCATGGCATTCTTCCCGGCACACCCGAGGAAAATGGGGCAGCCTTTTTACGAGCCGGCAAGTGCGTGATGGATAGATTAAGAGGCGAGTTTTGAGCAAGATCTTAGTTACCGGCGCCAGCGGATGCATTGGTCAATATGTTTCTCACTGGCTTTTCAAATATACAGATGCAGATCTTCTGCTCTGGCTTCGAGACCCCACAAAGCTAACAGCTATTTCCGCGGATCATCCGAGGATTTGGCTTCTGATCGGTGACTTACGAGACGCCGATCGCTTTGCAGCTGAGTTAGCGACGGTGAAGCGAGTTATTCATACCGCCACAGCCTGGGGAGATCCTGAAAGAACCGAGCAGGTAAATGTAATCGCGGTCAAGCGATTGCTGATGCTGCTGAATCCTTTCGTAGTTGAACAAATCATCTATTTCTCCACAGCTAGCATCCTGGACAAGCGCCTTAAACCGCTGCCTGAAGCTCTAATACACGGCACCGAATATATAAAAACCAAGGCCCGCTGCCTGCAAGACCTCGAACGTCATCCCCTTGCTGATCGGATTATAGCTGTATTCCCCACCTTGGTGTTTGGTGGACGAGTTGATGGAATGAGTAAGTTTCCTACCAGTTACCTAACGAAAGGTCTTGTGGAAGCGAGTAAATGGTTGTGGTTGGCCCGCTGGTTAAGGGCAGATGCTAGTTTCCACTTCATCCACGCCAAAGACATTGCTCGAATCTGTGGCCAGTTCGCGACACGAGCTCATGAGGCTAATCGAGAGTTGGGCCAAGGGGCTCTAAGGCGCATTGTGATGGGTCAAAGGGCGATTTCTATGAACGACGCAGTGGCAACGCTTTGCTATTGGCGTGGGGTGAAGCTTATGCCAGGAGTGCCCCTTTGGCCCTGGCTGATTCGAGTATTGACTCAGATCCTTCCAATTGCAATCAATGACTGGGATCGTTTCAGCATCCGTCAACGGCACTTCATTTACGACCCAGCTAGTGCTCCAGAACGATTCGGCAAAATGAGCCATGCTCCGACACTAGAAACAGTTCTTATAGATTCGGGACTCCCTAATCGCGGGAAACCGAGAAAAGGACTTACAGTCAGACCATTAACTTGACTCACAATGCAGTCTGCGATTCGATCCCTTGCAGTTGTGTGCTGCGCCTTTTTGATGTTGATTGGTCTCAACGTTGGCTTTGCTCAAGCAGAAACAATTGAAGTGAAACTAGGCACAGATGCCGGCATGCTAGCCTTCGAGCCTAGCACTGTTACAATCAGCGCCGGTGACACAGTAAAGTTTGTCAACAACAAGTTGGCACCTCATAACGCCGTATTCGACGGCCACGCTGATCTTAGTCATTCCGATTTGGCATTCAACCCTGGCGAATCCTGGGAAGAAACTTTCTCAGAGGTTGGCACTTACGACTATTATTGCGAGCCTCATCGTGGTGCCGGCATGGTCGGCAAGATAATTGTCGAATAATTAATCACCCTGCAATCTTGCGTTAAAATCATTATTTTATAATCCTCGGCATCGTGTTTACTTCATTTGTTGTCCGGGGATCTTTTACTTAGGGTTAATTTTTGATAGATTCGAGTGACCGATTTTTAAATTCACTTCGTTAATTTACTTTTAGTGTTATTAGGTTTCGTAACCGCGATCATTACATCGATTTTGATAGTGGCTTTCGAGGTGTGAAACGTCAGTTGTTTAGAGAACAGCTATTTAGCCGAAATCGTGCAGCCATATTACATGGGCGGCGGGAACGTGATTCGAGCTGACTGAATTCTTGATATCTGCGATCTAAATTCACTTTCGAACGATACTCTCAAAATCCTCTTGAAGCGGTCGAGAACTAAATTGAAAAGGGAAAGGGACTCTATACCTTTCTATGCCCGTAAACCAAGCCAAGATTATTGCCATCGTCACTTATGTAGAAAACAAGGCGCAAATCTAATAGCAGTCTAAATAAATATTGTTACTGATTTTTTGTATATCGTACCTGTACCTGTGGTCCTTGCGTTCGGTTTTATGATACGTTTGTTGATATTAGCTATGTCTTCTCGAAATCTTTCCTACCTCAATTTAATGTAGGAGTAATGGTCATCCTGCTGAGTAATCCTGTAATTAATGCCGAAACGATGACTTTCATTAAAGATGTGCACACGGCTATTTTCGATGGGCATAATGCCTCAAATTCAAGATATGCTTAGGATCAAAATTGCCGCATCCGAAGTTGACTTTAATACATCTAAAATACGGCCCAGGGAGTTCCTTTCTTAACTTGGGAGAATAAAATTGCTTAAAATCCCGATCGATGCTTCTTAATGTGACCAAACCAGCTTCTTTTCAGGAGCAGACGGTCTTTATTATCATAAGCAACCTTAATACTTAATGACCGCTCACTAGCGTGTTAGTAATGTTGCTTTACTTAATGGTCGGCTTTAGGAGGTAGCGATTTAATTGAAAGGAAAGCTCACGAAGGTTCAGTTAATCGGCCCTGGCGTGCTGTCTCAAGAACTGAGAGGTAGAGATCTTCGTCGATCTCACGGATGTCATACTCGGTAGGACGTGCACCATGTAGGTGTTCATGTACAACCATCCAACAACTACGCTCAAGTTCTCCTCCCGCCGCCGTAGAAAGCTCTAAACTTCTCTGCGTTAAAGCATGAATTAACTCCTGCTTAAGCATAACCAAATGTCATTGTTTGGTTAACTCTAAAAAAATAATTGGGTTATTCGTTTCCCACTGCAGTCACCCCCCAACCGAGATCTAGATTCGTTTGCTATTCTCGTGTTTTGCAGAATTTCTATACGGTGTAACTGGTTCGGAAAGACATTGATATGCAACCAGCGGCGGAACACTTCACCGAAAAAGCCTGGGCAGCTATTGCTTCGGCGCAACAGCTAGCACAAACATCCCGTCACGGGCAACTGGAGACTGAGCACCTTCTTCTGGCTTTACTACAACAAAAGGGTTTAGCCGGACTTATTCTTGACAAAGCCGGCGTTAATCCAGTCAAATTTGAAATGGTTGTTGACGCTTACCTGCGACGTCAGCCAAAGCTGGGGTCACCACCAGAGTCAGTTTTTCTTGGACGCGACTTGAATGCTTCGCTTGATCGAGCTGAGAAAGAATGCAACAAATTTGGAGATAGCTACATCTCCATTGAACACTTGTTATTAGCTCTATCTAGTGATGATCGCTGCGGCCGACAGTTATTTCGCCAATCCGGCATCGCCATTAACAAACTCCGAGAGACTATTACAGCGGTGCGGGGGAATCAAACAGTGAATGATCAAAATCCGGAAGGAACCTACGAATCACTCGAAAAATATGGACGTGATCTTACTGATGCTGCCCGAGATGGAAAACTGGACCCAGTGATCGGTCGCGATGAGGAAATTCGTCGCACTATTCAAATCCTCAGCCGCCGTACAAAGAACAACCCTGTTTTGATTGGTGAGCCAGGCGTTGGAAAAACTGCCATCGTTGAAGGGCTTGCCCAACGCATTATCAATGGAGACGTCCCACAGGCGTTGCAGAAGTGTCAATTAATTGCCCTAGATATGGGAGCCCTAATTGCAGGAGCAAAATATCGTGGAGAATTCGAAGAGCGTCTCAAAGCTGTGCTCAAGGAGGTCACGGCCTCTGAAGGTCAAATCGTGTTATTTATCGACGAGATCCATACCGTCGTGGGTGCTGGCGCGACCGGTGGCGCAATGGACGCCAGCAATCTACTTAAACCCATGTTGGCAAGAGGTGAGCTTCACTGTATTGGTGCAACTACCCTGAACGAACATCGTCAGCATATTGAAAAAGATCCAGCCCTCGAGCGCCGTTTTCAGCAAGTGTTAATAGATCAGCCCACTGTGGAAGACACCATCTCCATCCTGAGAGGACTGAAGGAACGCTATGAAGTCCACCATGGTGTTCGCATTGCTGATAGCGCACTCGTGGCCGCTGCAATGCTCAGTAGCCGCTATATCGCAGATCGGTTTCTTCCAGATAAAGCGATCGACCTAATGGATGAATCAGCCGCTCGATTCAAAATGGAGATCACTTCCAAGCCTGAGCAGATCGATGAAATCGATCGTAAAATTCTTCAGTTAGAGATGGAAAGGCTCTCGCTTAGGCGCGAGTCCGACAGCGCTAGTCAAGAGCGGTTACGACGCATCGAAAGAGAATTAGCGGAGCTCGGTGAGCAACAGAGTAGTCTCAATGCTCAATGGCGGCGTGAAAAAGGGGCAATTGACCATATTGCTTCTCTTAAGGAGGAGATTGAGCGAGTACAACTCCAGATTGATCAAGCTAAGCGCAGTTATGATCTCAATAAAGCAGCCGAGCTGGAATACGGGACCCTAGCCGTTTTGCAAAATAAACTGCAGGATAAGGAAGTGCAGCTTGCGACTGAAGACTGGTCCGATAAAACCCTGTTGCGCGAAGAAGTCACAGAGGATGATATCGCTGAGGTGATTGCCAAATGGACAGGCATCCCAGTGGCACGGCTCGTTCAAAGTGAAATGGAGAAGTTGCTCCAACTCGAAACTGATCTGCACCGACGGGTGATTGGTCAAGACCAAGCCGTCACGGCTGTGGCGGCCGCCATCCAGCGATCTAGAGCTGGGCTCAGTGATCCAAACCGTCCAATAGCTAGCTTTCTATTCCTTGGACCAACAGGTGTAGGCAAGACCGAACTCTCGAAGGCCCTCGCCAACCAGTTGTTTGACAGCGACGATGCCATGGTACGAATTGACATGTCGGAATACATGGAAAGACACTCGGTGAGCCGCTTGATCGGTGCACCGCCTGGATATGTAGGCTATGAGGCCGGCGGACAGTTTACAGAATCGGTTCGCCGCCGGCCCTATACCGTTGTCCTGTTTGATGAAGTTGAGAAGGCTCACCCTGATGTGTTCAATTTGATGCTGCAGATCCTCGATGACGGTCGCGTCACCGACAGCCAAGGACGGACAATAGACTTTACCAATAGTGTGTTGATTCTCACCAGCAATATTGGTAGCCAATCGATCCTTGAGCTTGCGGGAAACATTAAGGAACATCCGGTGATGGAAGCCCTAGTAAACGATGCCTTGCAAGCTCACTTCCGGCCGGAATTTCTCAATCGATTAGATGCCCATATTATTTTTCACAGTCTCCGCAAGGACGAGCTCCAGCAAATCGTAACCCTGCAAGTAAACCGTTTACGACGACGCCTGGAGGAGCGCAAATTGAAACTAAGGCTTAGCGCCGACGCGGCAGAGTGGCTTGCTAATATTGGTTACGATCCAGTCTATGGCGCTCGTCCACTCAAACGGGCGATCCAACGCGAGTTGGAAACACCAATCGCCAAAGCGATTCTTGCTGGCCGTTACGGAGAGGGTGATGTGATTTCTTTAGACATCGAATTGGACAAGCTCACATTCCGCTGAGGCTCTGTTGTAAGCAAAAATGAGGAGAAAAAGATCTCATAACTAGGCCCTAAAATAAGGATTTAGCTTGTTTCTTCGCTGATCTCTACATAAAAGGAGGGACAAGTTATAGAGACTAAACTCCATCAATTGCAAGTGCAGGGTATAAAGCCCAATAAATTAATCGTTTTATAAGAAAATCAAATTTATCTAGGAATCAACTACCATTGTAATTTTTGGTTGATCGTATAATCCAGTCTTTTGGGTTAAGAATAATTATAATCTCAGTAAATTTTGTTTAGAAGTTTGCATACTAGGTATGTAGAATAACCACAGCTAAAATTAAGCTATCTTAAAATCTATCAAAGCTAGATTAGCAAAGCAAGCACGAAACCAATAGTGGTATTTGCTTAGACTTATTAAAATGTAGTAATCCGGTTTTGTTGTGAGAGTCTCTACAATGCAATAAACTGTTAGCGGATTCTTTTTAGACACTTTAATGCAATCTCTTATTTGTGGTCAGATTGAACAAATCCAAGTAGTCTAATCAATACATACGAATACAAGGATTAATCCTACTAAATAAGGATACGACTTAAAAATCTCATTGCACAGAGTTGATATAAATTCAAAACAGCTAGATATAGGTTGAAAACCAATTAGGCACTTGAGAATATGTGGCAGCATTGCAACGGTTCTCCCGGGCCTCAACAGTCCAGCAGCAAGTACGTCCACTATCTTTTTGTTGAAGCAACGCATTGGCCCAGTCCCACACTAGTGTGGCGGTGGTTTCCATCCCTACATTCTCCATTACCCGCAGGTCTAAGGCTCCAAGTTCGTCTAAACGGCGCCATTCAGCGAGCAAAGGATCGTCCGCATTGACAAGAAATGTGTGGTCAAATTGCTTTCTCAAACGTTTTTCAAATGGTCGGAGGCTAGAAAAATCCACCACGAATCCGTAAGGATCAAGCTCACGGGCACCAAACCACAAAGTGAAACTACGGCTATAACCATGTACGAAGCGGCAGTGGCCCGGGTGGGACCACTGCCGATGACAACAGGAGTAACCTTCGAACGATTTACTACAACTAAAGGGCGTAGGAAAAACGGACACAATGCTGATGAAGAATGCGAAAGGCTGAATACTGAGAGAAGATCAGTGTACGTCTGTTAAGTCTGAGGCCCCATGAAGTCCCTCATTCCAGCTTTTATCGATCAACTCCGTTTTAACGAAGCAGGATTGATTCCATCGATCGCTCAGGACCGGCTTGATGGAGCCGTACTGATGATGGCCTGGATGAATCGTGAGGCGATTGAGCACACATTTAACACTGGCGAAGCTCATTATTGGAGCCGATCGCGTCAAAAGCTTTGGCACAAGGGATCAACTAGCGGCCATACCCAAACCGTGCATGGAGTGCGTTACGACTGTGATGCAGATGTCTTGCTACTTACAGTCGACCAAATTGGCGATATCGCCTGTCATACCGGATTACGAAGCTGTTTCTATAAAGATACAAATCAGCCTAGCAAAAACAAAGATAATGCGCCCGCACCCCCTGCCGATATTTGCACAGAGCTGTATAGAGTGATTCAGGATCGACAAAACAATCCAGAAAAAGGTAGCTACGTTAACAAATTGCTGAACGGAGGTGATAGTGGCATTCTCAAGAAAATCGGCGAAGAAAGCGCTGAATTTATCATGGCTTGCAAAGACAATAATGTTGCTGAAATTGCTAGGGAAGCAGCAGACATAATTTTTCATTTACAAGTAGCAATGGCCTGTCACGGCGTGAGCTGGCGCCAAGTTCAAGAGGTTTTGGCCGCGCGGCGTGGAGCACCTAGGCGATCTTAGTTCAGTATGTAATCAGTGCAAACAGAAAGTATCTAGACTGATTTCAGTCTCAGTGCTAAACGGAATAGTAGTCAAAGGAGTCTTAAGTATTGCTTACTTTATCTTAACGAAACTATTAGTTAGTATGTGATTCATTATTGTTTGCATGGACGACAAGGTTATAGCAACGGAACCCAACTTAATAAGTGTTAAAATAGAGTGGTTAGTTCTTATTATTAACTAAGACAACATTGATATACCTTGTATTATACTCACATCTTTTATCATAATACTTGAAACTAATAGCTTTTATATTCCAAAAAAGTCTTGCGCTAACCAATCTAACTCTTATCAGATTTTCTAATCGGTTATAGATCCATATAAATCTTTATTTCGCCAAAATTTTATTTGTCTCGAAATTATTAGAGAGGCAACATATTCTAAAATGGGATTTTGCTATAAGCGATGCCACACCAAACAGAAGCAATCTTGAAGTACAAAAAACTTTGTTTGGTAAAATTCTTCGACTTAAGTCAATTCAACTTGCATTAAAATAAATATAAATCGTATAGGCATCGAGTATGTCATTTTATTAGTAACTTAGAATTGCTCATAATTAAATAAGTTAAGTGTATATTATCCTTAAGTGATAATAAACTAATACTAATTAAATAAAAAATTTAAGGAAGTGAGGAACTATTGCTGTATCTGCAAGGACT
Source organism: Synechococcus sp. M16CYN (assembly GCF_040371545.1). Classification (NCBI taxonomy): domain Bacteria; kingdom Bacillati; phylum Cyanobacteriota; class Cyanophyceae; order Synechococcales; family Synechococcaceae; genus Synechococcus; species Synechococcus sp. M16CYN. The sequence goes on from NZ_AP029048.1 coordinate 588,266, forward strand.
ATACACAGAGATAAAATATGATCTATTAGCTCCGAGTAATTATTTGTTTAAATTATATATTTAAGGAGTAATTTTTACTTTAATTAACTGTCCAAAACGTGTAGGCTTCTGATACAGCCAGGTCAGTGTAAGAATATCGCGTTTGCTTAAATTTAAAACAGGGCTTCCTCCTTGATTAATCGCCATAACACTGGTAGAAATTAAACTGCGAACCCATAGTCCAGAAGCATGGCCGAGTTCGTGCATAGTTATTGCTTGTAATGACAAAACCCTAAGCTCGGGGGATGTAAATAGCTCCACGCGCGGCTCGAGCCGCCAACAGCAGCGGCGTTTTACCGCCACCACCTGAAGTCGACTGCGTCCATCGCTAGCACGCTACACCAAACCAACTCGTTGCCGTAGCGGTCGTCGTCGCAAAATATGAATATGGGCCTGTGTTGGCGGACGTCACCCGAACTATAGAAAGTATCTTCTCCCACGCCATAAGGGCTGCCTCAAGGGCCGTACCCCAGCGACCCTCCAATTGATTGAGAGGTTGTTGGTTTGCAGGCTCAAGCCACATACCAACGTGGAAGAATTGGTGGTCCTAGGGCTTGTTGTAAAGAGCCCAGAGCCGTAAGCAGAGGCTGATTCCACCTATGAATGTTGTAAATCCACGTTAATAATGCGAATTGATTCTGCTGGTGGGCATGGATCTAATTGCATTAAGTGATTGGCAAACCAACGCCACGGGCCATCAGCGTCGCTAACAATGGAATACTGGCGAAACCAATCAACTCGATATTTATGATCCAACTAAGACGGTTAGCCAGAGATTGATCTACTCGAGGCACTTCACCCTTACGCAAGGGAATTATCCAGATAACGTAAGTGATCGTTGGATACAGCGATAGGCCTCCCACCGAGAAATACAAACCGACCTTCCACCAAAACAGCGGATTTTCAGTATAAAAATCAGGCCCTTGGCCGAAATGAATAACCCTAAGGATGCCGCTTACTAATAAAGCTAAAGCAGCTATGCCGTAAAGGATGTCGGTAACTACCATCGTAGTGGCCTCACGATAGTCGAGATTGGCTTTGATCAAGCGGCGCTCTAACACTAATGCCGTAAAGCAAAGGGTGAAACTGAGGTAATGAACGTAAGCAACACCGGCACTTTTAGCGACGTCGGTAGTGAGGATGGTGAACAATTGCATTACATTGAAAATATGGAGAAAGCGTGACCATATTGATCCGCAAGACCTCAATATTGCAAGACCAGCTTCATGAACAGGAAGAAACCATTGAATATCGCACAAAACATTGATTCCGAACTTTTATTACACCCCCAAGATCAAAACACTTTGGTTCTAGCTTCAATTCAGCAATGAAGTTAAGATGACTAGCTCCCTGAGCGCCTTTCTAGGTGAAATCGGTCGCCATCAACTGCTAACCCCCGAACAAGAATTGATGTTAGGGAGAAAGGTTCAGGCGATGATTGCAATCACTGAACCTTGTCTTATTGCAGGTGGAAAAGGACCGTCTTGCGCCTATAGCGACGATCAGAGATTTGTTATTCGTCGTGGTGAGAGAGCAAAGAATCAGATGATCACAGCTAATCTGCGCCTAGTGGTCAATTTGGCCAAGCGTTATCAGGGTAAAGGTCTTGACCTCTTGGATCTCATTCAAGAGGGTACTCTTGGCCTCACCCGTGCCGTGGAAAAGTACGACCCTACTCGAGGACACCGTTTCTCTACATATGCCTATTGGTGGATTAGACAGGGCCTGAATAGGGCTTTATCCACCCAGAGTCGAACCATTAGGATACCCGTTAATGTAAACGAAAAACTAACAAAGCTTAGGACGGCCAAGACACAAACGATGCAACGCTATGGGCTCTCGGCCACCAGAGAGCAGCTGGCCAGTTACATGAACATATCTCTCTCCGAAGTAGAGGACCTGATGGCTTGTGAATTGCACAGTGCGACCGTTAGCCTTCAAGGAGCAGTGAAGTCTAAGTCTGATCCTTCTGAACTCGTGGACGTGCTGCCGAGTGATGAATTATCACCGATGGAACGTGCCGAAGTTGCTGAACGTTCAGCATCTGTTTGGGCCCTATTGAACAAGGCAAATCTTACTCCCAAAGAGCATAAGGTCGTTATTTTGCGCTTCGGTCTTGATAACACCAACGAGTGGAAGACCCTGGCTGAAGTAGCCCGCCACATGAATTGCTCCAGAGAGTACTGCCGTCAGGTCGTGCAGCGCGCTCTTCGCAAGCTCCGTAAGGCTGGCGTTCAGAGTGACTTAGCGAAATCTGCGCTCTGACATTTGGTATTCCGGTGCGCTGTCTATTGGCCTAACGTTTTATATGGGAGAGTTCATGTATAGGCCCCTAATTACAGATTAATGGTCAAAGCTGCGACTGGACCCACCATCGATGCTGATGTAGTCGGCAGTGAAATTATCGACGAAGGCATCTTTCGGAACTTGTTGCGCCGCGCTGGTCGGCAACTGGCAATCCCGGCCTTGGAGGCTATGGAATTATTGCTGGGATATGACACTCCTACTCAAGTTCGGCTCACAATGCTTACTGCTTTGAGTTATTTGCTATTGCCAGCCGATCTAGTTCCAGATATTTTGCCGGTCGCTGGATTCAGTGATGATTTGGTAGTACTGACAACCGTGATTGGGCTCTGGAATCATCATGTGACGCCAGAGATTCGCAGCCGCGCTCAACGTAGGCTGAATCAATGGTTTCCCTTATCGCGCGAACGCAGTTGATCGATGCCCGGATGGACTCCCGCTTTCGAAAGCGACCTCACACAATTACTTAAAGATTGGTTAAAGAATCAGGGGCGCACCCAAGCTGATCTGCGCCGCAGTCTTCATGCTGTATCGGCTCGAATGAAGTCACTTTTAGAGGTGCTTGAGCGCGATTACAATTCCCGTGGTCTTTCAGGCCTTGGCTTTCGCTTATGCAAAGTGGAAGCCGAATGGCACAGTGAAGGGCGCCCCTTCGATCAAACCTCAGGGGAGGCCACATCGGACCCGTTCAGACAGTTAGATCTACTTTTGCAGGAGATTCGTCGAGATTGCTCCGGGTAACGATTGTTAACTGCACACTGGTGTTTTCAACAGCTGTGAAATGAATCAGTTCAAAGTGTTCGAAGCGAGCCTTCTTGTTTTTATCGCTCTCCCGAATGGAACAACTACTGCTCTTGTACCAACGGGAGGTTGGTTGAAAGGTTCGGGAATTAAGGTCGATCAAGAAAATACTATCGCCCTGACCAACTGCGTGGAAGGAAGTGATGGATCGATCGGCCGTGAGGCTGTGACACTAAAATCGCGCACTCAGCCGACGATGCTCAAGCTCGCCCGTACTACACCCTACTAACGATTGAGACCATTTCAAACGCTCCGCCGCGGGGTTAAACGACCTTTCCTGAGCTGGGTTGATGCCGGCGAACGTGTTGTTGCTCGAATACTGGCGTTGATCACTGGAGTGGTGATAGCTTCCGCTCTGTTGAAGTTGGTTCTTTACCTGGGATCCAAGTTGCTAACCGGTTCGGAAGCCACTTGGTTGGGTGACCATCTAATCAAAGTGCTTGGTGATCTGCTCACTGTGCTGATCGCTCTTGAAGTTCTTGAAAACATTACGAGTTATCTCCGACGTCACGTTGTGCAAATCGAGCTTGTACTAGTAACAGCACTTACTGCAGTTGCACGAAAAGTAATTGTATTGCCTTCAGGAGCCGAAAACAAACCACAGCTGCTTATTGGGCTTGGGATTGCTGTCGTGTCAATTTCTGCTGCGTATTGGTTAGTCAAGAGTGCTAATATAATGCCGGCTAAAGTATTCCCAGACCAGGATCAGTCCTCTCCACCTCGCAAAGCTAATGCGGGTGAATCAGGAGAAGGTCTCCGTAACTGAAATTCGTCTTAATTGTAAACCTCGGGACTTCTGACAATAAAGTCGAGTACTGCTTATAAAGCTGCTGCAACAAGTCAACAAGAGTCGAAAGCCTATCTTCGGAACGGTTCTCGCCGATACACTTCCTTTTTCCTTGTAGAGAATTCAGTACTCGAGACAAATTATTTGCAGAAACAGAGTTTTTCTTGTTGGCATTTTCTCAACACTGATTGATGTCAAAACTTCAGAATTACACAAAAATAACCATCTGGTTGATCGTGGCCATAAGGACACCAATTAATCACGTCGCCTTGAATCGCTTTTAAAGTACTGTACAAATAACCGTAACCATCCTAGCCTGCCCAAAAGATGGACCAGTGGTACAGAACAAATCCTAGTTCGGCGTTCGAATTCAGCCCGTTCGCTTTGAATTCAACCCCAACAAGAGATACTTATAGGCCGCAGATTGACCCCAAATCAAAAAGATGTGTTGTAGGCATCCTATTTGGAAGAACCTTGATTGTGTTAGCAATCGTTCTAATGATACCGGCTCATACCAATGCTATTGGGTCGTTACGGGGAGCTACATTGTTTGAGCAACACTGTTCTGGTTGCCACGTCAATGGAGGTAACATCATTCGTCGTGGCAAAACTCTAAAAATGGAAGCGTTGGAACGTCGAGGTATTGCATCACCCAAGTTCATCGCACAAATCGCTCGACAAGGCATTGGCCAGATGAGTGCTTATGCCGATGTGCTTGATGACGGCGAAGATCAAATAGTTGCCGAGTGGATTTGGGAACAGGCTCAGAACGGTTGGATTAAGAAATAAACATCATCAACAGCTATCCACTTTAGTTCTGACATATATTGGTTCTTAATTAGTTGTTAAGTATTGGCAAGGTTTTGAGCAGCAACACTATCAATAATAATTATTACCTCTCCCTTTTTATAGGGCCAAGATTGATTAGGATTTTATCTTGTTTAAATGTTTTAAGTACAATAAATGTTTTCCATAATCAAAGAGTATAATCTTTGAGTGCAATTAGTACAGCATGTACTCCAAAAGAAAAAATGTACAATAATAAGCCCCAATTATTAAGAGCCTATTCTTGATCTGGAGTATTACATTAGATATGACTGAGCAAAAATATCTATGTATCTATTAATTAACTCTGCAATAATATTTACAGAAAATTATTTTTTTCAGTTGAGCAAAGGATTCAATGGTACGATAAATGTTAACCTTATCTCGTACGTGGCAATTGCATGTCTAATAAAATAAGAATAAATAGAATATCTTAAGCTTATGCCACTCTACTAAGAAAGATTTTTGCAGAAAATGTTATTAATTTTACTAGCATTGATATTGGCAGACAGAGTAATAAATATTAGTCAAAGATCAAATTACATCGCAACTGTGCAAAGTAATGAGAATCTTATTAAGCAAAAAGCTCATGCTAAATGCTTGGCCTGTATTTTGATACTAGGTTTGAATCGGGTTCAAACAGTAGTAAATCTGTCTAATGTTTGTTGAGCGGGAGCGAAGACTATGAGTGATTCTTATCCAAGTAATCATTTTTCATTGCTTTACATTTGACTGATTTTTTTTAGTGCTTAGCTTTTAATCCGCAGCTTGTCGAAGCTTTGCACAAAAAGATATTGCTTCTGCAGTGATAGCATCAGGTTCTACAGACGCCATTCTTTTCACTAAAGCGCTCCCAATAATCGCTCCGTCAGCCCCCCAATTACGTACTTGTCGCATTTGCTCTACCCCAGAAATTCCAAATCCCACAGCAACGGGTAAAGAAGATGTTTGTTTCAATGCTTGAACCAAGCCTTTCACTCGATTTTCCACTCGACTGCGTTCTCCAGTTACACCAGTTACGCTTACCAAATAAGTAAAGCCACGACTGTTCTGAGCGATGCAGCTCATTCGTCTTAGTGGGGTTGTTGGAGCAACCAAAAGAATAAGATCGATTCTTGTTTGCGCCGCGACCAAAGACAGTTGCTTGGCTTCCTCCAGCGGCAGGTCAGGAACTACCAATCCTGATGCTCCTGCCTTTGCGGCTTGGTCACAGAAGCGCTCCATTCCCATGTTGAGTAAAGGGTTGGAGTAAGTAAATAAAATTATGGGAATAGATAATCTTCCACGAAGAGAAGAGACCATCTCTAGGACGGTCGTCAAAGTAGTTTTAGAAGCGAGAGCACGAGCCGCCGCTGCTTGAATGACAGGCCCGTCAGCAAGTGGATCGCTGTAAGGCACCCCAAGTTCCACCATATCAGCTCCTGCTGCTTCTAGGCCAGCTAACACTTCAGCGGTGACCGATAAATCAGGGTCACCAGCCATAAGGAACGGTATTAAGGCCATGTGACCACTTTTCTTTAGTTGTTCGAAACGCAGTGCAATAGTCGACGGCTGCTGGGTTGACATCTTGGAAGCTCAACCTAAGCGAAACATGTCAAGCTTACGATTCGGGAGACCTCCTATCCGTGGTGGGGACTTCGCCACCATCGGCACCGAGTTGATTCAGTAGCGCCTGCTGTTCCTTTTCTGTCAAAGCAGTGAACCGGGCTTCTATGTCGTTCGCAGCAACTTCGTCATAAACGCTGCGATACCGACGACGCTGCTCCATGTAGGTCATCCGTCCAGTGATAACGCGCAACATATAGGAGGTTGTCCAGACCATCACAATCAGCACCAAAAGGGCTTGCGCGGCTATACCCGATGAGAAACCCTGAAAGCCAGCCATCTGAAAACTGATTTGGCCTAGTCCACCAATCAGGAAAACCGCTAAGCCAATCAGTAGTACCTTTCCACGAGTCAATTCAAACCTCTCCTTGTCCGCTAAGTCGAAAATTAATGAAAGGGGCGAACACGATCATGCCTGGGAAAAACAAGAACACAAATCCATAAATAACTAAACGCTCTAACTTGCTCATGCTATGCCAACGGAAATTCATCCAGGCATAAAGCGCTAAGGGAACGACCACAAGGTATAGACCAGCTATCAGGGCGTAGGCCAACAGTACGAACAGTGTCTCTTCAGGGATTTGATTGGTGAGGAACTGAAAGTCCAAAATGTCACAACGAGTGATGCAAATTTAAGATGGTTGCTGTGGGGGTATGGCGGAATTGGTAGACGCACGCGACTTAAAATCGCTTGGGCCGTAAGGCCTGTGGGGGTTCAAGTCCCCCTACCCCTATCCGAACAACTCGAAACGGTAATAGCCCTAAAGCCTCGGCGTGGAATTCCTTCCACATAACGTGTCTTAACTCAGTTGTGGATAGTGAAGTCGCCGTTTGACTCCGTTACAAGCAGATGGATGAACAGACCAACCTGTTGTTAACTTCCCTGGGCTGGGTGCTGTTGCAAGAGGATTCTGCAGTCTTTTCCGCCTTCTGAAACATTATGTAATATATCAAAAGCGGTTGTTTCTTTCGCTACTCTGCATCGACTGATAGGACCGATTTGGCAGTGCGTTTCAGAGTCTAAACGCGTGGTTGCAATCGCCAAGGGAGCGTTTCTCCGGCGTGAAATGGAACAAAGCCATTTACTAGATCTGGGACTAATTGTTTATCTCGTTGGAGAATGATGCGTTCTTCATTTACGGGTAACCCATAGAATGCAGGGCCATGCAGCGACGCAAAAGCCTCGAGACGATCAAGTTTCCCTTCTTGGTCAAACGCCAAAGCGTAGCTTTCCAAGGCGTAAGGAGCATTAAAAATACCGGCACAACCACACGAGGTCTCTTTAGCGGATCTGACGTGCGGAGCAGAGTCTGTACCAAGAAAAAAGCGTCGATCTCCGCTTGTGGCTGCGCGACGTAAGGCAAGACGATGTTGTTCCCTTTTTGCTACCGGTAAACAATAAAAATCGCTGAGCAATCCGCCCGCGAACATCGCATTGCGATTGATATGGAGATGATGAGGAGTAATGGTGGCAGCCAGGTTCTGATCTGCAGAGCCCACGAAATCCACAGCTTGTTCCGTCGTGATGTGTTCCAAGACCATCCTGAGATCAGGATAACGCTGGCGCAGGGGCTTTAGCAAACGTTCTATAAATACTGCCTCCCTGTCGAATACATCTACGCTGATGTCCGTTACTTCACCATGGATGAGCAACGGCATTCCGATACGCTCCATAGCCACCAAAGCACTATGGATGTGCTTTACATCAGTAACACCTGCAGCGGAGTTAGTTGTAGCATTAGCTGGATAAAGTTTAGCGGCAGTGAACACTCCCTCTTGGAAACCTCGTTTAAGCTCTTCAGTGGAAATGTCATCGGTTAGATAGGCGGTCATCAGCGGCGTAAATCTCGTCCTGCTCGGACAAGCTGAGAGAATTCTGTTTCGATAAGCCCGAGCTGCAGCCATAGTCGCAATTGGGATGCGGAGATTAGGCATCACGACCGCTCGCCGAAAGGTCTTGACAGTGTTCGGTATCACCTGGTTCAACGTCTCACCGTCACGAAGATGAACGTGCCAGTCGTCTGGCACGATCATCTCGAGTTGATCAATCACTTAGCAGGGATGCCGGCTACAGCCAAACGCAACGCAGTAAGACGATCAGGCGTGATGTTTTGATTAGGCAAGCGGTCTGTGAGCTTCAGCTTTTGGAGTCGATTTTCTGTACTGCCAGAGGCACCTACGAGAAACACTTGACGACCCACTTCCATAGCCTCCTTAACAGCATTTTCCAGCGCAATCGCCGCAGTCACTCCAAGGTGAGACACTTCAGAGAGATCGAAAACAACAGCTTGACAGGCTCCGATGGCGTTGTGCTCTCGGGAAATAGCCTTAGCCACACCAAAAATCATTGGACCTGCGAGTTGGAAAAGTAATACCTTGCCAGAAGCCTGATCCAGAAGGACTTGTTCCTCATTACTTAGTTCAACATCATCATCAGCTGTGCTAATCGTCTTCACTTTTTTGGATTGCAATGAGCTCATCCGATCGATTGTGAGTACGTTTGCGACAAACACGCCGATTCCTACCGCAGTGATTAGATCTACCAACACAGTAAGCACTATCACTCCGTAAGTAATCACAGCTGCCTTCAAAGACAAATGGTGGGCTCGTTTTAAAAATTCCCAATCGATGATGTCGATGCCGACTTTTACGGCAATGCCGGCGAGTACAGCTAAGGGAATCCGGGAGGCTAATGGAGCGGCTAACAGCACCACCAGCATCAGAATCATCGCTCGAACAATGCCTGAGAGGGCAGTACGTCCGCCAGTCTGAATATTTACCACAGTTCCCATGGTGGCCCCAGCTCCAGGCAAGGCTCCAAATAGCCCCGCCGTCACATTGGCGAGGCCTTGTCCAATTAATTCTTTGTTGGAATCGTGTTCCGTACGAGTAAGGCTATCTGCAACAACAGAAGTTAGTAAAGCATCGATGCAACCAAGCATTCCCAACACCGCGGCATCAACTATCATGAGGCGCATCTGACCGATTGAAAACGTTGGAAGATGCAGTTCCGGGAAGGCTGCTGAGAATTCAGGAATGGTTCGCAGTTCGGCTGCGGAGAAGAAGGTCAGTGACAACACTGTGCCTAAAACGAGGGCCAAGAGTTGTGGAGGACATAATCGTTTGACTGATTGGGGGGTTAACCACAACACGAGGAGGGTGATTCCAGCCAGGGCTAGTTCCCAGATTTGTGTACCCTCGATCAAAGCCGGCAACTGACTCAATGTTGCCATCACCCCACCTTTTGGTGAGGCTTGACCCAAAAATGGTCCCAGCTGCAGCAGCACTAAAATGATACCTATACCGGACATGAAGCCCGAAATAACTGTGTAGGGCATCATCGTGACGTAACGACCCAATCGGAAAAGTCCGAACAGGATCTGGAAGATGCCTGCCAAAACACCGACGGTGAAGGCCATTGCCAATGCTTGTTCAGGCGAATCAGCAGTGGCGGTAAAGCTGATAATGACCGAGGTGAACACGACCGTCATCGGACCGGTGGGTTCGGAAATCAGGGTTGGAGTCCCTCCGAAGAGGGATGCAACTAAACCAATGATTACAGCTCCCCAAAGGCCTGCAGCGGCTCCTGCCCCCGACGCAATGCCGAAGGCCAATGCCATCGGCAAAGCAATCACAGCAGCGGTTACTCCTCCAAAGACATCGCCTCGGAGATTTGTGACGTTGATTCGATTCAGCAAATCCTGACCTTGCCCTGTGGTTAACGACTTTAGATCGATTCTTGGCAAAGCAGAATTCTCCTAGGTACGCAGTTGCTTATGCCTGAATTCCTGCGGTCAACGATTCAAGTTTTGGTCGGCATCGCCTTTCTCTTTGGCGGGGGTGAACTGTTTGTTCAAGGGTCGGTTGCTTTAGCAGTGATCTTCGGTATCCCTCAGCTGGTGATCGGTCTTACCGTTGTGTCACTGGGTACTAGCGCCCCTGAGTTATTCGTCAGCCTCAATTCAGTCTTGCAAGGCTCCGATGCCCTGGCTCTCAGCAATGTAGTTGGTAGCAACATTTTCAATGTGATGGTGGTTCTAGGTAGCAGTGCTTTGGTACTGCCACTTCATGTAGAAAGTCGACTGGTGCGTCGCGATGTACCTCTAATGATTGCCGTCTCTGCTGCGGTATGGGGAATGGCCTCCGCTGGACGCGTAACTTGGCAGGCTGGATTGTCTCTGGTGCTCGGCCTCATGATTAACACCATCTGGGCAATTAGAACCGCCAGGGAGCAACTAAATGACAATGAAAATGTCGAAACAGAGATTGAAGAGGATAAAGCAGAAGGCGGATGGAATCTGGCCGCGTTTCAGCTAATCGGCGGCATCGCTGTTCTCACAATTGGATCAAGAGTTCTTGTGCATGGTGCAACCAGTGTTGTATCTCTGCTCGGAGTAAGCGAAGAAGTTATCGGTTTGACAATCGTTTCTGCCGGTACATCAATGCCGGAACTAATTACTTCGCTGGTGGCTGCCCTACGTGGTCGAACTGATTTAGCAATCGGCAACGTTGTGGGGAGCTGCTTGCTGAATCTAATGCTTGTACTAGGTGGTACTGCGTTGTTCGCAACGGGGCGAGGGTTAAATGTGACTCCAGAACTCATCAACGAAGACTTGCCGGTGATGCTGCTCACTAGCCTGGCTTGTCTTCCAATTTTCTGGACAAGAGGACAAATCAGTCGCCTCGAGGGGGGGCTGCTACTTGGTTTATATGGACTTTACCTGATTGATAATGTGCTCCCGAGAACCCAACTCTCTAACTGGACTGACGAATTCCGCTTAGTGATGCTTTGTCTTGTTCTACCAACTGTGGTGATCATGATTGCCATGCAAGCCCTTATTTACTGGCGGAATACCAGATCAAAGATTGACTTCCCCAACATTCAAATAAAGTAGTAACTAGAAACTGATAGTTCAAATCAGTCGACCCATTTACCCTATGACATGGTGACAAACTCTTCTGACACGGAAGGGTGCAAGGCCATGGTTCGGTCGAAATCAGCCTTGGTAGCGCCCATACCAACGGCAATCGCTGCCATCTGAATAATTTCAGCTGCATGTTCGCCCACCATATGGCATCCAAGCACCAATTCTGTTTCACGCCTTACCACCAGCTTGAGTAAACAAAGGGGTCCTGTAGCAGGTAAAGCACGTGCCATCGATCGAAAGCGGCAGCGGTATATCAAGACTCCATCGGCGCTGTACCGGGCGATGGCATCTTCTTCAGATAGTCCCACCGTGGCTAGCTCAGGATTACTGAACACGGCACTCGCAACCAAGTTATGGTCGACCTTTCGATGACGATTTGAGAAAACACTGTCGGCGAAAGCTCGACCCTCATCGATGGCGACGGGAGTAAGATTTACTCGATCAGTAACATCTCCAACCGCATAAATATGAGCCATTGACGTGCGGGATTCTGCATCCACCTGTATTCGTCCCTCCTGTACTGCAATATCAGCACGTTCAAGCCCGAGTCCTTGGAGCCAAGGCCTTCGTCCAGTGGCCATTAGAATTGCATCACAGGGCACGCTGCCTCCTTCGGAGAGAAGCGCACTGAGCTGACCAAATGTTCCCCTTACGGCAGCTACACTGCTTCTGAACAGTACCTCAATACCGCTCTCATGCATCCCGTCAAGTACGGCAGCAGCTAGTTCCTCGTCAAACCCTCGAAGCAAGCGGCGACCTCTCACCACTTGGGTGATGGCGACTCCCAAGCCCTGAAGGATGCACGCAAATTCACAGGCGACGAAACCTGCGCCTACCACGATCATGCGTTTGGGGAGATCGGTGAGCTTGAATATGTCATCACTCACCCAAGTGTACTCAATCCCGGGAATCTCTGGGCGAACCGGCCGCCCACCCACAGCGATTAAGAACTTGGCTGCAGATAGTTGCCTCTCCACAGCACCGCCACGTTCGACCGAGATCCCAATGGTATTGGGATCCATGAATTGCCCCCACCCGGTCACTAGTTCAACCCCCGCTTTGTCGAGAAAGTCAAGGTGTAATGCGTTGAGCCGATCGACCTCCGCACGTACACGTCGGAAGAGTTCGGATACATCGGATCGAACAGTACCAAGAGTGAGGCCGTACGCAGAACCGTCCCTCAGCTGATGACGCGCTTGAGCTCCGTAGACGAGTAGCTTTTTCGGTACACAACCGCGAATTACACAAGTGCCGCCAACGCGATCGCCTTCAACAATCGCTACTTTGGCACCATAACGTGACGCCCGCTTTGCCGCCGCTAAACCGCCGGAACCGGCCCCAAGCACAACAAGATCAAAAGGCGATTCCATGGGTAGCGTCACTGCTTACATTCCCGTTAATTATCGGTTTAGAGATGAGTTGATTAGTGAAGAAAAATTTTGATGATTGCCGGTTGGAAGATTGAACCCAAGGAATAATTACATACCAAGTTACACTATTGAGCTGGCGGAGCCTTTGCTTTTTTCTTTATGTTCTCTCCTTTAGCTTTCGCCAATCCGTTGAGCTGGCAAGAGCTGTTGAGACGTGCTGCCCCTGAACAAGAGCGCGTACAGGGAGTTACGAATGCTCAATCTAATCTGCGTTTATTTGGTCACGATTTTCAAAGCGTACGAGTTATCCTCTATCGAGATCACCATGCTTGGTGTCCTTACTGTCAAAAGATCTGGCTTTGGTTGGAATTTAAACGGGTTCCCTACATAGTTCACAAGGTCACTATGCGTTGCTATGGAACCAAGGAACCCTGGTTTTTGAGAAAAGTTCCCTCTGGCATGCTTCCAGCTCTTGAAGTTGACGGGCAATTGGTTACGGAAAGTGATTCGATCTTGCTTTGTCTCGAGGAAAAATTTGGACCTCTTGGCCATTCTATGGTTGATCGCAATTCCCTGGAACTACGCCAATTAGAACGGTTATTGTTTCGTGCCTGGTGCATTTGGCTTTGTACGCCCGGGCTGACACTTCATCAGCAAAAGCAGGCGAAGGAACAGTTCAAAAAAATCGCCCAGCGCCTTGAAAAAGAACTAGAAACCACCCCTGGTCCATGGCTTCGAAGTGACGAGCTTGGAACGATCGATCTAGTGTTTGTTCCTTATTTGGAGCGGATGAATGCCTCCCTAGCCTACTATAAGGGGTATCGGCTGCGACGTGAACACCCCTACATCGATCGTTGGTTCCGCGCTCTGGAGTCGTTAGACAGCTACCGAGGCACTCAGAGCGATATGCACACCCACGTTCACGATCTACCGCCACAAATGGGGGGGTGCTGGACAGACGACACGCCACTCGCTGCTGATCTCGCAGCTCGAATCGATCGCGGAGAAGGACTAGGCGAGGACGAAGCCGTTTGGCCGGAAGATAGCAATTGTGGTCAGGCTGCCATAGCTTTGGGGAGGGTGCTGCGGCATCGGCGACAGTTGCTGAGACGCAACCCGTTAGGCAGCGAAGGGTTTGACCTCCCTTTACGTTGTGCACTCACTTGCCTCATAACTAGTGATGCTTGTCAACCACCCCGGGGCTGTGCAGCCGCATTACGTCACTTACGCGATCGAATTTCAGTTCCACGCGACATGCCTTTACCTGCGGGACGCCTCTTGCGCCAAGCTTTGGAGGTCACTGCTGCGCTGGATGGACCCCAACAAGCCAAACGACTAGGCGTGCGTGACCGCTTTGATCAAGACCCCAGAGACTTTTTAAACCGACAATGACGAAACTACAATAGGGACATTTTTTGTGAGCAGGCGCGTCGCCCCAGTTTATGTTTACCAAATTGCACTAAGACTCCCCGCACGCTAGCTCGGATCTGCTTTATTCATATCTCAAATATTGCAAATTTCTGATGCACTGAGAAAACGCTTGCAGTGCAATAGGCCCTATTAGATAGCGACTTGATTCAACGTTTGCTTCGGGAATCAATTTGTAGCAGATCGCGCACCTTTTGTATTTGACTAGCTAACCGTGGATCTGTGGCTAATTTCTTCTCTACCTGCCCAATAGCGTACATCACCGTCGTGTGATCTTTGCCGCCAAAGGTATCGCCGATTCGAGGGAGACTTAAATCTGTGCCTTGCCGCATCAGATACATTCCCACTTGACGCGCCTGACTAACGGTGCGTCGACGAGTACTACTGCACATTTCCTCTGTAGTGACGGCAAACACCTCAGAAACCTTATCGATAACCTGCTGAGGAGACACCTCCATACCTTGATCGGTTGGATCGAGCATCGGTGCCACTGATTCCACGGTCATAGGCAGCCCTGTGATCGAAGCAAAAGCCACAGCACGGGTAAGTGCTCCTTCTAATTCACGTATGTTGGATGTGAATCGTCCAGCTATGTACTGAATAAGATCTCTGGGTAAAGTCATTTTCTCTTGCTCGGCCTTCCTCTGAAGGATTGCCATCCGCGTCTCTAGATCAGGAGATTGAATATCGGCAATAAGCCCCATCTGGAAGCGAGAGATCAGGCGCTGTTGTAAGCGAGGGATCTGGCTGGGTGGACGATCACTAGCGATGACTACCTGACGGCCAGCCTCATGGAGGGCATTGAAGGTATGAAAAAACTCCTCCTGGGTGTATTCCTTGCCTTCAATAAACTGGATATCATCCACCAAAATCAGGTCAGCAGCACGATAGCGGTTGCGAAAAGCCTGCATACCGTCTTTGCGAATCGCTTGGATCAGATCATTTGTGAATGTTTCAGTCGACACATACGCCACCCGTGCGTCGGGCTTGATTTCAAGGTGGTAGTGACCGATGGCTTGCATCAAATGGGTTTTTCCTAGACCCACACCTCCACAAATGAACAATGGATTGAACTCGTGACCAGGAGCTTCTGCTACCGCTAAAGCGGCTGCGTGGGCCATGCGGCTATTCGGACCCACGACAAATCGTCCAAATACATGGCGAGGATTAAGTGCTGGCAACTGTCGGCGCTGTTCACTGAGTCGTACCGGATTCAAATCTCTGAGAATTTCAGTAGCCTTATTACCTTCTGTCAGGGCCGCATTGGCAACTGACTTAGGCCTAGTCAAGACTGTTTCGGAGAGTACGGTTACCTGAATAGCTCTACCACTGATGCTGCTAGCCATCTCAGCAATAGTAGGAAGCAGCTGTTGGCGTAAGCGAACACTAGTGAAGGGATTGGGCGCTAACAGTTTCAATTCGCCATCGATAAAGCCGCTGCATCCAGTAGGACGGATGAAAGTCTCAAAAGTAGGCTTGCTGAGCTTGTCTTGCAATTTCTGTCGCACTTTGGACCAAAGCTCGTCGCCCGTTTGCACCAAAACCGCCATGCTTTTAAATGGCGAATCTACGCATGTTGACGAGCTCTGGCGGTTTTAAATACTGCAGCAGCGAAACAGTCACAATGAATTATCTTCTTCGCTGGGTCGGATTTGCTCTGATCGGTACAACACTGTCCTCGTGCAGCTTGATCAAATCTCAACTGGGATTGCGTCACGACAGCTCACAGTTGACCCCTCCTGTTGTGGTGAACGACAAGCCACAAAGCGCACCGCTGCAACCGGGAGAAAATGTGATTGTGAGAGCAGTAGATCGGGTAGGACCAGCCGTTGTTCAAATTGACGTTGTAAAGAAGGTCAACAACTCTCTCAACAGCATTTTTGGAATCGGACCGTCTACACAGCGTCAGCAGGGACAGGGATCTGGCTTCATTATACGCAGTAACGGTTTGATTTTGACTAACGAACATGTCGTCCGTGGGGCTAATCAAGTTGCTGTCACTCTTCCAGATGGGCGCAGCTTCAAGGGAAAGGTACTCGGAGGAGATCCCATTACGGATGTGGCGGTGGTGAAGGTGGTGGCCGATAGTCTGCCGGTAGCCTCTCTAGGCAACTCTGACAACCTGAGACCAGGGGAATGGGCAATTGCCATCGGTAACCCCTTCGGCCTCAATAATACCGTGACAGCAGGGATTATTAGCGCCGTCGATCGAACTAATGCCGTGGGAGAAGGCCAACGCGTGCCTTACATCCAGACTGATGCAGCCGTAAACCCAGGGAACAGCGGCGGGCCGCTGATCAATGCGGTCGGCCAAGTAGTCGGCATCAACACAGCTATCAGGACAGCACCGGGAGGAGGTCTCAGCTTTGCTGTACCGGTTAATCTTGCCAAGCGCATTGTTCAGCAAATTGTGAGTACGGGACAAGCGTCCCACCCCTTCATTGGCATCCAACTACGCAACCTGACGCCGCGACTGGCTGAAGAAATCAATGCTGCGGGCAGCGGCTGTAAGGTGCCAAAATTTAACGGGGTCATGATAACGGATGTAGTGCCAAATACACCCGCTGCGAAAGTTGATATTCGCCGGTGCGACCTAATCCTAGGTGTTGATGGGAAATCCGTGCGAAATTCTACAGAGGTGCAACTAGCTGTCGACCGTGGTCAAGTGGGAAGGCCGATGCTACTTAGGCTGAGACGTGATGGCAATGAGATTACGGTGGAAGTGCGGCCGAAAGAACTACCGCGTCGCAATTAAGGTGCCGCGTGTCGTAGTGATGGCTCGTTGGCCGGCACCAAACCGCTGTAAGCGGCGTTTAGAGTCTGATCTGCAACACCACTCTGGGCTGCTTCAAGCCGGTGAGTGTGTGATGCGCATCCAACGCCAGCTGAGTATCCATACTGCCAGGGTACTTTCCCTTATGGAGGCCAACGGGGAAATCGAAACAACTTTGGCGGTTAGTGGACTTGAGCTTAAAGCCGCCCGTCGATGGGGTCAAAATCTTGGCCTAAGTGATATACAACTGCAAGGAGGTGGCAGTTTAGGTTGCCGGATTAAGCGCCAGCTTCTATCAGCACGGCACAGCAAACTCAGCACCCTATTTATAGGGACCGATTTACCAGACCTAAATGCTGTTGATCTTCGATCGGCCATAGCACACCTTCAGACGAAGGATCTAGTGATTGGTCCCACAGACGACGGAGGTTATTGGTTAATTGGATTTGGACCAAGCTTGATATATCGCCCACAGCACTGGCCTTTAGTAGGAATTCCTTGGGGTAAGGCCAACGTACTGGATGTCACCATGACGCAAGCTAAGCACAATGGTTTGCGTACCGCTTCAATCGCACAGCGTAGTGATCTTGATCGCCTTACAGATTTGAGTCGATGGCAGGGCTAAGTGTGGTGATTCCTACCCTCAATGAGGCGAGGTACCTTCCTCTTCTATTGGCAGATTTGCATCGGTGGCGAGATAGTTCACAAATCATTGTCGTGGATGGTGGCAGTACAGATCGAACTATCCAGGTGGCCCTTCAAGGAGGGGCCATCGCTGTGCAGAGTCCAATCAAGGGGCGAGGTCAACAACTGAAATGGGGAATTCAGTTTGCACAAAACAGCTGGCTATTAGTGCTGCATGCCGACAGCCGCTTGAGCGTCGACTGGGTTAATCAAGTCGCAAAGGTCCAAGCCTGCTGCCTTCCTCGCCGCGCGGCTTGGACCTTTGCCTTTCGCATTGATGAACGGCGACCGATGCTGCAGTTGCTGGAGTGGTGCGTGAATATTCGCAGTCGTTGGAAACAGATACCGTACGGAGACCAAGGTCTTCTGATCCATCGTAGTTTGTACGACTTGTCGGGAGGGTACCGACCGTTGGCGCTGATGGAAGACCTTGACCTGGTGTTAAGGCTACGGCGAATCAGCCGGATCGGAATTTTGGGGTGTGCTCTTACTACTAGTGGACGGAGTTGGAAAAAGAGGGGTGTGCTGAAAACAGCTTGGCGTAATGCGCAACTACGACAGCGTTGGACTAATGGTGATAGCCCAGACCAACTCTTAGAAGTCTACAGGAGCTAAACCAAATGCTCAGCCGGCATACCAAAAGGCACACCGATGGGCCTGGGGCTCCAAATCCCATCCCTCACGCCGATAAAAGTCCACCACCCCTGGATCAGCGAACAGGCTTACTCGTTCTGTTCCCATTTGGTTTAAAGCATCAAGAATGTAAGTCATCATCTGTTTACCCAAACCATTGCCTTGATAGAGGGGATGGACAGCCACGTCCCAAACAGTAGCCTCAAAGATCCCATCGCCTGTGCAACGAGCGAAACCTACCAATCGCGGCACCCGCGGGTCATGTCGCCATAAACCCACTTTGAGCAGACTATTATACAAAACCTTTCGAACTCGCCGCATTGGACGGCGGCTCCAACCCACGGCTTCGAGCAAACGTTCCAATTCGACCAAGTCGAAAGGTTTTGTTTGACTAAATATCAAAGTGAGCTGATCATTCGAGCAAGCACAAAGCCTTGCTGCTTCGCCGTATTGCTGCAGTAATGATCCCGCAGGTACTTGCAAAGGTGTCATAATTTGACAAGCCCTCGCTCTTGCAGATCGGCTAATTGAGCGTAGAGACCACCGTTGGCTCGCAGCTCTACGTGGGTTCCTTGTTCGATTAATTCTCCCCCTTTGAGTACAAGAATTCGATCCGAAGCTTCAACTGTGGCGAGTCGATGTGCAATTACAACAGCCGTTCTCTTCTGCAGCAACCGATTAAGGTCTCGTTGCAGTGTTGCTTCCGTCGAGGAATCCATGAAAGCCGTTGCTTCATCCATAATCAGCACCGCGGGGTTGCGAATCGCTACCCGTGCGACGGCTAGTAGTTGGCGTTCACCCGAGGAGAGATTGCCGCCGCGTTCGCGCAACTTTGTTTCGAGCCCCTGCGGTAAGCGACTAAGCAGCTCATCGAGTCCGAGATCTGAACAGATTCTTCGTAGTTTTTCATCGCTTACATCGGCATCAAGACGCAGATTGTCTGCCACATTGCCGCTGAACAGAAAGGTGTCTTGAAGAACAACCCCCAACTGGCGGCGAAGGTCTGCTATTGGGATCGAACGAATATCACGACCATCAAGAAGAATACGTCCTTTCTGCGGTTCGTAAAGACGGCAAAGTAATCGGATCACTGTAGATTTACCTGACCCGGTTGGTCCTACAAGGGCCACGTGCTCTCCAGGAGCAATGCGAAAAGAGAGGTTGCGCAAGATGGGGTCGTTAGGGCGATAAGAAAAGCTGACATTTTCGAAGATTAACTCTCCGGCACTCAAAGCCTTGAGAGGTGTCGCATCACGGGCTTCAAGGATTTCCAGAGGCTTTTCCATCAATTCGCCAATTCTTTCTACGGCTGTTAGACCTCCTTGTATCTGAGTGAACCGTTCAGCTAGCTGACGCAAAGGATCAAAAAGACGTTGCACGTAGATGATGAATGTGGTGAGTGTGCCCAATCCCATGACACCGCTAGTGACCATCCAACCACCGACGGTAAGCACTAAGGTGACAGCAGCGAGGCCATCCCATTCGAGGAAGGCGGAAATGCTGCTATCAAAAAAAATCGTCCTATTCACAGCGCTGCGATAGACCGCACCAGTTCGGGAAAAGCGTTTGCTGTTTAACTGCTCTCGGCGATACATCTGAACAACCTCAAGCCCCTGGAGATTCTCTTGAAAGTCAGCATTGAGTTGGGACAATTCTTCCCGAACTTTGTAATTAGTTTTTCGGTACCTGCCCTGAAGCCAAAGCAAAATAAGAGCGACAGGAATTTGAGTAACTAAGAGGAGCAGCCCTAGTCGCCACTCGATTAAAAGCATGGTGGTGGCAATCACTGTCAAGCTCACCAAATCGCCAAGCACCCCGACTGCCCCGCTGCCGAACACCTCTGCCAAAGCATCTACATCATTGGTGAGCCTGGTCAGAAGCTTGCCAACCGGCATACTGTCGTGAAAGCGAAGTGAAAGCGATAAGGCATGCCGAAATAGATCTTCACGGATGCGAGCCGTGAGTCGTTGACCCACGGCCTGAATGTTGAACGACTGAACGCCTTGTAAGGCCAGCCGCAATAACACTGAAATCAATAAAAGGCCAATGATCGTATGGATCGCATCATTTACCGACAACTCCGATAGCCAAGGTAGACTGGGCTCCCGGCGCAACACACTGATTGCTTGACCGACTAACAATGGTTGGATAGACCCTGCGAGGGCAACAGGCACCAAAAGAGCGAGGGTGATCAATAGCCGGCGTCGATCTTGAGATAAATAACGGCCTAAGCGTCTAACCCGTTTCCAGTCACCTATAGCTTTCATCAGAACACGACCTCACTCGTTTTAACCGAGCGAATCGAGGTAACGATGTCGAACAAAGCTCCACCATCAAGACGCATCGATAAAGGATGTCCCACTAGACGAGCAGTTGACTGAAAGAGTTCTTCTATTTCGACCAAGCCGTTGTCACGCAACGTTCGACCGGTAGCCACCAGGTCAACAATCGCTTCCGACATACCCGTGATCGGGCCAAGTTCTACAGAACCATTCAGATGAATCAATTCGACGGGAAGATCTAGGGCGTCGAAGTATTCTCTAGCGCAATGAATGAATTTGCTGGCAACACGGCAATGCGCCGGGAGATCTGATGCACGGCGGTAACCACTACGGGCCTTTACCGCAACCGACATGCGGCACGCACCGAAACCCAAATCCACCAATTGAGCTACAGGCAATTGGTGTTCTTTCAGAACGTCGTATCCCACGACCCCTAGTTGAGCTTGTCCATATGAGACATAGGTGGGCACATCCCCGTTGCGTACCAGCAGAGCGCGAGCACGTCCGCAGGGTGTCGGGACCATTAGTTGGCGATTGTTTTTATCAAGAACAGCTGAAAAATCAAGATCCGCCGCTGCAAAACGCGCCACGGAGTATTTCAGAAGCGCACCCTTGGCCAACGCAATGGTGATCATAGACCCAGCGTTGATAAAAGCGATCAGTCAGGACTTTAACTATGCACTCTGCCCTTCATGCGCTGCCAGTCTTACAAGACAACGTGGTTTGGATCTGGATTCGAGGTAAGAATGCTGTTGTTGTTGATCCGGCTGTTGCCGACCCAGTACAACAGTGGTTGACACAACGTGCATTATGCCTCATTGCGATACTGCAAACGCATCATCACGATGATCACATTGGTGGAACTCCAAAACTCCTTCAGTATTGGCCGGATGCAGAGGTGATTGCTGCTGCTGCTGATCATTCAAGGATTCCTCTTCAAACCATATCTGTCTCTGATGGCGACACCGTCAACGTTTTGGGTCGACGTCTCGACGTGATGGATGTGGCAGCACACACTTCTGCTCACATTGCTTTTGTGCTCCAGCGATGTGAGGATCAAGATATCGGTCCTTTGGTGTTTTGTGGCGACACCCTTTTCGCAGGTGGGTGCGGACGATTGTTTGAAGGTACTCCACAGGACATGCATCAAGCTTTAAGACGGTTGGCGAAGTTGCCTGATCAAACTCGTGTCTGTTGTGCTCACGAATACACCGAGGCTAATTTGCGCTGGGCTATCGAGCGATGTCCAGAAGACATAGCCATCACCAAGAGGTATCTCGAGGTACAAGCGCTACGTCGCCGCGGCAGGCTCAGTCTGCCAAGCAGCATTGGCTTAGAACGGCGCACTAATTTGTTTATGCAAGCCAAGACAGCTGAGCAACTAGCCGATCTCAGGATCCATAAGGATCGGTGGCATTCAGCCTGAGTCGTTGGGGAAACAAAATGGCGGAGGCGCTCTTTCGGAATCCTAAGCGACAACGCATTCCTTGATTGTAATCGTGTTCCAAGGGTTGCGTAACACGCAGTTGTTGGTGGTTTATTCGAACACGGAACTGCCAGCCATGACCGTAAAACTCACGGCCCACAACACAAGCCTCGGCGTCAGGCTGGGGTTGGAGGCTGATCGCAGTCGGGTCAACAAGAAGACTGGCGTCTTTCCTCCAAGGTTCTAATGAAAGCCCTGAGGGACTAACAAGACTACCAAGACAACAGTGCAACAAACCATCTTCACCTGGCCAAACAGGTAGCAAATTTCCTTGAAGTACAAAACGGCCCACAAAGGGTGTGGCTGGGTTACCGACTAAATCCTGGGGTGTTGTGAATTGGTGCAACACACCATCGCGCATTACAGCAACACGATCACAAATCGCGAGAGCCTCCTCTGGATCGTGGGTTACAAGAAGACCACTCGTCTCACATATTTGCAATAAAGAAGCAAGCTCACTACGCAAGAGAAGGCTCACCTCCACGTCGAGGTTAGAGAAAGGCTCATCAAGAAGCACCACCTGAGGTGCTGGAGTCAGTGCACGCGCAAGGGCCAAACGCTGACGCTGTCCACCAGAGAGCTGATGCGGGTAGCGCTCTTTAAGCTCCTGAAGCTCCAACAAGTCCAACAGCCAAATGGCACGGCTTCTGTCCTGGCCAGGACGCAGGCCAAAACATACATTCTGCCAAGCGGTGAGATGAGGAAATAACGCATAATCCTGAAATACCACACCAACGCCACGTCTTTCGGGAGGCAGCCAATAGTTGGGGCCAGCCACAGTACGGTGTCGAAGGTGAATGGATCCTCTACTAGGCCGTTCAAAACCAGCGATCAAGCGGAGTAGCGTGGTTTTTCCACAACCCGATGGGCCTAACAAACCTACAAGTTCGCCCTTCTTGATTTGAAGGTCTATCCCACGCAAAATCCAGTCATCAGAAGGCTTCCCGTAACGATGCCAAAGGCCCCGAAGTTCAACTAGTCCCAGGGTCCTTTCCAAAGACGAAACGCGATGATCTAACTCCATTATTCTGTGTTTTCGTCATGCCAAACCAAGAAGCTCAGGCCATCACTGCATCAGCGGCACCTAGACCTATTGGGCCTTACAGCCAGGCCGTATTAGCTGACGGTTGGCTCTATTGCTCTGGTCAAATATCGCTTGAACCAAGCACAGGAAAAATGGTTGGCAACGGTGATGTAGGTGCCGAGACCCATCAGGTTTTTAAAAATCTTGTGGCTGTGTTAACTGAGGCAGGAGCATCTCTGAAACAAGTCGTACGGACGACAGTATTTCTAGTTGATTTAGCTGATTTTAGGATTGTGAACGAGATTTATGCGGATATGTTCAAAGTGGGAGTCAGTCCG
The DNA here is from genome assembly GCF_040371545.1 of Synechococcus sp. M16CYN. Taxonomy (NCBI): domain Bacteria; kingdom Bacillati; phylum Cyanobacteriota; class Cyanophyceae; order Synechococcales; family Synechococcaceae; genus Synechococcus; species Synechococcus sp. M16CYN. Next base: position 611,573 of record NZ_AP029048.1, read on the forward strand.
GCCCGTGCTTGCGTTCAGGTCGCTGCCTTACCAAATGGGGCTAAAGTGGAGATTGATTGCGTCGCTTGGTTGGGATAAATTACTGAACACTTCATTTGGGGCCACCTATTAAAAGCAGGGAATTTAGATTGCTTAACAATATGAAAACTCTCCTGTAAGCTCTATGAAAAGATAGAAATCTTGCGGCAACCACAATTTGAACTTAATGGTTAGGGAAAACCACACTAAATATGCTCAAGAATGCTAGTAAGATTAATTTTCATTTTAGTATCACTTCAGAGTACAAATCCGAAGCAGACAATCTGATTATTAAGAGTTTTAGAATTCGTCAATATAAGTTGTTATTTTTTTTAATTTTTAGATCAATAATAAATAGCCTCAAGTATACATTATTTTATCATTATCAGACTCAAGTGATTTAAGCAAACATAAATATATGTTAAATGACATAAGCACCAAATCGTCAAGACTCACAAATATTGCTGATTTTTCATAAAATTTGGTTAGATTAAGATACGTAAAATTTTTACAGTTAAAATCTTGTATTCAATTGTAGAATATTTATAGCCTGAAGTAGTGTTGCCAAAAATTAGTAAAGTATGCATAGTTTTATAACGAGAAAACAAGAAAAAGCTTAAGATAAATCTATTAAGAATAATAAGAGGTTAACTACCATATATATCTAGACTAAACTAGTAAAAAACAATGTCAGATTCTACAAAGTTTGATTCAGCCATTAGATTTGCGATTACTACAGGAAAGATACAATCAGCAAAGGATATTGATCTTGCAAAGAGTACAGATGGGGTTGACTCCGTCATTTTAAGAAATTTACAGGGAGTTACTGTGGCGAGTATTTCTAAAAGGGTTTTAAGAGAACGTGCTGAAGACGAGACTGTAGCCAAATTAAAAAGGTTAAAGCAGGTAGAATAATAAGATATTTATACTAAGAGTAATCGATTCAATACATATATTTTGCGAATCTTTAAAATACCAGAATCTTTAATACATAAAATAATGAGATTAGATAACAAAACTAATTTGTATAGCTTAATTATATAATAAATTATGTATCATCTGGATTAGAAGAATTTGGTGTGTAAAAATTAATTTAGCCCTAAAATAAGTAGTAATATTTAGTACACAATAATAAGTTGTTTACTTAAGCTTATTAACTCATAGATGACCTTATAAAATCTAATAATATTCAGTTTATCTATAAGAAAAATAATTTATCACAAGGACTATCGACAATTTAATATATTCTTTAAAGTTAAGAATAACTTGTGCTAATAAAAAATAAATATTTGATGGCTATATAATACTTTATTGAAGTGATTAAAATTTAGTTTCTAATTATTAAATGAAATTTTTAAAAAAATATTTTTCGCTGCATTTAGGTATGAGTATTTGATTCCTCTAAATCTTTAGCTATCATAAATTACTTTTATAGCTGTTAATTTTTAATATCTTAAAACTAAAAGGCTAAATAAATTATGTCAACTAGAAAACTATAATATTCATGTTTTTTACAGTTTCCTTATTTAAATTATTACTATATATTTTTCTATACTCAAAAGTTAACTTTATATAATGTAACTATTAGATTAGTCAGAAAAAAGTCAGTATGGTTATACTGATTAATATTTGATCTAAATAAAGTAATCACTAGCTAAGATGAAGCCTGAGTAACTAAAAAATTTATTAGTAGTAGCTTAATGTAACAGAAAGTAACATTTTTTAATTAAATACTTTTAAAGCATTATTATGCTATAATTCAAATATAATACATAAGAAAAAGAATAAAAATAATATTTACTAATAAACAAGCCTCGATTAATAGAAAGTATTAAACTTTTATTTAAAGATGGATACAGATAAAGAAGGGTCATATTTACAATTAGGATGAACAACTATAATGAGATATTCCACCAATACTAAATACTGATTCTGGCTTTAAAAGGTAATACTTATTTTCAATAGTTTTTGACTGTTCATCATAAGGATGACTAAGAACATTATGAATTTCTCTGATTAACTTATAGTCACCCTGAGTTGCTTGTTCATAGGCAGGAACAACGAGCCATTCTCTCCAAGTATATTTGGGATTAGTTTGTTTCATCTGTTGGCTAATTTCGTATATATTTCGTTTGGATGTAACGACTTTATACCAATCATTCAACCAAGATAGCCATTGATTTTCAAGTGTTTTAGGTAACGAGTCGTAAAAACTCTTTTTTAGTCCTGATAAATTGCGGGGTAAGTTTGATAACTCACGGAAAAAGATCGTGTAATCTACTCTAGAGTAACTTAAGAGCTGTAATAACCTTTGACAAAGCTGATGATCGTATCTAACTAAACCTAGCTTAGAGGTCCACACTGCTTGAATTTTTAATCGCATTGTTTGTTTAAATTGTTGACGACTCTGATCAAATCTTTGTAGAGCATCAGCATCATCTAAAAGTAATATTCTTAAAGACTTCCAAAACATATTAAAATTGGCTTCTGCAGCAACAGGTTGATTAAAAAAGGAGAAATGTCTACCACCACTAATCCAAGGCTGAAAATTAGGATCAAAAAGCTCACAGAACCCGAATGGTCCATAGTCCAGTGTGAAGCCGCCTACAGTGCAATTGTCACTATTAAAGTTACCTTGGCAGAAACCAACACGTAACCAATTGGCAACTAAAGATGTAAGGCGATCTTGGAAAAGAAAAGATAATTCTACCAATTGATTTGTAAAAGATAAGGTTAAATCAATACTGTTTTTATACTCTCTATCAATTAAATGCGATACAATCATGTTCAACTCTTCCATAGCTCTTGGATGCGCACGGTTATAGGCCCGACGTGCAAATAGTTCTAACTGTCCAACGCGTAAGAAAGATGAAGCAACACGCGTTGTGATAGAAACGGGATTTTCAGTTACGATGTCTGGTTCGTGTGATGTGGAGTGTTCTGAGTACCAAGGCCTCATTACCATTTGAGATCGGGAAACAAATAGAGTTAAGGATCGTGTTGTTGGAATACCAAGAGCGTACATAAACTCCTGAGCTAAGAATTCGCGCACGCTGGAGCGCAACACAGCACGTCCATCCCCACCGCGGCAATAAGGTGTTGGGCCGCTGCCCTTCAATTGCATTTCCCAACGCTTGCCATTTAATAAACCTTCAAAAACTGATATGGCACGACCATCACCATATCCATTGCCAGTGCCAAAAGGACATTGTCGAATATATTCGGTTCCATAAATTGAGAGGGCATAACCGGTTGCCCAGCCAAATGGACATTTAACATCGGCAGAAGATAGATCACCAGAAAACATTTTGATGAAATCTTGATCTTTCACTAAAGAATCGCTGAGACCAATTTCATCAAAGAATCTTTGACTATGAATTACGTAATCAGCATCTTTCAGCGGAGTAGGTTTGACAGGGACAAAATGACCAGAAAAAACCTGACGTGCACTATGATCATTACCATTCTGAGTAGAATCTGGATCAGCATTCAGATAGTTTATTAATGAATAATCAGCACATTGCAGAAATTCATTAAAACTAGTAATGGAATGATTCAGAGAATTTTTAGATTGAGGTGACATACTTGGCGACTATGATTAGCAAGATTTAATTACATTATATATTATACAATAAATCCTTTTACAATCAAGATGGCCAAAGTACTAAGTAAGCTGTTAATATATAAAGTTAGATTATTCACTAATCTTTAGTTAATATTAATATTTTATAAGTACTTATAAACTTTACTAAAAACTTAAAAGAATTAGGCATTTATATATAGATAAAAAAGTAAACTTTAAAACCAATAGTATGTCTTTATGTTAGTCAAAGTTCAAGTACACAACAATTTTATCTTGTAATATATTAATTAATTGGTTTATATAAATGTTATATAAATAACTAATAAGAATATAAATGTATTGACTATAATAAAAGTTTCTACGTATATCTATTCCTTAACTTATACGAGTATAATAAAAGCCCACAGAAGACTATAAAAAATAACATTACTATAATCTAGATTTAGATTATTAATAAAATTAAAAGATTAAAATAAAGTAATTAAATTGATAATAAATTAATTGTTAATCATATAAAAATTTTTTATTCTTAGTCAAGTAAAATATATTTAATTATTTAGCGACTAACAAAATCTTTAGTTACCTAAATTATAAGAATTGCTTAATAATAATTGATAATTAAATGTAAATTCAAATTCTAAGTTAAAAAACATGCTGACTATATTGTGATAAATAACTTAATAATTGAGTTTTAATTATGGTTAACAACTATTTAAGTAATAAAATATTTACTTTTGATATTCGGAATTTGACTTATTGAGTTTATTTAATATTTTTAATTTTTAATTCTTGAGAAATTTTAAATTTATTGGTTTAAAAAATACAACGTTTACAACAACAACAAAGTATATTTACTATCCTGGTATTTTTTAATAAAATATTTATAATGTTAATCTAGTCATTAATATTAAGAAAACTAATATTAAAATAATGAGGGACAAAAGCTTATTAAATAGACTATAAATTTATAAATCGAAAACATTAATTTACCAACATATTAGTTATCTTATGCGAAGTTATGATACTAGGAAGAATAAAATTACTAAGCTCAAAAAATAAAAAATATTTTATTGATATTGATTGTAAGTTGGGTAATTAAAAAGCTATTAATTTTTTTGCCTTAAAATAAAGGTAATTATTATAAACTAACTTTTATGTAAATATTTTATTAAGAAAAAGACTTAAATGGGTAAGATATACAGCTTTAAATCTAAAGATTAGCACAATTCCACTATTTTTAGCTGTTGCATTAATTAAAATAATGATTAAAATTAGAATAAGAAAATAAACTATTACACTAGTTATTTTGTGCAATAAATATCTGTTAAGTTGGTTTTATAGAAAATCACTGCAAATTTGTTGCTTTATATATGAAAATAAATAAGATGTATTTACTTTTAGCTCTAAATATTTCTCTTAATAGCTTAGATAACTATTAGAATTGACATTAAAATTTTATTAGATTAAACAAGCTAAAACTCGCGTATAGTATTTTATATTACTTAGGAAGATAATCTAATTTAAAATAATTTAATTTTATGAATTAAATTATTTTAAACATAAACAGAGGTAAGTAGTAAATATTTATTGGTTTCTAAAAATTTTTATAGTCTGTTTTAGCTAGTGCTTAGTTTAAAAAATGGTTTTTATATCTGTCAAGCTTTTATTTATTAGCTTATCAGTTTAATAATCTTGAAGTGATGGCTCATTCTGGTTAAGCCTAAACCTTTTAAATTAGATAAAAATATATTAATAAATATTTAGCTTTGTGTTCTAGTTTAACAGATATATTTTATAAGAATAATTTAAATAATTTATATATTATTCTCACAATATCTTATTATATTTGAGATATCTATTAAGCTTTATAATCTGAATATTATTACTAAGATAATAGCAGTTGCTAATATTATTTTAAACTAGATTTATGTTTGCATTAAGACTTATAATTCAGGACAAAGTTTTAATTTTATTAGTTTCTTTAAAGCTTTAAGCAGTATTCTTATTACATAAAGTTAATTACCGCACAATAAAACCTAAGTAATACCCTAAAATCCAGATTATTTGCAATTGTAATACTCATATAAAGAGATACTTTCAGAAGAAAGGTTATCATATCTTAAAAAATCGTAAACAAATGCTATAGATTACGATATCTCAAATTTGCACTTTTCCTATTATTATAAAAATTTTTATTTTTAATAGTGAATCTATTTTCTAGAAATAATCAAATTACAAATATGAATACAAAGTAAAAACTTAGTTAAAGAATTATTTCTATGACACGCTTAAGCTAATAAAATCTGATTATTATATTTAATAATGTAACTTATTTTATTAAAGATTAAGAATTAATGCTGTAAATAAGGAACTTAGAATTTACAAAACAAATATTTAGTTAGCAGATCAATAAATAAAATTTCGACAATTAGAGCTTATATAATGTCCGTAATCATTTAGTAATTTTTGATTATGAGAAGAGTATTTACAAAAAATCAAATAAATAATTAGTGCTAGTTAATTAATATTATAAGCTTAATTAACTAGTTTGCGCTGAATATAACGTTAAAGTATTAACGAAATTATAGAATTTGCTAAACTCTTAATTAATAAAATATACTCAATTTATGATAATATTGAGAATATAATCCTAAATTTAAATATTATTGTTTTTATGATTTGATATTTAAAGTTAGTTAATAAGCTAAGTTAATGTCACACTAATTAAAAGTCAAGTTAAATTAAATAAAAATTAGTTGTTTAAATACTTTATGCTATTGCATATATACTTCAGAGTATAATTTGATTAAACTTATTAGTATAGTAAGAATCAAGTTCTGTTATCGTAGATGTAACTTAATTTTGAAAATTAAATTAAGCGGAATCAATATAAAATGTCAGTTCATTATACTGATCATTTATCTTATATAAAGTAGCATTGTCAATTAAAAATTAAACAAAATTTATTTAATTTTGTTTACTAATATCATATATACTATCAAAGCTAAAAATTTTTGAGATTAGATAATCAGTTTAGAGAAACTAATTGCACTACATAAATTTAAAATCCTTAGGCATTATTATAGGAATAACATATCTACTTCACTTTCGGTTAACGGATAATTTTGTATATAAAACAACATTTAAAAATTCTGAACAAGAAAAGATACTTATAAATATAAATACTTAATTATTTAATTATAGATCATCTTGAACATGGATTAGTAACAAACTATATTTATTTAAATATACAACGATGGCAATATCAATACAGTCTTAAAATTTATGGATTCTTTAATGAAAAATTCTTTTTTTAAATACAGACAACAAGAAAAGGAAGCAATTGCGCGTTGGTTTAATGAGTTTCAGCCAATTGATATATCAATAATTGGAAATATGAAGATTGCACGAGGAATACCAATAAATATGGATAAAGATGAAAAATATAGGACTAAACTTTAATATTTTGTTCTTGCTAAAAGCCTAAAATTATATCAAAATCTAAGTATAGTAGCATGTTAAACTTTGATAAAGTTTATGTATCTTATCGTTAATTTATTCCTATAGATAGCTATTATAATCTCGACTTTTCTTATTTTGGCTCTTTACTATTATTAGCTCTTAATTTTAGTTTGCTATTTTAATGATCCAAATTATTGTAGATAGTACATTCACAATAATTTGCTATTGTTTGACTAAGATACTACTCGGTAATACATTATTTTTACAAGTCTGTTAAATTCATTATAATTTTTTAATCACGAAATCATTTTTATATTTCTTAAATTATCGTATAACGAGCTATACTTAACTTTGCTGTAATTTAACGTCCTTGTATCTATAGCAGTAGAATTGCTAGATTTAATAAAGTAGTCATTAAATTAAGACTTAATATTTATTCTGTTGATTTAGTGCCACATATATTAATAACTTGACTAGCTATCAGATAATATTTGACAATTAGATATTATCTTATTAATTCTAATTAGATACTAAGTGCATATATTTGATTTACCTAATTTGATGATTAATTAAGATTAATAATAATATATTTATTAAGTAAAAGTCTCATAAATAATTTTTAAACAAAACTTTTCAACAAAATTATTGTTATTAATGCTCTTATTGGCATGCAATTAGTTGCCATTACTTACATCATAAAGTTGATAGCGTATAAATTAATTCAGACTTAATTATGTAAGATACTAAAGTCAGTATTCAAAATTAATTGAGCTAACTTTTTCATAAAAAGTTTAAAGATAAGAGATTAAAATTTTAACCAATAAATAGTTTTAAAGACAATTTTTTTCAAGCAGCAGTTAGCCGAAAAGTTCGGATAAAAAGCAAAAATGGTTTGAAGCAGCCTTAATATAAAAGTTCTAAGAACAATTTTTATCTTCTTAAGAAAATTATATAGATAGCTTTTAAAGTTTTTTATCAGCTACTTAAATTAAATGTGTTTAAACTATGCAAAATGTAATGCTACAATTAGAGTTTTTATCTCTTAGCAACATATCAAGTACAGTTTGAGTTTAGTTAACTTTAAATTCTAGAATTTGTAAAATAGTAATAAATTAAAGCTTAAGCTCGAGACTAATTTATTGACTTTTCTATCAATTTAACCGTTTAAACGATTTTTGAAAAATCAAATTGATTACGATAATTATGAGGCAAGTTTTTGCATGAGTTCTTAATTCTTGCTAGTTTAATAGTGTAATTTTAATGATAAGAACAAATCGTATTCACTAAATTTAATTCAATATCAATAAGATAATTAGTTATTAAAATGCTAGTAACGAAATTGTTCAGTTGTAGCAAACCACGAAACAGTTTGCTGTTACTGATCTTAAACCTTAGCTCAAAAAAGTGACTAAGCTTGATGATGCTACTATCATTGTTATTCACACAAGTCTACACGACATAATTAGACTTTTGACCTATGAGTACATATAAATATAATTATTTATAAAGATAAAGTCAAATAGCGTTTTTGTTTAATTATACTTTTCATATCCGTGTTAATTTTATAAATGTTATAGATAAAAACTAAGCTCTATCTAGATTTCTCGAATAAGCTTATTTAGATAATTTTCATCTCGTTTATTTTTTGTAAAAAAAATTAATTATAAATAAATTAAAAAAGCTCAATTTGAACATTTGTATTTATAATAATATTTTTAAAGCTAGAAAATTTTTAAAGTAATGCTACGCACTAACAAGTATATGATTACGTAGCAAAAACCTATTTTAGGTATATTAATTAATTGTATAATATTTTTATTGTCTTAGGTCTAAATTATGCAGATATAAAATGTATTAAGTTTATTTATTTTGTCAATATTTTTTGCAACCTGCTTTTGATAATTACTAGTATAAATAAAATAGTTCAGTTCAAGTCGTATATTGCTAATGCTTAATAATAAATACTAGATTCTGTTTTAAACAATTTATGATATGTATCGATGATAGTTTTAATAAATACAATTTTACCTATACGATGCTACCTATTTAATCTAATAGGATGCATTAAAATTCTTCAATCACTTAAAAAATAAAGCTCCCCCATGCATTTTACCAAAACTGTCTCAAATTTTCTTATTAAGATTTTTTAGGCAGTGAATAATAATTAACTAATTATTTCGCCTTTTTGTTCTTTGAATTCTTAGAGCAATTAAATTAAATTGTTTGGAAAGTAATATGGTATCTTTTAAGTTAATTTTAAAAGTCTTATAAAAGACTGAATAACAATAGTCAAAATTTTAATAAATTTATTAGAAATATGTAAATAATTAAACAGTGTTAACTGTAAATACTGATTGGCTTTTTATGATAATTTCATTGAAATCTATATTTATGATATAGTTTATTTCAATAACTTTAACAAATATTTTATTTAGCTTATTGATGATACCGTACTTACGGTCTTGTAATTTAACATTCCAAATTTTTTCTTTCCTAGGATATATTTAATCTTTTAAGTACAATCTAACAATATTAAATCTAAATTATCTGATTATTAATAATATAACTTGTATAAAACTAATAAATTCATAATTTTATGTGATCGCTTTACTCTAAATTATTCAATTCGTATTAAATTAATAAGATTAATTTTCTAGTCTATTTAATATTTATAATTTTTAATTTAGCCTACTAATAAACTAATATAAATTCTTTATATTAACAGATATAATTTCTACATATTCTTAGAGATTAGATTTAAAATAAGTTCAATAATTAAAGCTTTCCCTATATATTTTACAATTATTCTTGTAATTGTTCAGTAAAAAGTTACCTTATAGCCTTGCTACTCTTTAGAGCAAAAATACTAAAATTTAGGCATAATGCGCTAAAAATAATTTGCTACAGTATTTTAAACAGTTAAAATAAATAAAAAATTTTAATAAAGGGGAAAAACTGTTTTTTAGCAACAAACCGTATAAGTTTATATAAAAAACTAAGTTAGCAAACCTTTGAAATCTGTAACTAACTTATTTTAAAAATAAGAAACTTAATTATCTAGTCAGTTGCTTTTAAAAGCTATATATCATATTCTTAAACAATTATATATTTTAATTAATATCTTTAGAAGCACAATTCAATTTCAGACTTTCTTGGTAACCCGTTAATCTTATAATGTACATATTTTGTATTAGTTTCTGCTAAAGAATCGTTAAGTTTATTTATGATAAAAACTAAATTTATTTCAACTAATCTCATAAATATATAATATTGATTAAGTAGCTTAATATAAATCTCAATACAATAACTCTATAATTCATCAGCCCATAGCACCTAAGATGACCAAAATTATTTTCGCCTTTTCTTTTTACAGTGTTCTCCCTCAAGTGCCTCTATTATTATGTATTAATGAATATAAGGCTGAGATCTGAATATTTTAATATGATTTAGCTAGTTTGCATGTTGCTTACATTTAATTAATTTAACAAATTCCTAGTTGTTAGCTTTTATGGGCTTATTATAGTCCAATTATTTTTTAGCATTTTCGTTTTTATGCTAATCTTAATTAATTCTAGCTAAAATTAATTAACTGATTATTTTAATAACTTTTTAGCTATCTTCCCCAAGTATTTATCTTAATGAAATGATAGTAAGTATTTATTTGTTTGAGATATTTTTTGCTGTTGAAAATATTTGATAAAAACTAAGTTAGAGTAAATCATGCAAATATGCTTAATTTATGTATAAATAATGAAATCTTATATAGTAACTGTTACGAGGATGAATCTGAACTTTGTTGCTTATCTGAGGTCAGTACCAGTAATTAAAAATAACGGGTGTAGCTGAGCCAGAGTGTATAGAGTTATTATAAGAGCTTAAAAAAACTCCAATGGCAGAGACATCCTTGTGGCTGTAGCATAGGCATAAATTGTACGGGCTTAGTCAAAGCTAAACAATGAAACTAAACTAAAAGTATTAATCAAATTTGCCATTGCAAATGGTGGCTAAGTTGTCATAAAGTTAAAGAGATTTGAATTTCTTATTCCTAAATATCAGGCCAACTATTAGATCATTTCGAAAAAATTAGTATGACAGAATTTATGTAAAATAATTTGCTACGTTTAACGTTGCTTTATTTCTAAATGAATATAAACAGCTACATATTCCATACTTTACAGTTTAGAGACTAGCGTTTAAGTAGAAGAAACTCACTTTATTTTAGATAAATTAATGTTAAGAAAACAGCAAAGATGATTCTCATACCATAGTCAAGTGTATAAGCGAGCTTGTTCGAATAACTCTTTTCGATTCTAGCAATATCACCTATGTTCTCTGTATGACTCAATAGCGAGAGTTATCGCAAAAATAAAATTTAAGTTGCTAAAGGACTGAGCAGTAGATCACAGATACTATTAATGAAGCTGATATTAATCAATAAGAAATATCTTGCTAGTATATCTATTAGCTTTACGCTAATTCGACTGATGACTCTAATAAAATAATCCGTAACGATATATACGATTGAAATTTAATGAGGGCTTGGGGCTATGAATCGTAAATGTGTTTTTAAGGTGAAAAGCCAAATAATCCGTAACGATATATACGCTCATGAGTGTTTTATACGGTTATCACTATTCAGGTTGAGCCGTAAACCTTTGAGAGATTTATAGAAAATCATTAAGACTAAGTTCAAGGTCAACCATGGACCATTTTTTGACACGTTTACGGATGTTTGGAAGCGGCCTAATCATTGCGGCATATTTCACCATTTTATATTTAGATATCACTATTGGAGCAATTGTTCATGTAATAGCCATAAGTATTTCACTGCCATACTTTATCAAATCAAAAACATGGGATGTGGTTGTCATGTTTTCATTCTTAGCCAGTCTCGGAGTAAGTAGGCTTATCACTTCAGGTGTTTTTTAAAAAATTAAATAATATTAAGTTAAGAAGTTTTTTATGGTAAAGCCCTGAGGGCTAACTCGACTGACAGCTAGTCTATTCTTTAATGAAGTCTTCAGCTAACTCGGCATTATTCGCAACTTACATAATCCAGCGTTTAACACTGGAAAAATGCTGAGTGCAGTGAAAAAGCACTTGATTAGTTTGCAATTACTCTATTTACTTAGTACTGAGTGATTAGAAGCTCAATCCCAGATCCTTCGCTAATTACAAGTTAAGTATACTTGATTGAGGAGTAAAATATTAATATAGTCTATTTTAATAAAATTTTTTGAGTAATTAGCTTAAGAAGCATTACTGCATGCTATCCAATCTATTTTTTATTGCGAATTAAAAAACTATTAAGGAAGAAATCATGCCTAAACAAAAAAACTACCGGTTTTACTGACAACTTTGAACTAAATCTATGTAAAACTAGCTAGCTATAAATCACTGTTTTTTACAGTACCTAATTATCAAAGTATACTAGCTCAAAATAATAATTCTGAGCCATAGGTTTAAGATTTTCTTAATTCTTTTGCAAAGAGTCACATATTAAAAGTTAGCGGGGATTAACTTAATGCGATTTGAGTTATATTATTAGTAATAATAAGCAAAAAAATATTATCAATTTTTTAATGGTGAAACCTAAATAATTGACACATCTATATTTATGCAAGGACGAATAATCCAAACAAGAATGAGTTTGAATGCAAAGCTGTTTATCTAGAGGTAATTGATACTTTCAGTTAAGTTTTACACTTTCAATATTGTTGAATAGTTGAAATTGTTATAAAATGCTTTTGCAAGTGCGTTTGGTTAGTGCTAACTAGCAACTAGCTTCCAATGATATTCATTGAAGTAAGAAATGTTAGTATTTTTTAGGTCTTCTGTTTAAGTATTAACTTCTTTAGATAGTAAACAAGAATTACTCAAAGACACTTGCTAGCATAGTCGTTATTTTGAGAGGCCTATAAAGCTAATTATAAGCCAAAGCCAAGCTTTTAACCGCGGAGGATCAGTGGTTAAATCTAATTATCTTTCAGCATAATCTCCCGATTGTTGTCTATAGATCTGATGATAATTTTCTCAAATTACCAGCAGCTTCTTGCCATCAGCTAAAGAGCAACAGCATTTCACAATTGGTTACTTTATTTGAAAGATTTTTAAAAAAATTTGGTTGCCTCAAGCCAAATTCTAGAATATGCTCACTTAAATTGATTACCATAAATTTCTGTATTTTATACCATCATCGTTGTTAATTCAATAAATGACTTGTATATCATTACTCCGATTTGCAACTCTCAACTCAATCCACAGCAGTCTTTTGTCTGTTCCTAGAGGCACTTAGGTCGCTATTGTATTGTCTTAGGCATGCTCGCAGAAAACTTTTATGCATAAAAGTAAATAAATACGAAACTAGTTAAATAAGACATAGTGCGCAAACTACCGCCTTACAGATACCTAAAAATTTAGGTTTGGCCTAAAATTTTTAGTGAAGTTAAGGAGACTCGAACTCTTGACCCCACTGCAATTGGTCAAGTAGCTGGTGCCAAGCAATTGTTACCGGCTCGTTACCGTGGACAGCCTGTTGATCTCGAAAAAAATCAGAGCAAACTCATACTTACCAGCCTTATTAAACAAGATTCTTTAGTTATCGATCCAAGTATTCGTCACCGTATCGACTAGGAACGCTAAGCAAGGGCTATGGCTGTGCAAGCCCCCTATCAGATACGAACAGAGTGCTTGCGAGAAGCTAATGAGAGAGTTGCCAAGATCCGTGTGCAGTAGTTCATCAGCGGCATTAATCCTATAACGGTGAGATACTTCTGATACTTGTTCGACCGCATCCTTGTCTTGGCTGGCTGCACATAAGCCCTAACGACACGCGCAAGGTCATGGATCGTCTGCTGCCTAACCATAATACGGCTCTAGAAGCCAACCTAGCCTTAAGTGGAATGTCGCAGTTGTTTATCAACTGGACTTAACAAACATGGTTGCCGTCAAACCCGCACCGCTATGAACACCAGGTAGAAGCGCACCTCACCTATCTCGATAGGCGCAGCAAGATCGACTATCTCAACGCAGAGCTTAAGCAGCGCGCTGGTGGTCTTCTGGATGACCGTTAGTGTAACTGCTGTGTAACTTGTTATGCGATCGCTACAACGCCAACTGGAGCCAGACAGGCTGTATGAGAGCCATTCTCCTTGATCACAGACGCCCCCCCTGCTTGAAAGCGTCGTCGAGCGGTGGGCCTAAGAGCTGCACTAAAGACGAACGGTTCCGCATCACTAGAGCGATCGTCTCTGGCGTTATCGCTGACATAGCTTAAGACTTTGATGAAGTAAAGCCGATGAAGTAAAGCCGTTGACGGTCGAGCAGCATTTCGTCAAAGCGGGTTGCTATAAGTTCAGTCAAGAAACAATCGATAATGCTCAGTAGTCTTCAAAGATTGTGCAGCAGCTTCGATTTCAGAAACGTCTGGAATGCAAACGGTCAATACTAAAGGTTGATAAATCCTGTTGCTTATCCATATCCCAAGCAATCCTTTCTATTTAGGTGGAATGCCTCTCAGCGAGTAGATGTCTGTGTTGCTACAGCCTCACAAGAGCCTATAGAAGCAAATTCTTCGATTACGAGAGATATTTCGAAGTCTGGATTGATTATCCACATAGATCTAATCAGCATCCACGCAAGTGCTGCTCGAGCAGCAGTTCCAAGACTCAAGGCAGATGCAATGGCAATACGGATTGCTCCTTTCACCACTAGTCAGTTATTGTTACCTAAAATGGCTATGACTACCAAGCACTAGATCAGACATCGCATGAATCATGCGGTAAAACTCCCTCTACTTGCTCACTTCACGTAAACCGTCGTGACAAAAATGGCCGCAATGGAGAGGTATACCGCTGTGCAACACGTCGCCTCACTTCCAGGCCCTGGAAGTCGTTAGAAACAACATGCGCACAGTAAGCAGGTACTGGTAACACCTACAATTGCTGCCCAGGATTTTTGAGCAGGTTTTTCTCTGTAATCCGTTGCAATGCATCGAATCGAATTTGCTCGGGAGACCTCTGTCCGCAGGTTTTCAGGTAGTAATTCGCTGAGATTGACTGCAAAGCAATGACTTTGCACTTGCTGGTTATTGCAATATTCTTGGTGCTGTTTGGATGTCGTCCAAGATGTGAAGTAAGTGGCTGCACTTATCAGCATTAATTTAGCGAATGTTGCCGCAACTGAAATTAATTTTCATAAAGAATTACCAGATACTCAGAGAAATTTATTAAATCTTGATCAAGATAGTCCGATTTGTGTAAACAAGCCTTTGCTGATTACGATTAATACGGTTACAGAAGTAAATGCAATAAGGTTTGCATTCGCTAGCTGAAAAACAAGAGGGCTTGAGCATATGCTTACAGATCCTGCGGTATCTTTTTGTTGCTTATCTTTCCCCCAATAACCGAAAACGATAGCCTTTCGAAGTGATAAGGGGTCTAAAGAGGTTACTGCTTGATATCCATTCCTCTTAATAGCAATTTGTTGATCCTTAATCCTTTTTGACTCCTGAGCAAAAACCCTGATAAACCAATCTGCATGGGTTTTGATCCCTATAAGAACCCACGCGATGACACTTATACCGATGAGAATATTGAGGTAGTGCATAAAGACTAAAATGATTATTATCCGACGATAGTCGGATATCATTGTGCATATTTTGCATGAAGTGTATGTTTATGATACTTGCATTAAAACTAAAGATACACGCACTCAACTTTAAAGGAGCTCACAGCTTTTACTTCTTGTCGAGGTATTCACCCTTGCTGCAGCATCCCTAATCAATGACGGGCCATTACAACTCTTATGCATTCGATAAGCCACGCCATGCCGTAGGGAGTACAGTTTCAGACCAGGATTTTGAGCCTGTAGATTTCTCCACAACCGGTAACGCTTCAACTGCTGACGTATCTCATCACCCATCGACTTGAAGCCTTTGGTTTCGATCTCATTGATCTTGTTCGATAAGATGCTCATCCTCTCCCTCATGACCAGGAATATCTATTAGCAGTACCAAACCTGTTTTTGGTTTTTTTCTTGCCTTGAGTGGCTTTGTTTCTTTTGCCGCCAGAGCGAATTAGAAGTTGTCCGTCTTCTCAGATCATTTAGGCTACTTCATGCGGCCGTAGTCCATGGATGCTAAGTAATCCCTACCAGCAATAATCAGGCTGGATACGTAACGACGCGTGTGGCAGCGCAGATCGCGGATGATGGTGGCCCGGTTGGCTTGTTGATACTCCTCGATGAAGTCGGCAATAACTGCTTCTCATCCATCATTATTTGACCTAGTGATGACGGTGAAGCTCTTTCTTGCAATCAGCAGCTGTTTGGAGTCGGCAAGGGAGCAATGACGCTCTGCGATCAGTTCTTTGAGTTAGCGACCTTCACGAAGAGAATTAAAAACCCAGGTAGGGCCTGGGTTTTTTTAATGGAGCCAAGGAGACTCGAACTCCTGACCCCCTGCATGCCATGCAGGTGCTCTACCAGCTGAGCTATGGCCCCATTCTGAGGCTGGCTATAATGTCAAGCCTACGCCTCCATCTTCGGCATCGTACACTACGACCTGTCCAGAGCTGCCGCCATAAGGCGATGAGCTGCTCTTGAATTCGTATCTGCTCTGTCCGGCAACTCCATTGAAGCGGACATGGAATCTGCCACCTCAAGCGCAACAGCAAATCTTCGACGGCGAAAACACCTGAGAGTAGAGCTACCGCCAGCCATCACAACACTCACGATCGCGCCGTTTTTAAGATACTGAAGATTCGTAACCAGCTTCATCAGCACCACATGCTCGTCAGTAATACGAGTATCCATCGTCGACTTTCCACTCACAGCAAGGGCAAACAATCTTCCAATTTGCCAAAACTAGCGTTAGCTTCAAACGATTTTGAATGTGGTCGCGTGTGTTGAATGGATTACTTGCTGCGATGGTTCCCAATGCAGGTATACCTAAGGAATGCGCCGTGTTACTCAGTAACTGAAGAGTGCGCGCCTGACTTTCCGCCAAGTGATCCAACCTTTCTGTTGGAGATGACGTAGCCTACTCCGCGCTGGTGCCGGCGAACATGAACCCATGGCCCGCATCGTTTGACGAATAGATGAGCTATGGCATGCATGCCAATGTAATCCACTAACCGGTCGTACAACTCCTGCTGTGCGCACGCCAGCCTCTCCTGGGGACTGCAAGCCGCTAGAACATAGAACAGATGTTGAACGATACATTTGCGCATCCTGCCATGCTAATCAGCAAGCAAGAAGGCGGTGTTTAAAATCTTTCCGACCCATAAACCACCTATCAACTCATAAACCACCCATCAACGCAGCCAATAAAGCTTGCTGGGCATGAAGCCGATTCTCGGCCTGATCGAAAATCCTACTGGATGCTCCCTCAATTACCTCAGCGGTAATTTCTTCACCACGGTGGGCTGGCAAACAGTGCAACGCAATCGCATCCTTGGCGGCATGATCCATCAATGCTTGATCGACGCAAAAAGACGCAAAGGCGCTCTCTCTTTCCATTTGCTCTTGTTCTTGTCCCATAGAAGCCCACACATCAGTATAAACCGCTTGGGCACCAGCAACCGCCTGCACTGGGTCTGTGAGTACTTCGATTGTGGCGTCATGCTGAGCTAGAGATCGAGCTTGCTCCAATACTCCTGACAAAGGTTCAAATCCCTCTGGACAACTAATGCAAATATTGACGCCTAATAACGCACCACAAATCATTAATGAGTGTGCAACGTTGTTGCCGTCACCGATATACGCCAAGGTCTGACCCGGAAGCTCGCCATGCTCTTCTTGCATAGTGAGGAAGTCCGCAAGGGCTTGGCAAGGATGTTCGAGGTCAGTCAAAGCATTAATTACGGGAACCGAAGCCCAATGTGCATAGTCGACGAGCTCTTGCTGGGCAAATGTTCGAATTGCCAGAACATCGCAGTACCGACTCAACACACGAGCAGTGTCCCGTAATGGTTCACCGCGACCCAACTGCGTCACTGTTGGATTTAGATCTATCGTTTGACCACCAAGACGGGCCATCGCTACCTGGAAACTAACCCGAGTACGAGTAGAAGCTTTGGTAAAAATCAGACCAAGAATGCGATTACCAAGATCAATCTGACGATCTCCTGATTTAAGTTGCGCCGCCAGAGTGAGCAAGGCCGTTGTCTCGCTAACAGACCCATCTGCGGATGAAAGATAATCACGACCTCGAAGTCCTATTAATGAGGCTGC
This sequence comes from Synechococcus sp. M16CYN, assembly GCF_040371545.1. Taxonomy (NCBI): domain Bacteria; kingdom Bacillati; phylum Cyanobacteriota; class Cyanophyceae; order Synechococcales; family Synechococcaceae; genus Synechococcus; species Synechococcus sp. M16CYN. The sequence goes on from NZ_AP029048.1 coordinate 629,868, forward strand.
GACCTCTTCAACAGCCATAGTCATAATAGCAATCCTTCAAAGGACTGTTATCAGAGATGAATAGGGTGCCCGTCAAGCTGTAACAACACTCTCTGGCAGCACACTGGCCTCTAGCATTTGTTTGAGATCATCGCCTTCAATCACTTCTTTCTCAAGGATCTTTTGAGCTATAGTCTCTAAAAGGCCCATGTTTTGGCGAAGGATCGCTAGTGCGTCATCATGAGCTTTATCGACAAGTCCACGCACCTCATGATCTATAGCTTGTGCAGTAGCATCGCTCACAGATCGGCGTGGATTGTTGTTGTTACTCAGAAAACGGTTATTACTCTGTTTGTCGTAGGCGAGAGGACCAAGTGTGTGGCTCATGCCATAGGTGCCTACCATTTGTTCAGCAAGATCGGTAGCCCGTTGCAGATCGTTAGCTGCACCAGTTGTGATTTTGCCAAACACAATTTCTTCAGCGGAACGACCGCCTAACAAAGTAGCGATTTGACCCTGAAGATCTTCTTTAGAGTTGAGGAAACGTTCTTCGGTCGGCAACTGAAGCGTGTAACCAAGGGCGCTCATGCCCCTTGGTACAATTGAGATTTTAGCAACCTTGCTGCCACCAGGCATAAGGTGGCCCACGATGGCATGACCAACCTCATGGTAAGCAACCACTTTTTTCTCGTCATCTTGAAGGACACGACTTTTTTTCTCTAAACCTGCAACAACGCGTTCAATCGCTTCACTTAAATCTCGTTGTTCAACACGAGTGCGCTTTACACGAGCAGCTAATAAAGCTGCTTCATTGACAAGATTAGCTAGATCTGCACCGGCAAACCCGCTTGTCGCTTGCGCAACACAGTTAAGATCTACACCTTCAGCCAGCTTCACCTTTTTAGCATAAATCTCGAGAATAGTTTTACGACCAGAAAGATCTGGACGATCAACTAGCACCTGACGATCGAAACGACCGGGACGCAATAGGGCTGCGTCAAGAACCTCGGGCTGGTTGGTGGCCGCAAGCACGATCACGGGTTTGTCTTGAGCAGCAAAACCATCCATTTCTGTGAGCAATTGGTTCAACGTCTGCTCACGCTCATCGTTTCCACCCACAACGCCCATAGAGCCAGAACGACTTTTACCAATAGCGTCTAATTCATCGATGAAAATAATGCACGGTGCTTTTTTCTTTGCCTCTTCGAATAAGTCACGAACACGGGCAGCACCGGCGCCAACGAAAAGCTCTACAAATTCTGAACCGGAGATAATGAAGAATGGGACGCTTGCTTCTCCAGCAACAGCCTTCGATAATAAAGTTTTACCTGTTCCGGGAGGGCCGACCAACAACACGCCTTTCGGAATACGTGCACCAATTTCGGCATAACGCTCCGGTGCTTTCAGAAAGTCAACGATTTCAGTGAGTTCTTGCTTTGCTTCATCTACGCCTGCAACATCGGCAAATGTAATTCGGGATTCTTCATCCGGCACGTACACCTTGGCTTTGCTTTTTGTGAAGCTTAGTGCTCCTTGGGCACCACCACCCATGGAACGACGAGCAAAGAATTGCAAGACCAAAATAAAAATTAGGGGTGGAACAACCCAGCTCAAAATAGTCGTAAAAATGTTGGGCTTTTTTGGAGGAGCTGCTGCAAATTCAACCCCCTTCATCTCAAGACGTTGGGGAAGATCCATGTCGAAAATGGGAGTTGTTGCTAAAACAGGAGGAGTTCCCTCCTCTGGATTAGACAGTTCATAGCGGATCTGGTCTTGGGTGATGAATGCTCTCCTCACAGCACCGTCATTCACTTGATCGATGAAGAGTGAATAGGGAACCCTTGGCACTTGTTGCATGCCATTGTTAGGAATAAAGCTACTGAACAACAGCAATACCCCGACGCCAATCAATACCAAGTTGATGATTCCAAAACGACGGTTGGGTTGGTTATCGTCTTGACGGATTGGCATATAGCCACACTTAAACTGGCATCACGCTACGAGGGAAAAAGCAAAGTGTGACTGAGAAGCATGGGTGTAAGAACCGAACGGTTCCTAAAGTTTGACGACGGCAGTCGGTGCAAGCTTGAGTCGCCTGCCGAACGTTTGTGTGCTTCCAGCACCCACGGCCCGGAGTAGAGGGCGGACAGACGCTTTGCTTAATGTCTATATCCCCTGGTCGTTTCTTCAACCCGGAGAAATCATAAAACAAGAAAGAGCCACCGTGGTACACGGCCTTTTAGGGCTTCCTCCCGACTGAGTCGAAGATTTGCTTGCCAATCCGTGACCGACCTAACTTACATGTTGAGATTACCGAGTAAAAGTATTTGGCTTCGTATACTTAATAGTACTGTCCATAGTTGTTTGCCCCACTTCGAACCTCAAGAACCGGTCTTTGAAAATGGTAATCAGATCGATCAGAACAGCCATAGGTTTTTGGTTCGCGAGACTTTGGTTCGAGCTTTTGAAATAAGCCTAGATGATAGATGAGAATGAGGCGAAAACTTATGGCGTCATCAATTACATACATAAGCCAATGCCTCGATTAAAAAACTATATGGGTCTGAATCCCATAATCATTTCATATAATCTCAATAGTTCTGGCTTGAGTCTGAAAACTGATGATTGTAATCAACTGCTTGAAGCAAGCTACTTCCTCTACCCCCAAAATAAAGCTGACCCTATACAATAGGGCACATCTGCATTGCTGTTAGCTGATCACCGACAGTCTTTGCTAATACGACCTGAGGTCTTCATAGATAGTTAGTTGATAATATCTAGCTAACCGTAACTAGTTAATATCGCAACGATGTCGACAGCAATGTTCTGTGCAAACCCTACCGCTAGCCGTGCGAAAATGATAGACGATAGTACTAGCCGAAATCGTGTTTCTACCATGAATCAACCATAGTAATCTGCTATATCTTCTTGCGTTTGTTTATATCATTTGTCTAAACTAGATGCTAGCATTATCAATGCACGTTCAGATAATAATGTATAGAATCATAATACCAACTATAGCTAACTGACTATACCGTAACTTTAGAGTTTTGCCGTGGTCGCAGAGTTACCCTGGTTGTTTACCTCTAGCAAATCCAGCCCTTATAGCCTCTTTCTTGCCGTAAGTTAAAGCACTACAATGCGAGCAAATGCGATTAGATTAATGAAATATTCAACCCTAAGGATCCGAGCCAATATTGGATAGACTGTTTTTGATGAGGACTGCAGCTTCCTGTCTTTTTAAACACAATGCATACACTCTAAACTGTTAATCGCTGTATTTCTTCGTTTCACTACCTGTGGGTTGGCAAACATCAGCCCTACTTCTGTTGTACATAGTGATGCGTACAGATACAGTCAGCGCCATTCTATTTGATCTCACTGGCAGGATGTGCAGATATGCACTGCTCAGTCTGTTATTACAATGGTCAGAGTAGAGTGACCATCCTCGCAGTGCTCTAGCGATCGATCCTCAGACTGAACAGCCAATCTTCCCCATAAGACTTGGGAGGCAACAACGTTCCAACCACCACTTGATTCATCTTTGTGAAACCAAGATCATCGATCGGTGTGCATGCAGATTCCCCTCCCATTAGCTTAGGTGCCACAACAGCTACCACCTCTTGAATACAACCTTGCTTTATGGCCGAAGCGGACAATCCCGGACCACACTCCCACAACACACAATTGCAGCCTCGAACCGCCAGTTCCTGTAATAAAATCTCTGGTTCACAGGCTGAAAGAGCATGACGTTGCGGGCCGCAGGGAATCGATCGCTTCATTGCCTCCGGTCCATGCACTACCAGGGTGGGAGCTACAGCTGTATCCCAAAGATGAGCCGTGGCTGGGAGATCCAAGCTGCGGCTGAGAACAACTCGAAGTGGCTCTGGCATACGACGCCCTCTACTAGTAAGCAGCGGATCATCGGCACGCACGGTACCACCGCCGACAATCACCGCATCGCATTTTGCACGCAGGCAGTGTACCCATCGACGAGCAGACGGTCCCGTGATCCATTGGCTCGCTCCGTTGCTTAGGGCAATACGGCCATCTAATCCCATAGCCCATTTGAGAATGCCCCAGGGGCGTCCGGTGCGAACCCGGTGGAGGAAAGCACGATTCTGAGCAGCTGCCTCAGCTTGTAAAACCTTGCTCAACACTTCAATCCCTGATGCACGGAGACGGGCGATGCCGCCTCCAGCAACCCGTGGGTCGGGATCCTCAAGGGCAATTACAACGCGGGTGATTCCAGCTCGCAGCACGGCCTCAGAACAAGGAGGAGTGCGGCCGTGATGGCAACAGGGTTCAAGTGTGACCACTAATGTTCCGCCCTTTGCTCGATCTCCGGCCTGCGCAATGGCGCCGACCTCGGCATGGGGTTCACCCGCACGAGCATGAAATCCTTCTCCCACCAACTGTCCGTGGCGATCCAAAACAACGGCCCCTACTAAAGGATTGGGGCTTGTGACTCCATCGGCGAGTGCAGCCAGCGCTAAGGCGCGCCGCATCCAGGTATCCCACATCAGAAAAGCGGTAAAGTCTGAAGCGAGCGCCACTCACTCACAACATATGGAGGAATGGGAAGCTCAGTAAACACTCCAGGGAGTACTAAACGTAGCGGACGATTGTTGCTAAGATCGTCAAGTAATGGATCGAGACTAAATTCAGCAGCGGCTTCACGACCATCTCCAACCAAAACTGGGTTTTCCAGCGTGATGTCGTTTAGAATCCAAGTATGGCGACCGGCTAGGACTTGAAGGCTGACAGGATGATTTAAACGCAGCTTGCCTGGATAACCGACGATGCGAAGCACCACCGGCTGACCAGGCTGACCTTTCCGGTAAGCCACAGTTTGCCAGCTGTCGTAATCCAAATCCCGAAGGCTTTCAAGTGACCGAACTATTGCAACACCTGTTTCGTTTTCATGCTGATGAACCTGTGCTCGAGCTAAGCCAGGAATTACCAGCAATACTAAAGCGACTAACAACGAACAAATTAGACGATGCATTTGGGCAAGACCTTGAAAGAATTGGGCGGAACATTACTAGTTCTGAACAGAACTTTCTTGACGATGGGAGAAAGGACAAACACTAATTAAGTACTAGTAGGGTTGGTGTATTTGATTTGATACAGCTGAGGGTTGCCAAAATTTTATTTTTTCCGACTGAGTAAGAAGAAACATGGAGAACCAGAAGTGTCTAAACTCGAGTGTTGCAATTGGTTACTTTAAGCTTTCTGTGCAGTTTGAGAATTCAACCTCTGCTTCCCGAAACTTGGCTATCAGGCAAACATGACCCAGGCCACTTTCGTCGAAACACGGTTTTTACCAATGCTCTCAATTTAGATTAACTAAGCTATAGCAATTGGAGACATAGAGTCCGGATAGTATCGCCATTAATTCACGGTGGGACAACAGTTCACAACCTTAGCATATTTGTAATATACCTAATGGCTTATTCTAGCGTCCATGGGTTTAAACATTGAACTAATGTTTTTCTTTCTAAGTTGTGCCAAGAGTTTTTGTTTGTATTGCGTTTGTATATTTTTGACGTACAAGTATGCTGACACCATGGTACAGAGTTACGAAGAAGTTTGTCTAATCAATAGAACAAACCTATATAACCCCCCACAACATTTGACTAGCACTGCTGACGTAGTTTTATCAATCAAATTTAATCAACTCGCCAGGCTGCCCGCTAAAAATCTTAAAAGTTACCTTAATTAAGCGTTTTTATCTGCAAGCTTGTATTTTGTTAAGTGACAGTAACGCACACTATCAGATATCCAGTGATATAGTAGATACTAGCTGTTTAATATGTGAATATTTCGACTAAGCTGGCAGACTGGATTGTTTTTGAGTATGGTTAGTGTTAAAGATTCTTAATATGAGACATACTTGATACACTCGTGGGTTTTGGTTCAAAGACTCCGGTTGAGCACATCGAACCCTGAATACGTGCAGTTCGCACTGGGTTGTCTCTACATGTGAAAGCTAGAAGCGCGTCACATGTAGTGCAATACAAAGCACTTCGAGTTCATGGCTAAAACCGCTCTGGTCTGAAACTGATGTGATTCACCCAAAGATTACGTAACGTAACAGTGTTAGCGATTTGAAGCTCCGGGAATGCTTGCCCAATTGGTGTCGGTGGCCCAGAGACCCCAGATGGCCATAGCCCTTAAGTAATGACAGGCTCGGAATGTGTTTGCAGTAGTGATCGCCTCTGGGGTGCGGAACTGTAGACCGCCCGAATAGACCTGATGCACTACGGCTCTTGTGATGGCTGAAGCGGTGCTACCTTGACCCATCAGACGGAAGTAGCTAGCGACGCCGAAATTGATGCCAGTCCAGACTTCGAGAGGATGCGTGTTTGTGGAATCGAGGGGGACGCCATCGCGGCGTAATCCGTTGGCAAGGCCAAGTTTTCCTCCCTCAAAACGTTCAAAACATGTTTCCCTTACAACGTTTAAGGTACTGAGAGCATTGGCATCACTAACAACAGAGGGTAACCCCAAGAGGCGTGCGTAGAAATCTCCACAAAGTTGGTCGGCCATTACCACTGGTACACGACTTTCGGTATCGATTTTGTAATATTCGCCATTCCAGAGCAAACGATCAAAATTGCCGCGCGACTGCTCCAACCACTGACCGAAGCGACGCTGTTCAACAGTGGTATCGAGTCCCAAATCTAGCTGCAGACGCTGAGCCATTGCCAATGCTGCTTCCAACGCCGCGATCCAGAGGGCACCGCAGTAAGCACTCACCCCTTTTAATGGCCAATCATCAAACGTTTGGTCTGGTGCTCCACTATTGTCAGGTAAACCGTTACCGTCGGTATCGAAGAGTTTAAGGTAGTCGAGAGCTTGCACAGCCGATGACCAGCAATCGGCTAAAAAATTCAAATCTTCTCCCGTTGGGGCTAGTCGGAAAGTTCGCCACACTTGGAGCACGAAGTCACTGGCCAGGTCTTTCCAGAGGTTGCAATCCTGATAGGCGGTGTAATTGGTAGCATCGAATGGCATCTCATTTGGAGCGCCTAGGTCATGAGGGGTTGCTCCCTCCAGCTTGCGATCTGCCTCGACCCTTCCCTTCCCCCGGGTGAAATACCAGCCGATAGGACGTTGGGTGGAATCTTTGGCTGGAATGGCACGGGAAAAACTACGTAAGACTGCCTTATCTAATTCTGGCCATAACTGGAGCAGAGCTAAGGAGCCGTACAGTCGAACATCCAGACTTTCGTACCAGGCATAATCAGGGCACTCAAGAACCCCGAATCGACCGTAGGGATCCTTGGGTGTTGCTGCCGTCCACAAACTGCCGCCACTGCAAAGGTCATAAAGCTCGTTGAACAGAGCCATACGGACAGGTTTCGGAAGGGTCTGGCGTTTCATGACGGGTTGCTGCCAAACCTCGATTTGCTTACGCCAAGCACTCCAATCCCTTAAAGCTTCTGCAGCAATTGCTGCAGCATTCGTGCCATCAGCTCCAAAAAAGTCGGTGTAGCGGCGACGATAACCGCATCGAGAAGCAAATGTTGTGATCGGTAAATCCCAACTCATCACCACAGGGATCTCTCGTGTCTCCCCTGGAACCAAGGTGAATTTCACCGCCATGGCGGTGCTGACCTGCTCCCCTGCACGTTTATCGTTATTGTTTGGGATTGTCCCTTCCGCAGAAAATGGGTCCCAAATTTCAGCTCCGTCTCCACTGGGATTCCAACAGCTACAGCGAAGGATCTCGACATCTTCCAAGCCATCTGGTACTGCTAGACACCACTGGCCTTCTCCTTCAGCGATTGGCTCGGAACGTCGACCATCGAGTAGGAGACCAACTAAGCCAGGCTGATCGAGGTGCCGATTACGTTGGCTATAGCCTCGGCCAATGGCGGGGGAGTAATTGTATTTAGGGCTGCCATCGTCTCGGAAGTGAATCTTAGCCGAAGTATCGGTATTAGTGAACCAACCCAAAGTGTTACGCCAACTTAGCATCAACGACAGCTTCAGCAGTTGGTCGGTTTGATTGCCGAAATGCCAGCGGAACACCGCTACGGGATAACTGGTGCGCTGGTAATCGCCAGGGATAATCGGGCTAAAAGCCTCGCACAACACGTAGGATCGGAATACACCGGCGTAGTGCGTCCAGCTCAGCGGATAGCGAGCGGCGTAGGTTCCTGTGTTGCGTTTCAGGGTGCTAGCTGGATACCAACTCCAAGATTGAAGCGGCCATCTGGAATCTCTGGGACGCGATGCATCGCGATTAGGTCTAACCCCTAGGGCATGGGTTCGTACATCTTTTCCCTGCTTTTCCCAAAGAGAAAACTGACAATCTGGAAGAATGCCAAACCAATGTTCGCCGCCATCGAGATGCCAGAGATTAATGTTGCCGTCTGGTGCCCGACCAATGCAACCGGCGCCGAATCCTCCTAGCGGCATGCCGTGGTTGGGACCATCGTCGAGGTTACTCGTGTAGCGTACGCTGTAAGGCTGGTCCCAACCAAGGCCGAATGGGCGGCTCCAACTTGCTGATGGCGGGGTCCAAGAACCCTGACCACGCCTCAGCATCCCGCGTAAAGCGGAGAAATCCAGTCCGGCCATGAGGTGTTGCGAAATAGCCACAGCCTGTCAGATTTAAGGTCCTCAGCCAGGGTTGAGATTCTGCGAAGTGTCCTCTGCGTCCAAAAGAGCGTCTAGGGTGACCACCGTACGAACCAAAGCCTGGTAACGATGAAGCGTACGGCGGTTTTGATCCAACCAACGCGCTGGTGTACTGCCACCGGCCAGTGCGGGCAATTCCTCGTCCATCAGGGGCAATTCTTCTTCTCTGGCTATCAAAGCCAGCAACAATTCGTGTAAACGCTGACGTCTTTCAGTTCGCTTCATATCAATCTCAACAGTCGCTGTGAGCATTGTTTACGCAAGGAAGCCATGATGACCGGATCGAGCTGATGGTCAGCAGCCTGACCAAATGTATTCAGAAATTGGCTGTTCTGCTTGGTGCCAAATCGAAAGGCCGAATTGTTCATCATTGATTTTAATTGTAAGTAACAACTACTGCACCGAATTGCTATAAGCTACTTCAATCGGTTTATCCGCCGGACCCGTTGCTTGACCTAAATTAGAGATTAAACTAGTTAATTTCAGCTTTAAGGAGATAAATTGTGCTCTAGAAAATTGCTTTAACACTATTGAGACTAGGCTATATGTGCAAAATTTTGACCAAATAAATGTGATCTCTCTATCTGCATCAGTACGCAACCAAATGGGTCTGTGATATAGCTAAGCCACAGGTTTTTAAAGTAGTTAGTAATAATGAGCACAACTCGCAGAAATAGAGCAAGTAATTCAGCCAGTAGGAAAAGTATTCTAGTAGTGCTAACATACGCGTTTAATCTAATGAAGTAAAGCTAGTGCATATGATGATGTTAAGTGATTATGACTCAAAAACCAGGCCGAAGATTTGACTGCTGGGCTTATTGTATGACTCTATCGCCAATAGAGGTTAGCGAAATTGAAAAGACCGACTGAACTAGAGATGCGCAAGAATATTCATAGCCTTATAAAATCAGCAATTGTCAGAAAATCTAGAAAACAGCTGATAATAACCCGATTTTAAAATATCAACATTCTGCCATAATTCTCTGATGATCGATGTAATTGGCACTGATGCAGGAGCACCTGCTTCTCTAGCGGCGGCTCAGCAACAGCTGATCCGTGAAGCTCAATGTATTGCCGCTCCACTCCGACTCCAATCTGCTGTGAAAGCATGGTTAGGTCATGCAGCAACTCTCATCAACAGTGACGATCAGCGAACACTGCTGAACGCCTTACAGGAATTAGACACGACTGCAGCGGCTGTGGTACTTGCCAGTGGTGATCCCCTCTGGTTTGGCATCGGCCGCATTCTGAGCGATCGGCTAGGGCCAGATCGACTGCGGTTTCATCCAGCTCCCACCTCCCTGCAACTAGCGTTCTCGCGTATAGGCCGTTCTTGGCAGGATGCCACGTGGGTGAGTCTTCATGGCCGAGATCCGCAGGTTTTAAGTCAGGCCTTACAAAAGCGTCCTGCTGCTCTGGCCGTTTTGACAGATCCCAATCAAGGCGGTGCTGACACCGTGCGGCAAACGCTGCGGAGTAGTGGGCTTGAGGCGAGCTATACTCTTTGGTTATGTGAAAACCTTGGCCATTCTAAAGAAAGGGTTCAATGTATTGCTCCCGATATTGATCTACCTACTGATACGCAACCGCTATTGATTGTTCTGTTGATAGCGAAAAACCCATCTTCCCATCTTCCCGAGTCCTACACGCTTTTCGGTTTAGATGATGGGCTGTATTTACAACACAGCGACCGTCCGGGGTTGATGACTAAAAGAGAAGTGCGAATTCAATTGTTAGCCGACCTCAATCTGCCGGAAACAGGTGTAATTTGGGACCTGGGTGCTGGTACAGGTAGCGTGGGAATAGAAGCTTTGCGGTTGCGACCAGATCTTCAATTGATGGCTGTAGAGCAACGTGCTGGTGGAGCGGCTTTGATTAAAGCCAATGCCGGGCGGCTTGGCGTAAAACCTACAGCCGTAATCGAGGCGGAGGCGATCAACCTGCTGCGTACAGGAGTCCCGCCAGGTTTGGATCAACCAGATCGAGTTCTTATCGGAGGTGGAGGACGCCGCCAATGCAGTAAGCTTCTGGAGCTTGTGATTGAACGACTTCAACCTGAAGGAATAATAGTTATCCCACTTGCCACTATAGAGAGTGTGGCTGAGATCCGCTCCACATTCGAAAGATCGGGCATGACTGTTCGCGTCAGTCAGCTTCAAGCTTGGCGAGGACAGACCCTTGGTGATGGCACTCGTCTCACACCCATGAATCCAACGCTCATAGCCACTGGTACAAGGGTAGCTTAGGGGTAAACCATTGCAAACAGAAAGCCGAGATTTTGTCATAATTACTTCATTACTCATATAGAGATACAACATCTAGAAGGGTCGAAATTTTGAACGTCTAAAAGCATATGGTCGTCGACTACTTGATAAAAACCACATGTTATGCAGCGACGGTAAGGATGCAGCTGAATCGATCTTGGCCTTTGCCGGTTTGCCTTACGGCTTGCCCCCGTACTAACGCAGATATGGGTTTTACCACAACATTGTGTTACCAAGGGAAGTAAGATTACCCGAGAACTACTCATAACGATCAGTCATCAAAAGTAACAAGACTGAGGCAGTAGCTAGAGTTACATATTCATGTATAAAATCTACATTTGCAAAAGCTTGAATTCTTAATACGTACACCGTGCGCTCACTCTGTCTGGTAGCGTCATTACCAGGAAAACGCTGCCCTCGCTTAGATCAAAGTAAGTGGTGCGTTAGTTTTTGTGTGGTGAGTCAATTAAGTGGAAGGGGGTGCGAATAACTAAGTATGTATTGCCGGAATGTTACCCCGCCCAAGGGGGCTATAGAATCACCGAGATTAAAACCCAAACCAGTCGTTTGTGGATTTAGTAATTGTCTGCACAAAAATCTATCAAAATGTGCACCTCAACAAATTAATTGCATAGCTTTAGGGACAGCCTTGGTGTTTACCAGCGACGGGTACAGCTGCTAACCAGTCTCAATATCGGGGCACCACCTACCTGTGTTGGGGACTTGAGACGAGTGCTCAGTGTTACGACTCATAGTTCCATCTGGAGGCTTAGCCCAAGCGTTATTCTCTACCAGGCTTTGCAATGTGAGGCAGACCCCATCCCAATTTGTTGCGAAGCACTTGGAAAAACTCATGATCGACAAGCCGCACAAAACGTACGGGATGATCACTTCGGTGAATTAACACACGATCCTCCGGACACACGTAACAACCCGCAGATCCATCCACTACCATCATTAGCCGCTCCGGTGTCGCGGGAAAAACCGTTACCGGTTCGCGGTCGCTAAACACAAGAGCCCTTGACGCCAAGGAATGGGGTGCTATCGGTGTGAGCTGTAATACGGGGCAATCCGGAGAGATTACCGGACCACCGGCACTCAAGGCATAGGCGGTGGAACCAGTCGGCGTGGAAAGAATCACCCCATCAGCAGCAATGTCCACCGGAGCATGGCGGCCGATCGCGATCTCAAAGTGACACATACTAGTGAGCGGTTCACGGTGCAAAGCCATCTCATTAAGAGAGAGGGCTTCCCAGCAGCGCTGATCACCGCGCATCACACTGACCACGAGGCTGCTGCGCTCCTCAATTTTCCATTGCTGCGTCAATATTATCTCGAGGGCGCGATCCAAATCCCCCAAGTAAGCCTCAGCCAGAAAGCCAAGGTGTCCTGTGTTAATTGTTAAAATAGGCACACGCACAGGCGCCGTCTGCCGTGCTGCTGAGAGTACGGTGCCATCGCCGCCGAGCACTATAGCTAATGCCATCGATGCATCAAAGCCCTCTGGCACAAAGGAACTGTAGCCCTGCACGCGGAGATGTTGGTCTGGATTGGTAAATCCGACCATGCCGCCGGAGCTGCTGGCGCGTATTACTTCCTGACCAGCAGCTTCAAGACGTTGCTGAATTGTGTCTGCCGTCTGTTCTGCAAGCGGCTTGCCATCATTAACGATCAGTCCAATTCGGGGCACTGATCGAAGAGGGGGATACAACGCACCCATTTTATGGGCGTGACTTAAGACGAATAAAACAAAAAGCTGCTTGAAGCGAAATCAAATTTATGATCGCCTCACCAATGACTTTTACTCATGCATTGAACAGAGAATTACTAGTCTTAAGCTTGGACGTTAATGTCACTGACTGGACTGGTGGCTTAACATCGCAGCTAGGTTAAGTTATTGACTTATGTGGTATGGCTTTCCTAAAAGGAATTTTGTTGTGTGTAATCTAATTATTTTCTGGTAAATTGGTAATAGTGGGAGCTAAAAGTTTAAAAATGTCATTTTAAACTGAGTAAAATAATTTTACAGTTCTTATTATCATAAATGACTGATCGGTATTAGAGAAATGACTGAAGTAGAATCAACAACCAAAAAAGTAAATCAATTAGCAGTAACTAATATTATTAATAAAATACCGAAAAAAAATTTATATTAATAAGTCGACAATAATAAAATTTGTATAGTTCAAGATTCAAAAAGTTTAAAATAATTAACTGTTTAACATCACCAATACATTTATCCTAAGTCTTAGGAACATTAGATATTTAATAAAATAATATGTAAATTAATGTAAGGTACTTTATTAAACTAATCTAATCTATTTTAATGAAAGATAGATAGTTAACAAAGTATATTGTTAGTTCTTTATTGCCTTGCAATAACCTGTCAAAAGAAAATAATTATGGTCAATTCCTGAGGTTTATTAATATCAAATAGTTTTAATGCTATGACCTAGAATCGTGTTCTATTGAACAAAAATGTTGATCATATTAGTAATTAAGTTTTAATTTGCATTTGCCAAAGCTTTAGTCTTATTAAAATCTAACTCAGAAGCTTTTATTAGTAATAATCTTATTGTTGGATAGCTGAATGCCATTATTGGTTAATATGATTTCGGAATAACTATTAAGCCAACTGAAATCAAATTAAGATCTAGTTTTTATAACAGATGCAAATGCAGATAAAAAGAAAGCTATAAGGCATGAACAACCAGATTTATATATCAGCTTTGAGCAAAAGATTAACTAGCATGGACTCATGTAATATCGAGATAAAAAGTTATTTTATGTGATTAAAAGTGAAATTAGAAGTTATTTGCCGGTTATCGAGACTGCTTCCATCAAAACTGCTCAAGAAAGCGCAAATCACTTGTGTATAACCGACGAATATCGTCAATGCTGTGGCGAACCATGCATAACCTTTCTACCCCAACACCTGCAGCGAAACCACTGTGGCGCTCTGGATCAAGTCCTAGTCCCGTTAAAACAGCGGGATCCACCATGCCACAGCCCATTACCTCCAACCAGCGTCCATGCCAACTTACATCCACTTCTGCAGAAGGTTCGGTGAAGGGGAAATAGCTGGTGCGAAAACGAATGGGTAGGTCTCCAAAGAATGCTTTCAAAAATGCCATCACTGTCCCCCGCAAGTGGCTGAAATCCAGGCTTTCATCCACGGCTAACACTTCCACCTGATGAAACACCGGCAAGTGGGTGGCATCTATAGTATCTCTTCGGTAGACGCGGCCTGGTGATACTATACGAACCGGCGGTGGATTCTGTTCGAGATAGCGAATCTGTACTGGAGATGTATGAGTTCTCAACAATAAGTCTCCTTCTAAGTAGAAGGTATCTTGCATGTCTCGGGCCGGGTGATCTTTTGGGATGTTTAAAGCTGTGAAGTTGTAGCGATCTTGCTCTACCTCAGGGCCTTCCGCAACGTTATATCCCAAGCCCAGAAATAGATTAACAATCTCTTCAGTGGTGGAAATCAAGGGGTGCCGATGCCCCATAGACGCTCCAGAGGCTGGAATTGTCACATCAAGGACTTCCTGAGAAATGCGTTTAGCCATCGCCGCCTGTTTTACAGCCTGCATACGATCGGCAAGCAGAGTCTGAACCTGATCTTTCAATGAATTAGCCCGCTTTCCTACAGCGGGTCGGTCGCACCCAGGGAGTTGTCCCATCGCACTAAGCACAGCTGAAATTCGACCTTTTCTGCCGAGTAAGCCAACACGCAACTGCTCGAGAGATTGGGCATTGACTGCTTCGGCAATTTCAGCAGCGGCTTTCTTTTCTAAAACGTCCAGCCGATCGGTGAGCTGCTGCAGAGTGACCGTGGAGCTCACTAGCGTGTTTTGGGTGGGAAGCTAATTGTAAGTAGTTTGGCCGCCTCTAGGTTCCAAGAAGCACCACAGATGTCTTTGCCATGACCCCGCTGCGGATTCTGATCAGCAACGATGATGGGGTTTTCGCTAGCGGAATTCGCACTCTTGCTGCTACTGCCGCTTCTCGTGGTCACCAAGTAACAGTGGTCTGTCCGGACCAAGAGCGTTCTGCCACCGGTCATAGCCTCACCCTTCAAACACCCATCCGAGCTGAACGTGCCGACGAGCTGTTTACACCAAGAGTCACTGCATGGGCCTGCAGCGGCACTCCAGCCGACTGCATAAAGCTTGCCTTATTTGAGCTGGTGAAGGACAAACCTGATCTTGTTTTATCGGGTATCAACCACGGTCCGAATCTCGGCACAGATGTGTTTTACTCCGGCACAGTAGCCGCTGCCATGGAAGCCACACTGGAGGGAATCCGCTCTCTCGCTGTAAGCAGTGCCTGTTTTCAGTGGCGTCAATTTCAAGCCGCTGCAGATTTGGCCATGGACGTTGGCGAGCAAGCTTTAAATGATCATTGGCCCAATAATATGCTGCTGAATCTCAACATTCCGCCTTGTACAAGAGAGGCTATGGGTCCACTAGGTTGGACGCGTTTGTCGATTCGGAAATACGACGAACAATTCAGCCAACGCCTCGACCCGCGAGGCCGTGCTTACTATTGGCTTGCTGGCGAAGTGGTTAATGATCTCGAATCGACAAGTGAAGGACCCAAAGACTGGCTCAGCGATGTGGCGCAAGTTCACTCAAACTGCCCATCTTTGACTCCAATTCAGCCAGATCTATTTTGGCGTGGCCCACTCGGGGACCTTCCCCGAATCAAGCTTCAGGGCTAGTACGTGCATTAAGGCAAGTCAAAAAACAAAACCGATTTGCTCATTGAGTCCGATAAACTTTTTGTAACAATCGCAGCGAAAACATCAACCCGATTAAGTGAGCGAATAGCACCTGGGTATTGCTCAACACCGAGAGCATTTCCAGGGACGTAATAGCAAGATTATCAGCCATGCCACCACTGCCAATAGCGATACCGGGAGCTTGCATCGATGCTTGTACGAATAAGCTTCCTGCTAGAGCTTGGTAGCCGATTGCACCGAAAGTAATACCCACTAAATCCGCCAGCAAGCCTCGCTTAATTAGACGTGCAGTCTCGCCACGGGTAGGTCGTGCTGGGCTATCAACAGCTCGGCCGATTCGCACAATCAACCATCCTTGCCAAAGGCTGTATAGCAACACTAGAAAAGCCAGGGTAGTGAGCGACAGTCCTGGTCCAAGTCCCACCGCTCGCTTTGTATTGCGAGCCAGGCTTTCGCCAATGTTGTTGAAAAGCAACACACCAACAACAACTATGCCAAGGGCAACCTGAATCCAAAAACGAATCCAGCCCATGCGCCGCAGCCCGAAGGACAACTGCTGGAAATCGAAGCGATTCGCCATGCCCGGGAGGTCAGTCGTTCAAACTTGCCACTAAAGCGTCCGGCCCGCACCTCTTGATTCCGCTCTGCTCGCCAAAGGACGCCCGTAGGCCTACTGCATTAGCCCTGGGAAGTTTTGATGGGCTCCATGCTGGACATCGCGCTGTGATCGAGGCGGCCATAGAAGGTACTAATGCCGTCCCCAGCATGGTGAGCTTTTGGCCGCACCCCCGTGAAGTGCTCTTTGGTGAAGCGCGACTACACCTAGACCTTCCTAACGAAAAACTTTCATTACTTGAACCGTTAGGGATCGAACAGCTGGTTTTGGTGCCATTTACGTCAGCGCTCGCTCGGCTTAGTGCAAAAGCATTTGTGAAAACAATTCTGCTAGACACCCTGAAGGCGCAGCGTATAGCTGTCGGCACAAATTTCCGTTTTGGTTACCGCCGCAGTGGAGATGCAGCTCTGTTGCGAAGCTTGGCTAGCAATCAAGGGGTTGATGTCAAAATTGTCGACAGCGTAGGAGACGCGGAGGGGCGAATGAGTAGCAGCCGAATCCGCACCGCCCTCGAGCAAGGGGCCCTTGATGAAGCCGGAACCCTGCTGGGGCGACCTTATAGATTC